>NZ_BAAATR010000017.1:0-173016 GCF_039533515.1 Kitasatospora cystarginea | reverse complement strand
GCGCGGTCGGCGGCGATGAGCTGGATGCGTCCGGCGGGGACGGCCAGGACGGCGGAGATCGGGGCGGGGGTGTCGAACTTCAGCATCGTGCTCTCCTGTGCTCGCTCGTTGTTTCTGACACCAGAAACGCTACGTTGCTTTCCAAAACAAGACAACATGCAAGTTGCATAGAATCTGCATCTCTGCAGGTAAGAGGCGAGAAACTGTTGCAACGGCTCTAAAATTAACGCAACGATGACTTCTCAGATCATTGCAATGGGTGAGAACTGAACGCTATGGTGGGGGAATCAGGAGCCCCACGAAAGATCACCGAGGAGATCGCGATGCCCGGAGGCAGGCTCACTCAGCAGGAACGCCAGCAGATCGCGCTGGGCTTGGCGGACAGCCTCCCCTACGCCGAGATCGCCAGGCGCCTCGAACGCCCGACCTCGACGATCACCCGTGAGGTGATGCGCAACGGCGGCCCCACCGCCTACCGCCCCGACCTGGCCCACCGCGCCACCGAACACCGCGCCCGCCGACGCAAGTCCACCTCCTCCCGAGGGCCGGAGTCAGCCCCCCAGCCGCACGGACGCGACGCCGAGGCCGTGGCCGAGTACGAGGAAAGGCTCGCCACCGTCTACATGGCTTCGGGCCTGCCCAAGATGCCGGCCCGAGTGCTGGCCTGCCTCTACACCACCGACGCGGGCAGCCTCACCGCGTCCCAACTCGCCCAGCGCCTCCAGGTCAGCCCGGCATCCATCTCCAAAGCGATCACCTTCCTCGACAGCATGGACCTCGTCCGCCGCCAACGCGACGAACGCCGCCGCGAGCTCTACATCGTCGACGACGACCTCTGGTACCAGTCGATGCTCCGCAGCGCCCGATCCAACGACCAACTCGTCGAAACCTCACGCCAGGGCGCCGCCGTCCTCGGCCCCCACACCCCCGCCGCCACCCGCCTCGAGAACGCCGCCCGCTTCCTCGACTTCATCTCCGACAGCATCACCCGCGCCGCCGAACAGGCCCGCGAAATCCTCTACACCAAATCCGAAACGACCTCGGACGGCACCGCCGAGCCGAGTTCAGATCACGGATAGACCGCCGTCTCGATCGTCTCAGCCATGAGACCTCCGGAAAACGAAGTCGAGCGAACGAATCACACGTGTTGACGATGCATCAGCTCACCCGTGGCTCCGCCCGCCCGAAGTCCTGCCGTCCCACCACCCGCAGCAGTTCGAGCCGCTGCGCCGACTCGCTCCCCGGGCGGGCGGTGTAGATCAGCAGCAGTTGGTCGTGGTCGGTGCCTGCGAGCACCTCGCAATCGACCTCGATCCGTCCGACCACGGGGTGCAGAAACGACTTCCGGCCGTTCCGGCGGACAGCCACCGGGTGCTGCTCCCAGAGCTCGGCGAACTCCGCGCTCGCGGCGAGCAGCCGGTCCACCAGGTCGACCACCTGGGGGTCGGTCGGCCGGGCCGCCCGGGTGGCACGCAGGTGGGCGACATTGGCGCGGGCGAGGTCGGCGTGGTCCTCCTCCGGGAACAGCGCCCGGGCGGCCGGCGAGGTGAACCACCTCCAGCTGATGTTGCGGTCCTCCGGGCGCAGTTCGGCGGCGTCGCCGAACAGCGCGACCGCCATGGCGTTCTGTGCCAGGACGTCGCCCAGGTCGGAGAGCACCTGGGCGGGGGTGTCGTGCAGCCGGTCCAGCACCAGGAGCAGGCCGGGCCGCAGGTGGCTCAGGGCCCGTACGGAGCGCGGCGGCGGGTGGCCCGCGAGGTGGAAGAGGTGGTCGCGTTCGTCGTCGGTCAGCCGCAGCGCCCGCGCGAGCGAGGCGATCAACTGCGGTGAGGGCTGCGGGCCGCGCCGCTGTTCGAGCCGGGCGTAGTAGTCGACCGAGAGGCCGGCGAGTTGGGCCACCTCCTCCCGGCGCAGACCGGGCGTACGGCGGCGGGCCCCGGGTGGCAGGCCCACATCGGCCGGGGTCAGCCGGGAGCGGCAGCGGCTCAGGAAGTCGGCGAGTGCGGGTCGGTCGATCACCGTTCGAGCATCCCAGTCGCTGCCGCACCGAACCAGGGATTCCTGATCCCTGGCTAAGGGGGTCTCTCCCGCCGTCCGCGCCGACCGGGCACGGTGGTTGCAGCGAGATCGAGACGACGGAGGAGCCGAGTTGAAGAAGATCCTGGTCACCGGAGCGACCGGCAAGGTCGGCCGCAGGTTCGTGCCGCGCCTGGTGCGGTGGGAGGGGGCGGACGCGGTCCGGATCCTGGTCCGCGACGAGACGAAGGCCGCAGACCTGGCCGGGCTCGGCGTCGACGTGGTGCAGGGCGACCTGCGCGAACAGGCCGCCCGGGTCAAGGCGCTGCAGGGCGTGGACGCGGTGGTGAACGTGGCCGCCGCACTGCGCGGGGTGCCGGACGAGGAGGCGTACGCGGTCAACCGTGACGCGGCGGTGGAGCTCGGCCGCGACGCGGCCGAGGCGGGCGTGCGGCGGTTCGTCCAGACCAGCACCAACCTGGTGTACCGCGGCGGCCTCGGCCGGCCTGCCGTGGAGTCGGACGAGCTGCGCCCGGACGCCTCCTGGGGCGCGTACGCCGCGTCGAAGGCCCAGGCCGAGGAGGAGCTGCGGGAGCTGGAACTGCCCCTGGTAGTGGTGCGGTTGGCCTTCGTGTACGGCGAGGGTGACACGCACCTGGCCCAGTCGCTGCAGTGGGCCGGCCAGTGGGCCTCGCACCAGCGGCTGCCCGTGGTCCACCACGCGGACGCGTCCCAGTCGCTGTGGCGCGCCGTCCGGACGCCGGGCATCGAGGGCCGCGCGTACAACGCGGTCGACGACGCGCCGATCACCGCGTACGACCTGCACGAACTGCACGGCGTACCGCAGCCGGAGGGCGCGGCCGCACGCGAGGCCGGGGACCCGTGGGAGGGGCACGCGAGCAACGCCAGGATCCGGGCCGAGCTCGGCTGGCGGCCGCTGTACCCGTCCGTCTGGACGGCTCGCGACGCGGGCGCGCTCTGACCGCTGCGCTCCGGCGCACAACGTCCACTCCAC
This sequence comes from Kitasatospora cystarginea, assembly GCF_039533515.1. Lineage (NCBI taxonomy): Bacteria > Bacillati > Actinomycetota > Actinomycetes > Kitasatosporales > Streptomycetaceae > Kitasatospora > Kitasatospora cystarginea. Next base: position 169,985 of record NZ_BAAATR010000017.1, on the reverse strand, counting down.
GCGGGGGCTCGGCAACCCGCACTACGAACCCGGCGGCCGGGAGCGTTCACTCAGCGCGCGTGGTCCAACTCCCGCTCTGCCCCGGCGCTGTGCTCCGCCTCCGTACGCTCCCGCACAGCGGCGGCCTCGCCCTCGTCGGCCGCCGCGCGCCGCCCGCCGCCCAGCCCGGCCCGCCGGCCGCCCTCGGTGCCCACCAGCACCAGGAGTCCGCCGAGCAGCGCGAGCGGCGACAGGCGGTCGCCGCCCAGGGTGGTGCCGAAGACGGCGGCCCAGAGCGGCTCGGTGCCCAGCAGCAGGCTCACCCGAGAGGGTGAGGTGGCGCGGACCGCCCACATCTGGACGAAGAACGCGAACAGCGTGCAGAGCAGCGACAGGTGCAGCAGGTACACCCACTGCACCGGCCCGAACCCGGCCGCCACCGCGAGCGCGGACGGCCCGGTGAAGACCGAGGCGATCACGAACACGAGCCCGGACGTGGCGAGTTGGACCCAGGTGAGGGCCAACGAGTCGGTCCCCGCGATGGCCCTGGTGCGGGACATGGTGAGCACGTGGACGGTCCGCACCAACGCCGCGGCGAGCACCAGCAGGTCGCCCATGCCCGGCGCCCGGAATCCGCCGCCGGTCAGCAGGGCGACCCCGAGCACCGAGAGCCCGGCCGCCCCGAGGAAGGACCAGGACGGCGCGGTCCGCCGTACCGCGCTCTCGGCGAGCGGCGTGAGCACCATGGTGAGGCTGACGATCAGACCGGCGTTGGTCGCCGAGGTGTGCACCGCACCGTAGGTCTCCAGCAGGAAGATCGCGCCGAGGACCGCGCCGAGCGCGGCCCCGCCCAGCCACTCGCGCGCGGTGAGCCCCCGCAGTGCCCGGAACGCGAACAGGCCCAGCAGCGGCAGCACCAGGCCGAAGCGCAGTACCAGCACCGGCAGCACGGTCTGCGGCGTCGCCAATTGCTTGACCACCAGGAAGCTGGATCCCCAGACCACGGCCACCGCGAGCACGGGCAGGTCACGGACGATCGGCGGGACGGAGCGCATACGATGTTCCCTCCGGGAGTGGAAGGCCGAAGGCCCGTACGGCGTCGGACGGTTCTGCGGCGGCGGGGTGACATCCTCGCGCGGCACCGGACGAACGATCAACGGCTTTCCGGATCTTGGAAGCCCCGGCGCGGGCGCCGTGCTCCCCGAAGGCCGTCGTCGCGGCCCTCCTGGAGGGGCCCACCTTCACGCGCGAGCCGGGTCAGCCCTCCTCGGTCAACAGCCCGTTCCGCCGGGCGATCTCCTCGATCTCCGCCGGCGTACCCGACATGATGACCCGCAGGTGCTCGGTGACCAGCTCGACCGGCCAGTGCCACCACGCGGCCCGAAGCAGCCGTTCGACGTCCTCGTCGGAGAACCGCCGCTTGATCGGCCGGGCGGGATTGCCGCCCACGACGGTGTACGGCGCGACGTCCGCGGTGACCACCGCACCCGTCGCGATGATCGCGCCGTCGCCGATCCGTACGCCCGGCATCACCGTGACGCCGTAGCCGAACCAGACGTCGTGCCCGACCACCGTGTCACCCCGGCTCGGCATCCCGGTGACCAGGTCGAGCGTCCGCTCGGTCCAGGTGCCGCCGAACATGGTGAACGGGAAGGTCGAGACGCCCATCGCGGGGTGCTCGGCGCCCGCCATCAGGAAGCGGGTGCCGCTCGCGATCGCGCAGTACCGCCCGATCACCAGCCGCTCGGACCCGTACGCGTAGAGCACGTTGCGCTGTTCGAACTCGGTCGCGCCGTCCGGGTCGTCGTAGTAGGTGTACTCGCCCACCTCGATCCGCGGATCGGTGACCAGGTTCCGCAGCAGGACGACGCGGTCGTGCCCGGCCAGCGGATGCAGCACGGTGGGGTCGGGGATCACATCGGGCACAGCGGTACCTCCGGCACTGGGGACAATCTAACGCGACCGACGTCGCATTAAGATGGAGCATGTCAGTGCGGCACCAATCTGGCAACTCTTAACGCGACTGGAGTCGACTTTGCCTACCGCCACCCCCACCCCCCGGCCGGGCGGCCGCAGCGCCCGCGTCCTCGCCGACGTCGTCGCCGCCACCCTCGCCGAGGTCTCCGAGAAGCCGTACGACCAGCTCACCGTGGACGCCGTCGCCAACCGCTCGGGCATCCACAAGGCCACCCTCTACCGCCGCTGGGGCGGCATGGACGGCCTGATCGCCCAGGCCCTCACCACCTCCGCCGAGCAGCCCTGGCCCATCCCCGACACCGGCTCGGTCGACGAGGACGTCCGCCTGCTCGCCCACGAGGTGTACGCCACCTTCACCGACCCCGAACTGCGCACCACCCCGACCGCCCTGATCGCCGCCGCACTGCGCTCACCTCGGGGCGCCGAGGCGCTGCACGCCTTCTTCGCGGCCCGGCACCGGCAGGCCGCCGAGGTCGCCGTCCGGGGCGTCGAACGCGGTGAACTCCCGTCCGGCGCCGACCCGGTGGAGCTGGTCCGGGCCGCGACCGCCCCGCTCTACCACCGCCTCTTCCTCACCGGCGAACCCCTCGACGAGCCCGCCGCCACCCGCGCCGCGGCCGCCGCCCTGCTCGCCGCCCGCGCGGGCCTCTTCTCCCCCGAACCGCAGGACAACTCCCCTTCTCCGCAGCCCCGCTAACACCAAACCGCCCCACGCATAGCAGGTTCACCCCGGGGGCATCAGTGAGTACGCCATGCCAACTGCCATGGCACACACCCCCGGGAGGGAACCCCGCATGAAGCGCAAGCACTGGGCACTGCCACTCGCCGCCGCCGTCGCCCTGCCCCTCGGCCTCGCCACCACCGAAGCCGAGGCGGCGACCCCGGCCCCCACCCCCGCGCCCACCGCCTGCAGCTACACACCGGCCGTCCCGGCCGACAACTTCAAGGGCATACCGGTCTTCGACCCGGTCAAGGCCGCCAAGCCCTACCACGCCACGCTGCGGACCAGCCAGGGCGCCATCACCTTCCAGGCCCTGACCGACAAGGCGCCCTGCACCACCTTCTCGTTCCGCTTCCTGGCCGAGCACTCCTACTTCAACCGCACCCACTGCCACCGCCTCACCACCAAGGGGATCTACGTCCTCCAGTGCGGCGACCCCACCGGCACCGGCAGCGGCGGCCCCGGCTACTCCTTCCCCGACGAGAACCTCACCGGCGCCACCTACCCCGCCGGCACCGTGGCCATGGCCAACGCCGGCCCCAACACCAACGGCAGCCAGTTCTTCTTCGTCTGGAAGGACACCAAGCTCTCCCCCGCCTACACCCCCTTCGGCCGCGTCACCGCCGGCCTCGACGTCCTCCAGAAGATCGCCGCCGCCGGCGAGGACGACCAGAACAACCCCGGCGACGGCTACCCCACCCTCCCGGTCAACATCCACCAGGTCCGCATCACCAACCGCTGACCCTCAACTCCCGTACGGCGCGGGCGCGCCGGCGCCGTACGGGCCCCGCTCGGCCGTTCGCCCACTGCGCCCCTGTCGTCTTCCGTGGGACGGACGAGCAGATCGCCGCGATCGACTCCGGCCGGCTGCCGGCTGCCGGTTGCCGGTTGCCGGTTGCCGGTTGCGAACGGGTCACTCCCCGCAGTTGAACGGGTCCAGCTCCGGCGGGTCGAGTTCGGTCCAGAGCGAGAGCACGTCGGCCACGAGCAGGAGCGTGACGAGGAGCAGCAGCACGACCAGGCCGGCCTGGACGGCGCGGACCGGTGCACCGCCGCCGCGCGGGGCGGTGGAGAGGAGCCGGATCAGCCAGACCGCGGTGACCAGGGCGAGGAGGGTGGAGAGCGCGCCGAGGCCGATGGCGAGTGGTGGGACCGCGCCGGCGTGGTGGCAGTGCCTGGTGGGCTCGACGACGTAGTGGTCGTAGAGCAGGCTGTCGGTGATCTCGGCCGCCACCGAGGCCACGCACAGCAGGAAGGCCCACAGCGCCGAGCGCAACCACAGGCGCCGGTCGGGCAGATGGCCGTTGTCGAGCACGTACGTCCCCCGTCGTGTCCCGCCGTCCGCTCCCCGGACAGCGCGCCGGGGAGCGTAACGGCGCCGACGGAACACGGCAAACCGACGGCAGAGGTCAGGCGTTGGGCGCGACCTTGGCGAGGCCGTTGATGATGCGGTCCATGGCGTCGCCGCCCTGAGGGTCGGTCAGGTTGGCGAGCATCTTGAGGACGAACTTCATCAGGACGGGGTGGGTCAGGCCGCGCTGGGCGGCGAGCTGCATGACCTTCGGGTTGCCGATCAGCTTCACGAAGCCGCGACCGAGGGTGTAGTAGCCGCCGTAGACGTCCTTGAGGATGCGGGGGTAGGCCTGTAGGGCGCGCTCGCGGCCGGCGGGGGTGACCCGGGCGTGGGCCTGGACGATGACACCGGCGGCGAGCTGGCCGGATTCCATCGCGTAGGCGATTCCCTCGCCGTTGAAGGGGTTGACCATGCCGCCGGCGTCGCCGACCAGCAGCAGGCCGCGGGTGTAGTGCGGCTGGCGGTTGAAGGCCATCGGCAGGGCGGCGCCGCGGATCGGGTCGGTCATGTTCTCGGGGGTGTAGCCCCACTCCTCGGGCATGCCGGCGCACCAGGCCTTGAGCACCTCACGCCAGTCCAACTCCCCGAAGGAAGCGGAGGAGTTGAGGATGCCGAGGCCGACGTTGGAGGTGCCGTCGCCCATGCCGAAGATCCAGCCGTAGCCGGGCATCAGCTCGCGCCGACCGCCGCGGGTGTCCCAGAGCTCCAGCCAGGACTCCAGGTAGTCGTCCTCGTGGCGCGGGGACTTGAAGTACGTCCGGTAGGCCACGCCCATCGGGCGGTCCTCGCGGCGGTGCAGCCCCATCGCCAGGGAGAGCCGGGTGGAGTTGCCGTCGGCGGCGACCACCAGCGGTGCGCGGAAGGCCACCGGGCGCCGCTCCTCGCCCAGCTTGGCGGTGACGCCGACGATCCGGCCGGTGCGGTCGTCTAGCACCGGGCCGCTGACGTTGCAGCGCTCGTACAGCCGGGCCCCGGCCTTCTGGGCCTGCCGGGCGAGCAGTTCGTCGAAGTCGGCGCGCTTGCGGACCAGGCCGTAGTCGGGGAACGCGGAGAGCTCGGGCCAGTCCAGTTCCAGCCGGACGCCGCCACCGATGATCCTCAGGCCCCGGTTGTGCAGCCAGCCGTTCGCGGTGGAGACGTCGATGCCCATGTCCACCAACTGCTTGGTGGCGCGTGGGGTCAGGCCGTCACCGCAGACCTTCTCGCGCGGGAACGCGGTCTTCTCCAGCAGCAGGACGTCGAGTCCGGCCTGCGCCAGGTAGTACGCGGTGGTCGAACCCGCCGGGCCGGCACCGACCACGATGACGTCGGCGCTGCTCTCGACGGTGTCGGCGCTCAGGTCGGCTGCGGTCTCGGACACGGTGGGCACACTCCTGCGGGCAGCGGGTCGGTCTGGGCGGCAAGGGCCCGTCCTGGCCCGCGAGGGGGCCGGGGCGGGCTCGGACGAGTCTAACGAGGGCCCCTCGGGGCGGAGCCCGACTGCCCGGTGGGGCTCAGAGGTTGAAACCCCGGTGCAGGGCGACGATCCCGCCGGTGAGGTTGCGCCAGGCGACCTTGGACCAGCCGGCCTGCTGCAGCTTGGTGGCCAGCCCGGGCTGGTCGGGCCAGGCCCGGATCGACTCGGCGAGGTAGACGTACGCGTCCGGGTTGCTGCTGACGGCGGTCGCCACCGGCGGCAGGGCGCGCATCAGGTACTCGGTGTAGACGCTCCGGAAGGGCGTCCAGGTCGGGGTGGAGAACTCGCAGATCACCAGCTTGCCGCCGGGCTTGGTGACCCGGCGCATCTCGCGCAGCGCGGCGTCGGTCTCCTGGACGTTGCGCAGGGCGAAGGAGATGGTGACCGCGTCGAAGACGCCGTCCGCGAACGGCAGCCTGGTGGCGTCCCCGGCGGTCAGGGCCAGCTCGGGGTGGCGGTGCTTGCCCTCGGCGAGCATGCCGACCGAGAAGTCGCACGGCACGACCTTCGCACCGGCCTCCTCGAAGGGCAGCGAGGAGGTGCCGGTACCGGCGCCGAGGTCGAGCACCAGCTCACCGGGCCTGGCGTCCACCGCGTCGGCCACCGCACGCCGCCAGGCACGGGCCTGGCCGAGCGAGAGCACGTCGTTGGTGCGGTCGTACTTGGCCGCGACATCGTCGAACATCGCGGCGACTTCGTGCGGCTGCTTGTCCAGAGAGGCTCGGGTCACGGACCCCATTCTTCACCCTGGCACCCGACGCCACGGCAACGGGTGTGCGTACACCTCCCGAGAGCCCCTCCGGCGCGGCTCCCGGCGCCCCCTCGCCGCACCCTCGGCGGCCCCTCCGGCGCGGCTCCCGGCAGCCACGTCACACCTTCAGCGCAGCGCGCGCCGCCCGCCCCTGCGCCGCCGCCGGGAGCGCTTGCCGTGGGTGATCGAGGGCATCCCCTCGCCCAGCGCCTCGGTGGCGAAGGCCACCGTGGTGCTGATCCGGGCGCCCCGGCCGTGTACCCGTACGGACTGCTGGATGGACTGGGTGGCCCGCCGGTGCCGCCAGATCCGGACCACGCAGCCGGCGCAGAGCAGCAGCGCCGTCGGCACGCTGACCCGGGCCAGACCGATCCCGGCCGGCTGCGGGTAGTGCTCGCCGCAGACCCGGACGGCGCTCAGGTCGTCGGCGGCGTGTTCCAGGCAGATCCGGTCGCCGACCTTGGCGTCCGCCGGCAGCCACAGGTCGGCCGCCGTGCGCTGCCGCCCGTCGGCCTGGTAGCTGACCGCGCTGTAGGTGGCGCTGCCGGACGGGAGCTGGGTGACGGTGCCCTCGGTGCGGACGGGGTGGGCGGTGATCCGCTCCGCCTGGTCGGCCTGACGCCAGCCGAGCAGGCACATCCCGACCGCGAGCACGGCGCTGAGCACTGCGGCGAGGTACCAGCCTCGGCCGAGGCGCGCGCTGCGAAAGCGGGGGACGGTCGCGGATCGCATGGTTCCTGTCCTGGCTGCCGGACAAGGCCCCCGGGGGAAGGGGCCGATGGTGAGGTGACCCGTTCAATCGCTGGGGGAGGCGATCTGAAGGGCTGTCCGGGATGGTAACCGCTGGCGGGGCCTCAGGTCACGACAACGATCAATCAGTTCATCGGACCAACCAGCTTGCGCGCTGGTCTCCGGCCAGATTCCGTCCGTGCACCAGCCATCCTTCCGCGGCAACAGGCCCTTCCTCAGCGCCGTCGGTACAGCAGCCTTCCGCCGAGCACCGTGGCCAGACAGCAGCCCGCGCCCGCCGCCTCCAGCTCGGCGACCGAACTCACATCGAAGACCGCGAAGTCGGCCCGCCCGCCGACGGCCAGCGGCCGGTGCACGGCCTGCGCCAGTCCGGTGCCGGCCAGCGGGTCCAGGCCGCCCTCGGCGCCGTCCCCGGCCAGCGCCACCAGCCCGGACCTGGCCACGGCGGTGCGCACCACCGGCAGCTCGAAGGGCCCCGCGACCGCCGTGGTCCCGTACGCCAGCATCCGCTGCAGACCGCGCCGGGCGCTGCCGCCCCGCCGCTCCTGGTCCAGCTCACCGGGCTCCCCGCCGAACGCCTCGGCGTACGCCGCGCCGGACAGCGGCTCACTGCCCAGCTCCTCCCGGGGGTCCGGGTGGTACGCCCGCTCCAGAAGCCACTGCCCGTACGGATTGCGCAGGCCGGGCACCAACAGCCCGTCCCACGTCCGCTCCCTGGCACCGGCCACCGGCCGGTACGGACCGGTGGCGGCCACCACGCCGCCGTCGACCAGCACCGCCCCGTCGTGGACCGGCGGGGCGGCGGGGTCGACCACCAGTACGGCGGCGCGGTGCAGCGTCAGCATCAGTTCGCGGAGAGGATCTTCAGCTCGGGGTGCGCGGTGCCGCCCTCGATCGCCGTGGAGGCGATGTGCGAGGCGACCCGGGGGTCGACCGGGTCGTTGGCCGGGTCGACCAGCACCCGCAGGTGCTCGTAGGTGGTGGAGCGCTGCGCGGGGACCCGGTCGGCGGCCCGGATCAGGTGGATCAGCTCGGTCAGGTTGGAGCGGTGCTTGGCACCGGCCATCGAGACCACGTTCTCCTCCAGCATCACCGAGCCGAGGTCGTCGGCCCCGTAGTGCAGCGAGAGCTGGCCCGCCTCCTTGCCGGTGGTCAGCCAGGAGCCCTGGATGTGCGCCACGTTGTCGAGGAAGAGCCGCGCGATGGCGATCATCCGCAGGTACTCGAAGACGGTCGCCTGGGTGGAGCCCTTGAGGTGGTTGTTCTGCGGCTGGTAGGTGTACGGGATGAAGGCGCGGAAGCCGCCCGTACGGTCCTGCACGTCGCGGATCATGCGCAGGTGCTCGATCCGCTCGGCGTTGGTCTCACCGGTGCCCATCAGCATGGTGGAGGTGGACTCCACACCCAGGCCGTGCGCGGCCTCCATGATCTCCAGCCAGCGCTCGCCCGACTCCTTCAGCGGGGCGATCGCCTTGCGCGGACGCTCGGGCAGCAGCTCGGCTCCGGCACCGGCGAAGGAGTCCAGACCCGCCTTGTGGATCCGGGTGATGGCCTCCTCGATGGAGACGCCCGAGATCCGGGACATGTGCTCGACCTCGGAGGCGCCCAGCGAGTGGATCACCAGCTGCGGGAACTCCGCCTTGATCGCGGAGAAGGCGCGCTCGTAGTACTCGACGCCGTAGTCGGGGTGGTGACCGCCCTGGAACATGATCTGGGTACCGCCCAGCTCGACCGTCTCCGCGCAGCGGCGCAGGATCTCGTCGAGGTCCCGGGACCAGCCCTTGTCACTCTTCGGCGGCACGTAGAAGGCGCAGAACTTGCACGCCGTCACACAGACGTTGGTGTAGTTGATGTTCCGCTCGATGATGTACGTCGCGATGTGCTCGACCCCGGCGTACCGGCGGCGGCGGACGGCGTCGGCGGCGGAGCCCAGCGCGTGCAGCGGTGCCCAGCGGTAGAGGTCCAGCGCCTCCTCGGGGGTGATCCGGCCCCCGGCGGCCGCACGGTCGAGAACGGCCTGCAGGTCAGTGGCGGTGGGGGCGCCCCCGGCCGGAGGCTGGGACGCCGCAGGCGGGGTGGGGGTCCCCCCGGCCGGAGGCTGGGACGCCGCAGGCGGGGTGGGGGTCCCCCCGGCCGGAGGCTGGGGGAGGGTCTGCTCGGACACCTGTCGGGCCTTCTTTCTCTCCGGCATCGGGGCGCCTCGGCCGAGCGGGACAGGGGACGAATCGCTCGGCCGACATGGCCGAACCAGCCTACGCCAGCACCTTTGCGCCACCTTTGCGCCCCCGCCCCAGCACTGCCCGGCCGGCCCGGGCGCGGGGACGCTCGCCCCTACGGCGGGCCGCTCACGCCTCGCGCGCGCCGCCGGGATGGTGCGCGGAGGTCAGAACGGACGCCTGCCCTCCGCCTCACCCGCCCTCCGCACCGCCGGCGGCCTCACCCGACCGGTTGGGCCGACTGGAGCAGCCGCACCGTCACATCGGGTGCGAAACCGCTGTCGTGGCCGGTGCGCCGGGCGAACTCGGCGATGCCCGCCAGCTGCCGCTCGCCGAGCGAGAAGTCCAGCGCCTCGCTGAAGTACCGTTCCAGCGCGGCCGCGTCGAACGACTCCCAGCGGGCAGCCTGCTCGGCGACCTTCCCGGCTTCGGCCAGCGAGAGGTCCCGGGACTCCAGGAAGGCCCGGTGCACGGCGTCGACCAGCTCGGGGTAGCGCTCCACGTACGGCCGGCGGGCGGCCCAGACCGCGAAGACGAACGGCAGCCCGGTCCACTCCTTCCACATCTCGCCCAGGTCGTGGACGTCCAGCCCCCGCTCGGGCGCCTGCTCCAGCGTGGCGCGCAGCGCGGGGTCGCCGATCAGTACCGCGGCGTCGGCCTCGGCGAGCATCGCGTCCAGGTCGGGCGGGCAGCTGAAGTACTCCGGGCGCACGCCCTCCCGCTCCTCCAGCAGCAGGCGCGCCAGGCGCACGGAGGTGCGGCTGGTGGAGCCGAGCGCGACCCTGCGCCCGTCCAGTTCACTGAGCGGCCGCCTGCTGACGATCACGCAGGACATCACCGGCCCGTCGCTGCCGACCGCGATGTCGGGCAGGACCACCAGCTCGTCCGCGTGCCGCAGGTACTCGACGCAGGTGATCGGACCGATGTCGAGCGTGCCGTTCACCAGCTGGTCGCTGAGCTTCTCGGGAGTGTCCTTGGTGAGGTCCAGGTTGAGCAGATTGCCCGTCCGGGCCAGCCCCCAGTAGAGGGGCAGACAGTTGAGGAACTGAATATGTCCCACCCGGGGCCTTACCGCCACCGAGCCACTCGCATCCTGTGCGGTCACCACACACTCCTCTGGGTGCTCTGTTCGTACTCTCCCGCAGGGTATGCCCGCCCCCTCGCGGCCCCGACACCAGCCTTCCGGCACGCCGTCGACCGGCTGTCAACGGCTTCAAACCAGGCTGCCGACACATGGCTGAATCACTGCGACACACCTGACGATGTGCCTTCGGTCACCCCTGGTCGGGGCCGCCCTCGCGTGCTACCGTTCCACTCAGTTGCAGTTTGATTCCCCTTGCAGTACTTGAAGCCTGCGGAGCATGTAACCGCGGGCTTTTTGTAGTTTTTCAGCATTATCGAAAAACTCCGGAACATTCCGGAGGCAGGGCGATCAGCGCAGCGGACCGGATGCCACACGGTGTGGCCTCCAACACGTCCCTCGCAAGGAGAACGGCATGGCTCAGGGAACCGTCAAGTGGTTCAACGCTGAGAAGGGCTTCGGCTTCATCGCCCAGGAGGGCGGCGGCCCCGACGTCTTCGTCCACTACTCCGCCATCAACGCGAGCGGCTTCCGCTCGCTGGAGGAGAACCAGAACGTCTCGTTCGACGTCACCCAGGGCCCGAAGGGCCCGCAGGCGGAGAACGTCACCGTCATCTGACATCTCCTCTGATGATCTGATCGCTCGGGGCCTTCACTGGCCCGAAAGGCGGCCGTCAGGGCCGCCCCCAAGAGCACGACAAGCAGTACCAAGGGGGCCCGCCACGTCCCGTACGCGGCGGGCCCCCTGCCTGCGTCCACGCCCGGTGCAGGCGTGATCGAAACCATGCGCCGCCCGCGGACCGTGATCACCGCGGCGAACCGTGCCCTGCGGCGGATCGGCGTCGACGCCTTCATCCCGCTGCTGCTCGGCACCGTCGCCCTGGCCACCCGGCTCCCCTCCTGTACGGCGCGCGGCCGTCCCCCGCCGGGCGCTGGCCAGCGCCCGGAACCGGCGCCTGCACCCGCCGATGACCGGCTCCACCTACCTGCCGTTCCCGCTGCTCGGCGAGGCCGCCCGGCCGCTGCCGGACAGCGTGCTGCCACCCCGGCCGGCCACCGGCGTGCTGTACCCCACCCTGCTGTCCTCGACCGTCCAGTCGTCCATCGCCTTCACCTCGATGGCGCACGGCAACGTCGCGGTGGCGATCTGCGCCGCCACCTCCGCCAGCCTGCTGGGCATGCTCACCCCGCTGCCGACGACCTGGTGGCCGGCCGGCGGAGCGGGAGTCCGGGTGAGCGAGGGACAGATTCCGGACATTGTGCTGCAGCTGCTGCTGCCGATCCTGCTCGGTAAGCTGCTGCGCCGCCGGGTCGGGCCGTGGATACGGCGGAGCCGGCCGATGACCCTGGTCGTGTCCCCGGGTTCCATCCTGCTGATCGCCTACAGCGCCTTCAGCGGCGGCGTCCGGCAGGGCATCTGGAGCCGGGTCACCGCCGGTGAGATCCTCCCGCTGGGCTTCGACCGCGCCGACCGGCTCACCGTCCGGTTCTGCGTCTCCGAGAAGTGCCGGGCGAGCGGCCTCCCGCTGGCCGTGATCCTGTTCCCGGCGGCCTCGGTCGGCCTGACGGTCCTTCCACTGATGCTCTTCCACCAGATCCAGCTGATGGTCTGCACCGTCCTCGCCCAGCGTGGGGCCGCACCGGGACCCGGACCTGAGGGCGCCCCGGGACGGCGAAGAGCCCGTACCCGGTTTCCCGGGTACGGGCTCTTCGTGGCCGGTGGCGCGTCAGGCCGCGACGACAGCCGCCTCGGCAGCGGGGGCGTCGTCGATCAGATCGCCCGTGGGGTTGTCGTAGGCGGCGAGGTCGAGGCTCTTCTCCCGGGCCGCGACCAGGATCGGGATCACGGACTGGCCGGCCACGTTGGTGGCGGTGCGGACCATGTCCAGGATCGGGTCGATGGCCAGCAGCAGGCCCACGCCCTCCAGCGGGAGGCCCAGGGTGGAGAGGGTCAGCGTCAGCATCACGATCGCACCGGTCAGACCGGCGGTGGCGGCGGAACCGATCACCGAGACGAACGCGATCAGCAGGTAGTCGCCGATGCCGAGGTGGATGCCGTAGACCTGGGCGACGAAGATCGAGGCCAGCGAGGGGTAGATCGCGGCGCAGCCGTCCATCTTGGTGGTCGCGCCGAACGGCACCGCGAAGGAGGCGTACTCGCTCGGGACGCCCAGGCGCTCCGTGACCCGGCGGGTGACCGGGAGGGTGCCGACCGAGGAGCGGGAGACGAAGCCCAGCTGGATGGCCGGCCAGGCACCCCGGTAGAAGTTCAGCGGGTTGAGGCCGCCCGCGAAGCGGAGCAGAGCTGCGTAGACCACGAACAGCACCAGCGCGCAGCCCACGTAGACGTCGGCGGTCAGCGTGGCGAAGGGCTCGAGCAGGTCCCAGCCGTACTTGGCGACGGACTTGCCGATCAGGCCGAGGGTGCCGATCGGGGCGAGCCGGATGACCCACCAGAGCGCGGTCTGGGTGAGGTCGAGCACGGACTCGCTGAGCTTGCGGACCGGCTCGGCCTTCTCGCCGATCTTGAGGATCGCGGCGCCGGTGACGACTCCCAGGAAGACGATCTGGAGGACGTTCACCTCGACGAAGCTGGTCGCGATGTTGGTCGGGATGATCCCGGTGAGGAAGTCGACCCAGGAACCGGCGTGGTCGGGCGCCTTGAGCCCGGCGGTGGAGAGGTTCGCGCCCTGGCCGGGGTCGGTGAGCAGGCCGAGGCCGAGGCCGATGCTGACCGCGATCAGCGAGGTGATCAGGAACCAGAGCAGGGTACGGACCGCCAGCCGGGCGGCGTTGGTGACGTTCCGCAGGTTGGCGACGCTCACCACGATCGCGGTGAAGACCAGCGGCGGGACGGCCAGCTTGAGCAGCTGGACGAAGGTCTTGCCGATGGTGTCGAGGGTGCTGGTCAGCCAGGAGACGTCCAAGGCCCGGGCGAGGTAGCCGAGGAGCAGGCCGAGGACGAGGCCGGCGACGATCTGGACCCAGAAGGGAGTCTTGCGGACCTTCCCGAGCGGGGAGGGCGCTGGTGCGGCAGGCGCTGCGGACATGGTGGTGCGGCTCCGGAGGACGGGGCGGAAGAGGGCGGGAGGGACACGGCGGCACGACGACGAGCAGCGGGCGGGAAGGGCCCGGACGTCAGGAAGGGCGTGCCGCCGGCATACAGCTGGGCGCGCGGCGGGGGCGCGGACTGTCCACAGCACCGGACAGGCACGAGCACGGCATGAGCGGGGTGCTCATCCCGTGCCGGTGAGGCGCGCCTGTGGTGGTCACGGCCCACACAGTAGCAATAAACCTTTGAGATGTTCAAAGTACTTGTTTGAGGTGCGGCTGCGAACCATCCCCGGCGCACCCCGGTGGCGCTCCGGACTACTTCCCGAAGGCGGCCTTGATCACGGCCTTGGCGACCGGCGCGGCCAGCCCGCCGCCGGTGACGTCCGCCCGGCCGGCGGAGCCGTCCACGACCACCGCCGCGACGGCGATCCGGTGCCCGTTGCCGTCGTCCGCGTACGAGGTGAACCAGGCGTACGGGGTGCCGCTGTTGCCCACACCGTTCTGCGCGGTGCCGGTCTTGCCGCCGACCGCCACCCCGTCCACCGCCGCCGACGTCCCGGTCCCGCCGGTCACCACCGTGACCATGGCGGACCGGAGTTGACCGGCCGTCCGCTCGCTCATCACCCGGGACAGCTGCTGCGGCTTGAAGTCCTCGACGGTCCGCCCCTGGTGGTCGGTGAGCCGGTCCACCACGGACGGCCGCATCAGCACACCGTCGTCGGCGATCGCGGACGAGACCGACCCTCCCTGACAGCCGCGCGCCTTCGGCCGGCTCCCCGCGAAGCCGCGCGCCCGGCGCCCGTCCGCCGATTGACCCTGATTAGTTATACGTATAACTTGCTTACGATCCCACGTCCCCTGTGCCCGAACGGGAGAACCGACCGCCATGGGCTACCTCGCCCTGCTCCGCGCCCCCCACGTCACCCGCCTCCTGTTCGGCACCCTGCTCGGCCGCCTGCCCGCAGGCATGACCGGCCTGGTCATCGCACTCGCCCTGCGCGAGGCCCACACCTCGTACGCCCGGATCGGCCTGGCCACCTCCGCCTACGCGCTCTCCGCCGCGATCGGCGGCCCGGTCCTCGGCCGGATCGTCGACCGCACCGGCCAGCCCCGGGTGCTGCTCGGCTCCGCCCTGGTCGCCGGCCTCGGTTACGCCATGCTCGCCCTCGCCCCCGGCTCGGCCATCGCCGCACCCCTCGGCGCCGCGACAGCCGGACTCGCCATGCCGCCGCTCGAACCCTGCCTGCGCGCCCTGTGGCCCGCCGTGGTCAAGGAGGAGCAGCTCGACACCGCGTACGCCTTCGACTCCGCCTCCCAGCAGATCCTCTACGTCGCGGGACCGCTCGCGGTGGCCGGCATCTCCGGCCTGTTCGGTCCGTCCACAGCCCTGTGGACAGCCGCCGTGCTCGGCCTGCTCGGCGTCCTGGTGGTCGCCACCGCCGCACCCGCCCGCGCCTGGCGGGCCCCCGCCCGCGAGGCCTCCGCCGGACTGCTCGGGCCGCTGCGCTCGCCGGGTCTCGTCGTCCTGCTGATCGGGCTGGCCGGAGCCGGCTGGGCGGTCGGCGCGCAGAACGTCCTGTTCATCGCCTACGCCGAGGAGCACCCGCACGGCCTGCCCGGCGGCGCCGGCACCCTGCTCGCCCTGGCCGCCCTCGGCGGACTGCTCGGCGCGCTGGCCTACGGCGCGGTCCGGTGGCGCAGCAGCACCGCCACCCGCACCTGGGTGATCGCGCTCGCCATGGGCGTCTCCTACCTGCCGCTGCTCCTGCTCCCGGCCCCCGTCCCGATGGCCGCCCTCGCCTTCGTCTCCGGCGTCGGGCTGGCCCCGCTGCTCGCCGCCGCCTTCGTCCTGGTCGCCGAGCTCGCCCCCACCGGCACCGTCACCGAGGCCTTCGCCTGGCTGGTCACCCTGTTCGCCACCGGCAACGCGGCCGGTTACGCCGTCTCCGGCGCCCTGGTCGCCGACTCGCTGCGCGCAGTCGCTCTCTGCGCCACCGCGGGCATCTGTCTCGGCGGCCTGCTGCTGTTCGCCACCCGGCGGCTGTTCCGCCCGGCCGCCTCGACATCTCCCGATCCGGTCACGGAGCAGGTGCTGACCGCCTGAAACCGGACCGGTCCTGGCACGGAGCCATCCGGATCCGGCCCAATCGAACACCGAGTGACGGCTCCTCAGTCACCGTCCGCAGGTGCCGCACAGGTGGAGTTGCGGACCACAAGGCCGGTCTCCAGCGGAGCGGCCGAGACCACCGGCTCACCGCGCAGCAGGGCAGCGAGGGCGGCGACACCGACCCGGCCGAGGGCTTCGCCGGGGAGGTCGACGGTGGTCAGGGGCGGTGCGAGGAGATCGGCCACCGGGATGTTGTCCATACCGACCACCGAGACGTCGGCCGGGATGCGCAGGCCGAGGTCGGCGGCGGCCTGGTAGAGACCGGAGGCCACCACGTCGTCGTCGCAGACCACCGCGTGCGGCCGGTCCGGCGCGCTGAGCAGCTGGTGGGCGGCCGAACGGGCGGCCCGCTGCCCCTCGTTGAGGGTGACCCCGAGCTCGACCACCTCAAGTCCCTTGGCGGCGGCCTCGAAGGCGGCCTGCCGGACCCGGAAGGTGTACGCGGAGTGAGTCGAGCGCAGGTGGCCGATCCGCCGGTGGCCGAGGCCGACGAGGTGTTCGACGGCGGCCCGCATGCCGCCCGCGACGTCGAGTTCGACGGTGGGCCTGGCCTGGCCGCCGGACGGGGCCGAGGGATCGGCGTCGAGGAACACGGCGGGGACGTCGGAGGGCAGTTCGCCCAGCTGGCTGTCGTCCGGCGAGCAGATCAGCAGGCCGTCGAAGCGGCTGGTGGTGGCCGCCTCGGCGAGCGTCGCGCTACCCCAGCCGGAGCTGACCACCACGGCCAGGCCGTGCTTCCCGGCCTCCTCGTGGACGCCGACCAGGACCCGGCCGAAGAACGGCCCGAGGATGTTCGGCACGGCGAGCAGGATCATCCCGCTACGACCGAGCCGCAGTTGGCGCCCGGCCGCCTGCGGCCGGTACCCGAGGGCGCGGGCGGCCTCGCGGACCCGGTGCCTGGTGGCCTCGGAGACCCGGTGCCCGGACTCGGTACCGGAGAAGACCAGCGAGACGGTCGCCTGCGAGACCCCGGCCAGCCGCGCCACGTCCCTCCCGGTGGGCCTGCGCCCGGACGCGGGGAGCTCGGAACCGGGCTCGGCGGGTTCTTGGGTCGGGTCGGCGGCGGTCATGGCACGGATACGGGTCGGCGCTGCCCGTCAGCCCTTCGCGGCGGCGGCACGGGCGGCCTCGTCCGCCGCGTCCTCTTCGGCGTTCTGGGCGGCGATCCGGTCGGCGGTGCGGCTGCGCATGCCGGTGATCTTCTCGGAGATCTGGGCCGACATCTCGTCCCGCTGCTTGCTGAGCAGGACGTAGCTCAGCGGGGCGGACACCAGCGCGGCAAGCAGCACCAGGAAGACGATCCCGGTGGTGCCGACCACCGGGATGATGCCGAAGTGGCCCAGCAGCAGGGCGACCAGCAGGCAGCCGAGGAAGATGCTGGCCCGCAGGGAGGTGTAGCGGAGCGTGGCGTGCTTCCCGCTGCTCGCGTTGCTGCTCACGATGGACTTCCTTACTGCAGGGGTGCGGCCGGCCGGACGGGTCGGCGCGCTGCGCGCCGGTCTTCCAGTGAAGCATGCCTCACATCGCGCCCGCCCGGGCCTCCCCGGGCGGGCGCCGGGCCCGGGCCGGTCACGCCAGTCGAGCCACATGGTGACGTCGTCGCGGTCGTCACCCTCGGCGACCGCCACACCCGGTCCTCGGTGACCGGCGGCACGAAGCCCACGGCACCGCCCGCATCGCTCACCCCCGCCCACAGGCCGACGATGCCGTCCTGCAGTCCGGGAGTCAGGTCGGGATCCAGGGTGAGGATCAACGTCATGGGCCCGGAGCTATCCACCCATTGCGACAGGCTCTCCGCGGGCCGTCTCACCGACGGGAGCCGGAGCGGATGGCGGCGCGTCGTACGCACCCCAGCACGGTACGGGCCGCCATCCCTCCGGGACGCGGGCCCTGAACCCGCGCACGGGCACTCCGCACTCGCCAAGGGGCACACCCGGCTGACCGGCAGCCACAGAACTCCCCCTGCTGACCCGGTTCGAGTGTTCCCTCGACGTCCCCTCGCAACGGAGAGCTGCACCCAAGAGTGATCAGTCGGATACTTCACGTCAATGGTTTGTCTGAAATTCGGAATGGTTGCGGCGCATTTCTTGGTTCACGGGGGCGCGGTCCGCGCGCCGGAGGCGCGGATCGCACGCGCCCCGGCCGCGCGCCGGGCGCGGAGCGCCGGAGCCACACCACGCCGAGAACTCGCGCCGAGACGTACCCCGGTGCGCCGGACGGCCGGCCAACAGCCGGGCACCGGGCGCTGGCCGGGTGTCAGGGGGCGTGTGCACAGGGCGGGTGAGACCGTACGTCAGCGGGCGTACGCGCCGGCCGCGGGAGCCTGCTCGACCGAGTGGTCGACCGCCAGGTCCGGCCCGATCTCACACCAGACCCGCTTGCCCGACCCGTCCGGGTACCAGCCCCAGCGGTCGCAGAGCATCTCGACCAGTTCGAGCCCCCGGCCGTTGGTCGCGTCCCCGGCCGCGTGCCGGGGCGCCGGAGCGGCCCGGCTCGCGTCCGCCACCTCGACCCGCACCACCGGAACACCGTTGCGGCCACTTGGCGCCGCCGTACCGCCGCCGGCACCGGCCGCACCGCCCGCGCCCGGACAGCAGACCGGCATGGAGAGCCTCAACACCGCCGGACAGCCGGTGTGCACCACCGCATTGGTCACCAGTTCCGACACCACCAGGACGAGGGTCTCGGCGAGCTGCGCGTCCGGCTCGACTCCCTGGCCCTGGAGCCGCGAGCGCACCCAGCGGCGCGCCCTGCCCACCTCGGCCGGATCCGCCTGGACCGCCAGCTGCACCTGAAGTACCTGCACCGCTCCACCACCCGCACTCGCAGTTCGGCCACTCTCCCGACCGCCCGACCCGGGCAGCGGGGCACTTGATCACGCCGGTCCGGTGGGCCACGAGCATTCCGAGGCCCGATCGGACTGCCCATGGCTCGAACCGCCCATGGCTTCGTCACGAATACGCCTCAGGATGATCCGGCAGACCGGACGCAGCAAGCGCTTCGGGCATATTCCAGCGATCGAGGGACAGTGCAGTGCATACTGTCCCGCTCACCCTGACGAGCCTCGCACCGGCGCTCGTCCGGTGGCTCGACGAGGCCCGGTGGACACCCTGTGCACGAGCGTAACGAAACGTACCGCCACCAACCCCGGATCCGGCGATCGCCACGAGCGAACCACCCTTCCTAGATCTGTCCACGACCCTTCGAACACCGGTAACGGAGCCATTGTCACTATCTGACGATCAGAAACATTTCTTCCGCTTCTTCCGACGATTCCGCCACGGCCGGGAAAGGCAGCGGGATAACGTGGTGCCGAAGGCGCGGAGAAACACCCGGCCGCGGGCTGCCGGCCCAGCAGACCGGTTCTGATCCACGGACGATGGAGGGGCCATGGCCGCTGCCGCGGCGTCCGGCCCGCGACGGGCCGTCCCGAGTGCGGCCCCGAGCGGCACCCGTAGCGGCGGCCCGAGCTGGGACGAGCTGATCCAGTGGCGGCTCGCCCGGGGCGAGGAGACCGCCCTCGGCGAGCTGTACGACCGTTTCGCCCCGCTGGTGCACGGGCTGGCGGGTTGCATCCTGGACGACCGGATGGCCGCCCAGCAGCTCACCCGCGAGGTCTTCGCCCACTTGTGGGAGCACCCCGACTCCTTCGACCCGACCCAGGGCTCACTGCGGTCCTGGCTGGGCGCGCTGACCCGCCACCGGGCACTCGACCGGCTGCGCACGCTGCACGCGGACGACCGCGAGCTACGGGCGCGCGCCGGCGCGGCCCGGGCGCAGTCCGCCGTCGCGGCCCTGCCCGATCCACTGCGCGAGACCCTCGCGGTGACGTACTTCGACGGCCGGACCTACCAGGAGACTGCGCTCCGACTGGGCATCAGCGAGCAGGACACCAAACAGCGCATCCGGCTCGGGTTGCAACTGCTGGCCGACCAGCTCGGCGACGGCGGGCAGGGCGAGGAGGAGGACGACGGCGGAGGAGTGCTCCGGGGCGAGGACGAGCAGCCGGACGCGAACCCGGCAGCCGGCCGGCCTCCTGAGGCAGGGAGTTCGGAAGCACGCGTGTGCGCCGAGCGCACGAGCCCGACGCATACGGGTCCAGGGCGCAGGGAGACCGGGCTTGCGCGCCCGGCGCGCCCACATCGGGAGCCTGCGCACACGGAGTTCAGGCACCCCGGACTCGGGCCCACGGAATCCGGGCCCACGGAATCCGGGCGCACGGACGCAGCGGGGGCGGGCACATGAGCGACGACGGCGCGCGGCACGAGTCCCTCCGCTCCCTGCTCGGTGTCTGGGCGCTGGACGCCTGTCCGCGCCGGGAGGCCGCCGAGGTGGCCCAGCACCTGGCGCTCTGCCCGGAGTGCGCCCGGGAGGCCACCCGACTGCGGGACGCCGCCGCCCGGCTCTCCGCCGACGATCCGCTCGACCCTCCCGGGTCGCTGCGCCAGCAGGTACTCGACTGGTGCCTGGCGCGCAGGCCCGCCGAACTGCCCGTCCCGTCCTGGGCCGCGCCGTACGCGACCGAGACCGCCAAGCTGGACGCGCTGCTGCGCGACCTGGGCCCCGAGGAGTGGCAGGAGGTCGCCGAACTCCCTTGGCACGGCGGGGTGCAGCGCTGGCGTCCGGCTCAGGTGCTCTGCCATCTCGCGGCGGTGGACGGTCTTCTGGCGCCCGCGCTGGGACTGCCCGACCCCGTCCCTGGAGCGCCCGCGCCCCTCACCGCCCCGTCCCGGGCGCCGTCGCGGAGCGAACCGGGCCCGGTGGCACGGCCCCCACGGAGCGGCGGGCCGCTCGGAGTGCTGGAACGCAGCGAGCGACTGATGGCCGATCGGGCCGGGTCCGAGCCGGCGGCCGTCCGTTGGATGTGGCGGCGGCAGAGCCACGCCCTGGTGCAGGGCGCCGCGCTGCGGGCCGACGGCGGCGCTCCGGTCGACTTCGGCTTCGCCACCGTGCCGCTGCGCGACGCCTTCCTCGACCGGGCCTTCGAGTGCTGGATCCACGGGGACGACATCGCCCGCGCGGTGGACTACCCGTACTCTCCGCCGAAGCCCAAGCACCTGCGGTCGATGATCGACCTGGCTGCCCGGACGCTCCCGCTCGCTCTGGCCGCGCTGCGCCAACCCCAGCCGGAGCCGGTCGGGTTCGGCGGACCGCCGCCGCGTGGGCGGGTGGTCCGGATGGTCGCCGACGGCCCGGGCGGCGGCGAGTGGCTCATCCCGCTGGACGGCCCCGAGTCACCGCCGGACGACACCGATCCGGTCGCCTCGATGGTCCTGGACGGCCTGGACTTCTGCCGGCTGGCCGCCGCCCACGAGCAGCCCGAGCACGTGCTGGTCGGGGAGTTCGGCGACCGCGCCGCGATCCGGGAGGTACTGCGGGCGGCCCCGCTGCTCTCCCGCCCGTAGCGGCGCCGCCGGCCCGGGCGGCGTCCACCGGGGGCGTGAACTGCCTAGCCGAAGACGACGGTACGAGTGCCGTTGAGCAGCACCCGCCGCTCGCTGTGCCACTTCACCGCACGGGCCAGCGCCTGGCACTCGACGTCCCGGCCGAGCGCCACCAGCTGGTCCGGCGTCACGTCGTGGGTGACCCGGGCCACCTCCTGCTCGATGATCGGGCCCTCGTCCAGGTCGGCGGTGACGTAGTGCGCGGTGGCACCGATCAGCTTCACGCCCCGGGCGTGCGCCTGGTGGTACGGCTTGGCGCCCTTGAAGCTCGGCAGGAAGGAGTGGTGGATGTTGATCACGCGGCCGGACAGCGCCTTGCACAGGTCGTCCGAGAGCACCTGCATGTAGCGGGCCAGCACGACCAGGTCCACCTTCTCCGCCGCGACCAGGTCGAGCAGCCGCTGCTCGGCCTCGGCCTTGGTCTCCCTGGTGACCGGGACGTGGTGGAACGGGATGCCGTACGACTCGGTGAGCTCGCGGAAGTCGGTGTGGTTGGAGACCACCGCCGCGATCTCGATCGGCAGCGCGCCAATCCGGGTCCGGAACAGCAGGTCGTTCAGGCAGTGGCCGAACTTGCTGACCATCAGGACGACGCGCATCCGCTCGTCGGTCGGGTGGATCTGCCAGTCCATCCGGAACGAGGCGCCGATCGCGGCGAAACTGGCCCGCAGCTTCTCCGCGTTGACCGGCTGCTCGGCGGAGAAGTGCACCCGCATGAAGAACAGTCCGCTGTCGCTGTCGCCGAACTGCTGACTGTCGATGATGTTGCAGCCGGTCATGAAGAGGTAGCTGGAGACCGCGTGCACGATCCCCTGCTTGTCGGGGCAGGACAGCGTGAGAACGTACTGGGTGCTGGCCGGCGGCTGTTCCACGGTGGGGATTCCCGTCCTGAGGTCGATGGGTGCGCAGGCGGTCCAGGGTGTCACATACCGGACACCGCTCGCCGCACTGCCCGCCATCCGGAACGCACCGTCGCCGGACGGGCCCGGGGGGGAATCCGGGCCAGGAGTGGCGCGGGGAACCGCTCGGACCGGGGCGCGGCCGCAGCGGGCCGGTCCGGTGGGGCGGCCCGCTTCCCGGCGGACGCCGCGGCCCGGCGCCGCCCGCCGCGCGCACTCGGCCGGGCGAGCGGGGCCCACGCCACCGGGATTTCACCCGATCTTCGTCAGGATCCGGAGCACCTCCAGCGAGCGCGGCGCCGCGTCCGGGTCCTCCCCGTCGCTCGTCGCGAGCACCACGTGCGCCTCCCGCGCCACCCGCACCGCCTCCGGCCAGTCCGGGTGACTCAGGTAACTCGCGGCGGGGGCGTCCGCGCCGACGGCGTGCAGGATGCGCAGCACCCGGAGCACCGCGTGGTCCACCAGCGCCGCCTCGGTGCTGTCCCGGAATATCGTGCCGACGTACTTCTCCGCCGACCAGCGGTCCAGCCAGGTGTCCTCGACCAGGCGGTACACGGCGTCGGTCACATCGCCGTAGCCGCCGTGCCCGGCCAGCCAGGTCTGCTGCTGGAAGGCGGGGTCGGAGAGCATGTGCAGCGCGGAGCGGAGGCGGGCGCGCCAGCGCCACCAGGGCAGGTCGTTGAGCGGCATGCCGCCCATCGTGCTTGAACGGTGCCCGCCACGAGAAGTGGTTCGGGTAGACCGGTACGAGGAATCTGAACTGGCGGACATGGGCAACGATCGTACGTTCCCCCACCGTTAGCCATCCACATGCGCTCTACACGCGTCATCCCAGCATCGCCCCCGGAGTTCCCTCTCCATTGGTCCGCCGTTCTCCCGACGGACCTTTCCCCGCACCCGGCCGGGTCGAGGCTTGAGCGGCCGTACGCCCAGGAAACCCCGGGAGGGGCACCATCATGGAACCGAGTGGAAATCCCGGTCAGCGGCACTCGACCGGCGGCGGACAACCCGTACGCGCCCGCCAGCGCACCATGGGAGCGCTCGCCGCGAGCGTCGCGCTGTTGCCCGCGCTGCTCTCCGCCTCGGCCTGCGGCGATCACGCCGACGCCGCCGCGACCGCGGACCGCCAGGTGACCCTGATGACCTGGGCACCGGCCGACACCGGCGCCGCCGACCGGCCCGGCATGACCGCGCTGGCCGAGGCGATCGGCCGCGAACTCAACGCCAAGGGCGGCCTGGCCGGTCACCAGGTCACCGTCCTGACCTGCAACGAGCGCAACACCGCCGACGGCGCCACCGCCTGCGCCCGGCAGGCCGTCAGTGCCCACGCCTCCGCCGTGGTGGGCTCGTACAGCCAGTTCGGCGGCAACTTCGTCCCCGTGCTGGAGGCCGCCGGCATCCCGTACATCGGCGGATACGGGCTCTCCACCCCGGAGTTCAGCAGCCCGCTCTCCTATCCTGTGGACGGCGGCACCCCGGCGCTGATCGCGGGCAGCGGGCTCCAGCTGGTCGAGGTCGGCTGCAGGACCGTCACCCTGATCCGGCCCGACACCCGGGCCGGCGACACCCTGCTCGGCTACCTCGCCGGAGCCCTGGCGCCCGCCAAGGTCAAGCTGATCGACCTCCGCGCGCCCGAGCAGTCCAGCGACTACGCGGCCATCGCCGCCAAGTCCATCGGCGCGGACCGGCCGGGCGACTGCATCACCAGCGCGCTCGGTGCGGAGGCCACCTCCAACCTGCTCGATCCGTACCGGCGGCTCGGGCCCAAGAACACCGTGCTGGCCTCGGTGATCGGCAGCTTCCAGCAGTCGGTGGTCGACTCCACCGGCGGTGACAGCGGACCGCTCGGCGGCGCCTACGCCACCGGCTGGTACCCGCCCGAGAGTTCGCACGTCTGGGACGCACTGCGGACCACCGTGCACGACTACGGCAGCAGCGACACCCCCATCGACGTGTCCGATCCCGGGGTGCAGACCACCTGGGTCGCGTACGAGGTCGTCCGGCAGGCCGCCGAGCGGGTCGGCGACGGGAAGCCGCTCACCCCTAAGGCGCTCCGCAACGTCCTGGACGGCGGCGAGCCGATCGACACCGCCGGCGCCACCCCGCCCCTCAACTGGGGCATGACCAGCATGCTGCCCAGCGCGGACTCGCCCCGCCTGGTGAACACCTCGGTCACCTACCAGCAGGTCAAGGACGGCCGCCTGACCGAGCCGCACCCGGGCTTCGTCGACGTCCGCTGGGTCCTCGTCGGCGGCAAGCCGCCGGCCTGAGCCGGCGGACCGCACCGACCGGGCGGCAGCCCCCGGGCACGGGGAAGTCACTCCCACCCTCGCCGTCCCGGGGCCCGGGAGGGCTCATCACGCCCGGGCGCCCGCTCTGGAACGGTCTCCCGGCCTCAGAGTTCGCTGGTGCTCTTGGTGGGCAGGCCGGTCTGGGCGGCGATGGCGTTCCAGAGCGTCGAGGCCTGGCCCTTGGCGGTGCTGGCCGTACCGCTGGCCTCAGTGGCCGCCTTGAGGTGCGGGTTGTCCTGCTTGGACGCGTCACAGCTGGCGACCGAGTCACCGGCCCAGCCCGCGTACTCGCGGTCCGCGGTAGCCGACGCCTGCCAGGCCTTCTGCAGCTGCTCGACCAGCTGGGCGCCGCTCGGGAGCTTGTCGACCTTCAGCCCGCTCAGCCCGGCGATCAGCTGGTCACGCTGGGCGGCCGCCTGGGTGAGCGTCTGCTGCGACTCCGGCAGCTGCTGGCACTTGCCGACGGCGGCCACTGCGGCGATCACGGCCTGACGGCTGGTGCTGGCCTTGCCCAGCAGGTCCGAGACCGCCTGCGCCTGGGCCTGCAGCTGCGGGTCGGCCGCCGAGCCGCCGGAGGCGGCCGGGCTCGGCGCGTTGCTCGCGGTGGTCTTGGTGACCGACGTCGTCTTGGCGGCACTGGTGTTGTCCGTCTTGCCGCCACCACCGCTCATCATCAGGCCGGCCACGATGCCCACCACCGCCAGACCGCCGACGACCGCACCGCCGATCAGCAGCTTGTTGGAAGGGCGGCGACCCCCGTCCTCCGTGCCCGGAGCGTACGCCGGGGGCGCACTCGGGAAGCCCTGTGCGGGCGCACTGCCGTACGGCTGCTGCGGCGCCCCGACCTGCTGCTGGCCCCCGAAGGACTGCTGCTGGCCGCCGAACGACTGCTGCTGACCTCCGAAGGACTGCTGCTCACCGAAGGACTGCTGCCCGCCGTACGAGGGCATGCCCGCGGCCATCGTCTGCTGCGCGGCGAGTTGCTCGGCGCCGAACTGCTGCTGACCTCCGAAGGACTGCTGCCCGCCGTACGAGGGCTGGCCCGGCATCGCCGCCTGGCCCGGCAGCGGCTGCTGGGGCAGGCCGGCACCGGCCGCCGGCTCGCCGGCCGGGTACGGCGGCAGGTACTGCGTGGCCGCGGCCGCGTCGGCCGGCGGCTGCGGGGCGGCCTGGTGCGGGGCCGCTCCGACGGGGCCGCCGCCGAGGTACTCGGGACCACCCTGGAACTGCTCTGTCGGCACGTCCTGCTGCTGCGGCGGCGTGGCGCCCTGGGCACCGGCCGGCTCGGGCCGGAACAGATCGTCCAGGTTGAAGTCGTTGGAGCTGGAGTACGAGCGGCGCTGGCTCAACGCGATTCCTCACCTGTGTGTGGCACCTGGCACGCGCGGGCAGGCGACAGCCGGGCGGCGTCCTGCCGCCCGAACCGTCGAAACCGCGTCTGCACCCGGGCCTTCCTCGGTTCTTCCGCGCGCTCGCTGACGGCGGACCACGACCACCCGGCGCGTCGCGCGACGTCTGCGACGGCGCTCCAACGCCGAATATCGGGCCCACGCTACCTGTTCACCGGCACGGGTGACTACGCGGGCCGGTCTTCTCTCACGCGGCCTCCACGTCGACCCGGGCCTGGAACTCCCGGACCACCCGGTTGTCCCGGTACGGTTCGAGCCTGCGGCGGAAGTCGTCCAGGTACTCCACGCCCCGGTTCGACCGCAGCCCGCTGAGCAGCCGCACCGCCTGCGCGCCGGTCTCGCAGGCCCGCTCGACCTCGCGCTGCTGGAGCTGGGCGGTCGCCAGCAGCACCAAGTCCACCGCGCGGCGCCGGACCCGGGTCGGCGGGTGGAGTTCGAGCGCGGTGCGGGCGTAGCGCTCGGCCTGCGCGGCCTGCTCCAAGTCCCGGTGACAGTGCGCCAGCTCGTCGGCCAGGTATGCCTCGTCGAAGTGGACGATCCAATCGGGGTCGTCCTGCGGGTTGCGCTGCTCCATCGCGGCCAGCGCCTTGGCGGCCACCGCCTCGCAGGAGCGGGCGTCACCGAGCAGGGCGTGCCCCCTGGCCTCCGCCGCATAGAACATCGCCATCGCAGTCGGGGTGGCCACCGTACGGGCGCCCTCCTGTGCCGCGCGGGCGAGTTGGGCGATCTCACGCGGATTGCCGAGCGTCGCCGCCAGGTGACTCATCGAGGCGGCGAGCACATAGCCGCCGTACCCGCGGTCGTCCGCGGCCTGGGCCAGCCGCAGCGCCTGGATGTAGTACCGCTGGGCGAGGCCGGGTTGGCCGGTGTCCACCGCCATGTAGCCCGCCAGCTCGGTGAGTCGGGCGACCGCGGCGAACAGCTGGCGGCCCGTCTCCTCCCGGTACGCACCGCCGATCAGGCCGGAGACCACGGAGTTGAGGTAGTGCACCACCACCGGGCGGACATGGCCGCTGCCGAAACGGTGGTCCAGCTCGACCAGCATCTGGGTGGTCGCCCGGATCGCCGCCACATCGGCCGGGCCGACCCGGGGACCGCCGGTGCGGGCCACCACCGGATCCGGCGGGGTGATCAGCCAGTCCCGGCTGGGCTCGACCAGCGCGGAGGCGGCCACCGTCGCCCCGGTCAGGAACTCACGGCGGCCGACGTCGCTGCGCCAGAGCTCGCAGACCTGCTCCAGGGCGGCGCTCAGGGTGGGCGCGAACTGCAACCCCACACCGGAGCTGAGGTTCTTGCCGTCGGCCATGCCGATCTCGTCCACCGTGACGCTCCGGCCGAGCTTGCGGCCCAGCGCCTCGGCGATCACGGCGGGCGCCTGGCCGCGCGGCTGCTGGCCGCGCAGCCAACGGGCAACCGAGGTCTTGTCGTAGCGCAGGTCGAGGCCGTGCTCGGCGCCGCAGAGGTTCACCCGGCGGGCAAGCCCGGCGTTCGAGCAGCTCGCCTCCTGAATCAGCTGCTGCAAGCGCTCGTTGGGCTGTCGTGCGACAAGTGGTCTCGCGGCCATGGGTTTCGCCTCCCCACGCCCCCGGCGCTGACCGGCGGGCGACGATTCTGCATGCTCTGGTGCCGACGTGCCGACCGGTTAGGGCTTCTGACCTCAGATTAGCGATCAGCAACACCTGCGGGATACCCACGGTGACGAACCCACTCCCCGCGCGCCCTGCCAAATGCCCCTGTGCGCCCCCTGCTGCGCCCGGCGCGACCCCCGTTCGACTGCACTGCGCCCTAACGGGGTTGGCGCACCTCACCGATACGGGTGACATCGCATCCGGCTCGCTGACCACGCGGGTCCCAGCCGTAACCCCATTCACGGACCGTAGTTGAGCAGCGCGTGGAAGACACCCCAGGAACCCAGGAGCAGGAGCTGCCCCAACTGCTCATCGAAGCCGTGCGATACGCCGAGGACCGGCACTGGGAAGTCGCCCCCGGCACCTGGCTGATCGAGGGGGACGGCCCGGCGCGCTGCTCGTGCGGCGACCTCGACTGCGCGTTCCCCGGCGCACATCCCACCGGCGCCGACTGGCGCCGCAAGGCCAGCGCCGGCCCGGGGGTGGTCAGACGCTGGTGGACGGAGACCCCCTCGGCCTCGATCCTGCTGCCCACCGGGAGCGCCTTCGACGTGCTGGACGTCCCCGAGGTGGCCGGCTGCCTGGCACTGGCCCGGATGGAGCGGATGGGGCTGCAGCTGGGCCCGGTGGTGGCCGTACCGGCGGCGGCCGGGCAGGTCGGACGGCGGCTGCACTTCCTGGTGCTGCCCGGGGTGCAGAGCAAGCTGCCGGAGCTGCTGCGCAAGCTCGGCTGGACGCCGGGCCGGCTCGACCTGGCGGCGCGCGGCGAGGGCGACTTCATCGTCGCCCCGCCCTCCCGGGTCGGCCCGTACCGGTTCGCCCAGTGGGCCCGGCCGCCGTCCGCGCTGAACCGCTGGCTGCCGGACGCCACCGAGCTGATCAGCCCGCTCGCGTACGCCTGCGGGCGGGGTGGTGCCGCGCCCGCAGGCGCGACGCGGCCCCAGCCGGTGGCGGCCCGCTGAGCCCGCCCCGGACGGCCGACCGGCCGTACCCCGACCACCGCCCTGGGCCTATCGGGTGAAGGGCGGCGCTGCGCGACACCACGCGCGCACCTGACGGGCCTTGTCTCCCACCGGAGACGGGGCCCGTCAGACGCATGTGCGGATAAAAGACCGGTGTACCCGATCGTCAGAGGTGAAAGCCCCTCGTACGAGTGACACCGCTCAAGGATTGCGGTGATCTGCCGAGGGGAGGAATTGCGTCGAGAGGGGCGGTCGGCGAGACAGTCAGGAGGGCAGCAGAGCAACAGGAAACCCGAGCCACGCACAGGGGCCGTCGCGGGGCTACGGGGATCGGGGCAGCAGGGACCGGGGGACACCGGGGAGGGCGCTCGGACGGGGAAGCCGAGCGCGGTGAACGGGGAGGAAGCCGGGGGGCCGTGACACCGATCGCGCTCGGGGTGGTCGGGGTCACGGGCCGGGGGGCCGGGGAGGGAAGCGGGGAGGGCTGGGAGGGGCCGACGGGCCCGGTGCACGGGGATGCACCGGGCCCGTCGGCGTTGTGCGGAACACGCTCGCGCGAGCCTGCCCACAGGCCGCGCGCGCCCGGCAGGTCCTTCCGGCCGGGCACACCTCTCCAGTCAGGCAGGCTCTCCGGTCGGGCAGGCCATTTCGGCCGGGCATGCCCCACCGGCGGCGCGGCGGCTCAGGACTGGGTGACGAAGACGTGCGCCGTGATGTCCTTGCCCAGTTCGGCCGGGCTCTCGCCGCTGCCGACCAGCAGACCGCCGACCCCGGCCGCGACCTGGACGGTGGCACCCGGACGGACCCCGGCGCGGCGCAGCGTACGCATCAGGCCCTCGTCGGTCTGGATCGGCTCGCCGATCCGGCGGACCACCACGCTCGTCCCGCTCTCGCCCGGCTGCACCGCGTCCAGGGTGACCAGGGCGGCGTCGAAGCCCTCGCCCTCGGCCTTGGCGTCACCGAGCTCGTCCAGGCCGGGGATCGGGTTGCCGTACGGGGACTGGGTGGGGTGGCCGAGCATCGCGAGCACCTTGCGCTCCACCGTCTCGCTCATCACGTGCTCCCAGCGGCAGGCCTCCTCGTGCACCTGCTCCCACTCCAGGCCGATCACGTCCACCAGCAGGCACTCGGCGATGCGGTGCTTGCGCATGACCCGGACGGCGAGCCGGCGGCCCTCCTCGGTCAGTTCGAGGTGCCGGTCGCCGGCGACCCGGAGCAGGCCGTCGCGCTCCATCCGGCCCACGGTCTGGCTCACGGTGGGACCGCTCTGCTCCAGCCGCTCCGCGATCCTGGCGCGCATCGGGGTGATGCCTTCCTCCTCCAGCTCCAGGATGGTCCGAAGGTACATCTCAGTGGTGTCGATCAGCCCAGACATCGCAGCCGGCTCCGTTCATCGGTGTCCTCACCGCCAATTCTGACGTACCGCGCCGACTACCAGAGCCGCTCGGCCCCTGTGCCCCGGGCATTTCGTCCCTGTTGACAGCAGGCCGCCACAAGCCGCACGGTGCTCGCCGTAGCTTTCGCCATTGCCTTTCCCGAACTGCGGTCCGGACCGTCCCGGCCGCACAGCACGGTACGGAGATCTGATGAGCGACCTGGTCGAGCAGTACTTCGATGCCGCGGTGGCCCACCTGCAGCGAGTCCGCACCGAGGAGTCCGGGAACATCGAGCGGGCCGCGTCGCTGCTGGCCGACGCGGTGGCCGAGGGACGACGGATCCTCACCTTCGGCGCCGGACACTCCTCACTGCCGGCCCAGGACGTGGTCTACCGGGCCGGCGGACTCGCGGTGGTCAACCTGCTGAACGTACCCGGCATGATCGGGGTCAGCGTGATGCCCGCGCCGCTCGGCAGCGCGCTGGAGCGGGTCTCCGGCCTGGCTCCGGCCACCCTCGACCTCACCCCCGCCCGCGAAGGCGACCTCGTCTTCGTCATCTCGCTCTCCGGGCGCCAGGTGATGCCGGTCGAGCTGGCACAGCACGCCAGGGCGCGCGGACTGCGGGTGATCGGGGTCACCTCGCTGGCCTACCCGGGCGAGGTCGCCTCGCAGCACCCGTCCGGGACGTACCTCAAGGACCACTGCGACGTGGTGCTGGACAGCAAGGTCGCGGTCGGCGACGGGGAGCTGTCGCATCCCGGGGCCGGGACCGCCTTCGGGTCCGTCTCCACCGTCGTGACCAGTGCGCTGATGCAGGCCGTGGTGGCCTCGGCGATCGGAAAGCTCGCCGACCGGGGCATCACCCCGCCGCTGTTCCGCTCCGGCAACGTGGACGGCGGCACCGAGTGGAACGCCCGGATGATGGCCGAGAACGCCGACCGGATCTACTACGCCTACCCGCCCGGAAAGCCCGGCCCGGCGGCCTGAACTGGTGTGCTGTGTCCGGAGATTGGCCGGACGTGACGCGTACCCGACTCGCCGCCGGGGCAGTAGGTACCTGCTGATGACACGGCGAAGTGGCAGTGGGGGCCGACATGGCAGCGAGGTCAGGGCGGTCGAACCGGCGTTACGAGGAGCGCGACCTGCTACCCGGGCTGTTCTGGACGGCCGACTCCTCCTCGCTGCAGGGGCAGCGCCGTGCCGTCGCGCTCTCCCGCTGGGAGTTGCTGCTGCTGGTCGCGGCGGCCGCGGCGGGCTCGGCGGACGGCACGCTCTGGGCCTGGCTCGCGGCCTTCGCCTACCTGTGCACCGTCGCCCTGGCCGCGGTGATCGGCCGCCAGAACCCGCAGGGCCTCTGGTACGAGGGCCGGGCGGCCGCCGAGTCGGTCAAGACGCTCTCCTGGAAGTACGCCGTCCGCGCCGACGCCTACCAGCCGCCGCCGCGTGCCCTGCCGGACGCCGAGCTGCTGTACGACGCGCAACTCGGCGGCATCATCGGCCAGTTCGGTGCCGGCCGGGCGATCCCGCAGTTCGACCGGGTGCAGGCCGAGCTGTCCACCTGGCGCGGACCGGCGGACGGGCGTCCGGCTCGCCACCCGCAGATCACCGAGACCATGGCGGCGCTGCGCGAGCAGCCGCTGGTGATCCGGCGCGAGGTCTACCTGCGCGAGCGGGTGCAGACCCAGCGCGACTGGTACAACACCAAGGCCCGGCAGTGCGCCGCCGCCAGCCGCTGGACCAGTCTGTTCGGCATCGCACTGCCGCTGCTGGGCCTCGGGCTGGCGGTACTGCGCGCGCTGGGGTACTTCAGCTATGACGCGCTCGGCACGGTCTCCGCCGTCGCCGCCTCGATCGCCGCCTGGGCCCAGCTGCGCCAGTACCGGCCGCAGGCGGCCGCGTACTCCCTGGCTGCCTCCGAACTCGCCGTGATCGAGGCCCAGCTGGGCAGGCTCAACCTCAACTCGGGCGAGGCCGAGGAGGTCTGGGCGCGGCTCGCGAGGGACGCCGAGGACGCGATCTCGCGGGAGCACACCACCTGGCAGGCCCGCCGAGAGGTCCGGAACCTGGATGTGGCGGGGTGACCGACCCCCGCAGCGGGCATGTACCGGACATGGACGTTCCCGACGGCACGGTACGACGCGGCCCAGCTGCGCCGGTTGCCGTGGACGGGAGATCCTCCGCGCCGAACTCCCTCACCCTTCAGGCGCGTCAAGGATCACTACCCCCTGACGAAGGAGAGACCGAGTGGCGGAACTCCTGGTCCAGGCCCCCGACGGCCGCAGGCTGGCGGTGGACACCCACGGAGACATGCAGGGCCGTCCGGTCTTCCTGCTGCACGGCACACCCGGCAGCCGGGTCGGCCCGCTGCCACGCGCCTCCGTGCTCTACCGGCTGGGCGTACGACTGATCTCCTTCGACCGCCCCGGGTACGGGGACTCCACCCGGCTACCCGGCCGCCGGGTGGGCTCGGCGGCCACCGACGTGGCGGTCATCGCCGACGCCCTCGGCATCGGCGAGTTCGCCGTGCTCGGCCGCTCCGGCGGCGGCCCGCACGCGCTGGCCTGCGCGGCGCTGCTGCCGGACCGGGTGACCAGGGTCTCGGTGCTGGTCTGCCTGGCTCCCCGGCACGCCGAGGGGCTCGACTGGTACGCCGGGATGACCGAGGCCAACCGGCACAGCTACAGCGAGGTCGAGCGCGGCCCGCACCGCTTCGTGGACGCCTTCCAGGTCAGGTCCCGGAAGATCAAGGACGATCCGACCTCCCTGATCAAGGGCCTGGTCCCGGAACTCTCGCCCGCGGACCGGACGCTGGTCTCCGACGCCGGCATCCGCCGGATGCTGCTGAGCACCTACCGGGAGGCGTTCAGGTACGGCGCGTACGGCTGGATCGACGACGTACTGGCCTTCACCACCGACTGGGGCTTCAAGGTGGAGGACATCACCGTCCCGACCAGGTTCTGGCACGGCGCCGACGACCAGTTCTCCCCGGTCGAGCACTCCCAGTGGCTCTCCGACCACATCCCGGGTGCCGAGCTCTACCTGGAGCCCGGCGCCGCCCACTTCGGGGCCCTGCGGGTGATGGCGGAGGAGATGAAATGGGCGGCCGGGCCCGCCAGTTGACGGGGCGCGCTGCTAGCTGCGGACGGCCTGCACCGGCGTGAGCGGTGCGGCGCCCGCGAGGACGGCGAGGACGTTGTCGACGGCGAGGCCGCCCATGGCCTGCCGGGTGCGCACGGTGGAGCTGCCCAGATGCGGCGCGAGCACCGCGCGCTCCTGGGCGAGCAGGGCGGCCGGGACCTCGGGCTCGCGCTCGAAGTTGTCCACGGCGGCCGCGAACAGCGCACCGGAGTCCAGGGCGGCCGCCAGCGCCTCCTCGTCCACCACGCCCGCGGTCATGCTCACCACCACCGCCCCGGCGGGCAGTCGCGCGAGGCGGTCGGCGTCGAGCAGGTGCCGGGTGGCGGCGTTGAGCGGGCAGGTGACCACCAGCACCTGTGAGCGCTCCAGCAGTTCGTCCAGCGGCAGCCACCGGGGACCGTCCTCGGCGACCTCGGCCGGCCGGGTGCGGTTGTGGTAGCCGACCGGCATGCCGAAGGCGGCGGCGCGACGGGCCACGGCCCGGCCGATCCGGCCCATGCCGAGGATGCCCAGCGGGGTCCCGGACAGCTCCATGCCGAGCAGGAAGTTGGGTGCCCAGGCCCAGGGCCGCCCGGAGCGCAGCCAGCGCTCGCCCTCGCCGAGCCGGCGGGTGGCGGCCAGCAGCAGGGCCCAGGCCATGTCGGCGGTGGCCTCGGTGAGCACACCCGGGGTGTTGCTGACCCGGACCCCGCGCTCGGCGCAGGCGGCGAGGTCCACGTTGTGGGTGCCCACCGCGTGGTTGGCGACCAGCCGCAGGCCGGGGCCGGCCGCATCCAGGAACTCGGCGTCCACCAGGTCGTCCAGGGTGGTGACGACGGCCGCCTTGCCCGCCACCGCCCGGAGCAACTCGGGCCTGGGCATCGGCAGATCGTCGTCGTGCAGGGTGACGTCGCAGGACGGCGTGAGCCGTTCCAGCACCCCCGGGGCGAGCCGGCGGGTGACGAGTACGGACGGCAGCGAGGTCTCGGTCACAGCTCGGCAGCGTACACGCCGCGCCCCGGGGCGGTCGGGTACGCGCCTCGAAGGCTGCACCCGATCGCCCGGGGAGAGGCGTCACACCGGCTGGGGCTCCAGGTCGCGGTTGATCCGCTTCCAGCCGCGGGCGGAGACCGTGTTGGGGTGCTCCTCGCCGAAGAGCCGGATCAGTTCGGCCACCGCGTGGTCCCGCAGCTCGGTGGCCTGGGCCAGCCGCCCCGCCTTGCGCAGGGTGACCCCGAGGTTGGCCTCGCAGGCGATGGCGTCCGGGTGCGTGGGGCTGTACCGGTTGCACAGGCCTGCGTAGGCCGTCCGTTCCAGCTCCTCCGCCCTCGCCAGCTGCCCGTCCTCGCCGTACGCGTTGGCCAGGTTGATCATCGCGTTGAGCGTGAAGGGATGATCGGGCCCGAGCACCCGCTGGAGGCCCTCCACGGTGTGCCGTCCCCGCCGGATCGCCTCCTCGACCTCGCCGCTGCCGCGCAGGTAGATGCCGAGGTTGTTCTCGCAGGCCAGGGTGAAAGGGTGTTCGTCGCCGAACAGCCGCCGGTGGCCCTCGTAGACCGTGGTGGCGAGGTCGCGGGCGGCCTCCTTGTCGCCGGAGGCGGAGTGGTCCGCCGCCAGGTTGAGCGCGCAGGCCAGGGTGTCGGCCGCCTCCGCGCCGTACCGGTCCAGGTAGCGCTCGTAGGTCTGCATGGTGAGCTGCCTGGCCTCCCTCAGGTGGCCCTCCCTGCGCAGCGACACCGCAAGGGACTTGGCGTTGCGCAGGTTCTCCGGCAGGTCGGGCTGGAGGACGTCGGCGAGCTCCTCGGTCACCTCGCGCAGGAGCTCGATCGAACCCTTGTAGTCCCCGACCTCGCGCAGGTCGCGGGCCAGGTTGGACTTGCTGGAGAGGGTGTACGGGTGCTTGGGGCCGAGCACGGCGAGCCGCCGGTCGAAGGTCTCCTGGTCGAGGTCGCGAGCGGCCTCGCTGTCGCCGACCAGGCGGTAGTCGATCGCCAGGTTGTTGGCGATCGAGAGGGTGCGGGCGTTCTCGTCGCCGAACAACTCCCGGAACTGGCTGTAGGTTTCGAGGTCGAGGTCGAGCGCGTCCTGGAACCGGCCCAGTGCCCGCAGGTCGGCGCCGAGCGAACCCGCGGTCATCAGGGTGTACGGGTTGTGCTCTCCGAGCAGCTCCTTCTGCCCGGCCAGGGTGGCCTCGTCGAGCTCCAGCGCGTCGGCGTAGTTGCCCTGCGAGCGGAGCACGTTGGCGAGCTGGAAGTTGAGGCTGAGGATCTGCCGGCGCAGGTTGCGGCGCTCGATGTCGTCCCGCTCGCTGCCCAGTCGCTCGACCCAGGTGGCGTCCAGTTGCTCGGCCAGTGCCCGGGCGCGGTCGAGGTCGGTGCGCTTCCAGAGGTAGCGGACACGGTCGATCAGCAGTTCGCGGGTCTCGCGCTCGTCGCAGTCCTGGGCCCGGGAGGGCGCGAGGTGCGGCCAGATCCTCTCGAAGCGCGGCCAGTTGGCCGGGTTGTCGGTGTCGCCGAGCACCGGGCGGGCGCCGACCAGGATGCGGTGCACCTCGTGCATCGCGTTCACCCGGTCGTCCTCGTTCATCTCGGCGCGGACCACGGCCTGC
Organism: Kitasatospora cystarginea; assembly: GCF_039533515.1. Lineage (NCBI taxonomy): Bacteria > Bacillati > Actinomycetota > Actinomycetes > Kitasatosporales > Streptomycetaceae > Kitasatospora > Kitasatospora cystarginea. The sequence goes on along the minus strand of NZ_BAAATR010000017.1, from coordinate 134,745 downwards.
ACCAGGCGGTGCACCTGGAAGCTGTTGCTGGCCGCGTCCACCTTGGCCAGCGCGTACCGGCCGACCGCCTGGATCACCTTGCCGAGCATGAAGGTGTCGCTGAGGTCCTCGTCGTAGCGGACCAGGGCACGGATCATCTGGTCGCTGTAGAAGAGGTCCATCGAGATCGGCTCGGGCGCGAAGAACGCGCAGAGCTGCAACAGCCGCACGGCTGCCGGGGACTGCTCGCGCAGCCGGGCGATGGAGACGTTCCAGGTGGCGCCGACCTGGCTGGGGTAGTCGACGGGCCGGCCGACCGCGAGCGCCTTGGTGGCCTCCGCGTGCAGCTGGGCGACGTAGGTGTCCACGGGGGTGCGGGTGGTGTCCAGCCAGGCGGCCGCCACCTCGACGGCCAGCGGCAGGTCGCCGACCGCGTCGGCCACCCGGTCGGCGTCCTGCCGGGAGAGCCCGCGGGTACGGCGGGTGAGGTGCTCGATGCTCTCGCCGCGGGTGAAGACGTCGACGCCCAGCACCCCGGCCTGCCCGGACCACGCCTGGTTCCGCGAGGTCACCAGGATGTGCCCGGAGCCGCCGGGGAAGTACCTGCGGATCTCCGAGGGCTCGTCGGCGTTGTCGAAGATCAGCAGCCAGCGGGAGGTCGGGGTGCCCCGGCGCAGTGCCTCCCGGGCCGCCTCGGCGGCCTCGTTGACGCTGTCGCCGACCCGCAGGCCCAGCCGGTTGGCGAGGTCCGCGAGGGAGGCGGGAACAAGCTCGGTCTGCTCGGCGTCGATCCACCAGACCAGGTCGTAGTGCGACATGTACCGGTGGGCGTACTCCAGCGCCAGCTGGGTCTTGCCGACGCCGCCGAGCCCGTACAGCGTCTGCGGGGTGGGCAGCACCGCCGTGGGCCCGCCGACCAGCTGGTCGCGCAGCTCGTCCAGGACCTTGGCGCGCCCGGTGAAGGAGGGGTTTCGCTGCGGCACCGACCAGTACGAGGGCTTGGTGCCGGGGAAGCGCGGCACGGCCCCGCCGTTGCCCTCGCCGCCGCCCGCGTTCTCCCGGCCCAGCGCGCGCAGCAGGATCGCGGCGGCCTGGTCCTCGTCGCGGCCGACCAGGTCGACCGGGTTGCGGCTGTTGAACGGCGCGGCGAGGCGGACGTCGCTGACCCGGACCGGCACCAGCTGGCGGCGGGTGCCCGCCGGGTCGAAGCCGGCCATCGAGTCCCACAGCGCCCGGGCCTGCGGCGAACGCAGATAGGCGGCCGAGAACACCGCGACCGTCCGGAACGCGGCGTCGATGCCCCGCTCGGTCTCCGTGCGCGAGTCCGCGCCGGCGCCCAGGTCCCTTGGCACCACCCGGAACCCGGCGTTCTCCAGGACTGCGGCGATCCAGTCCGCCCACATCCGGTCCTCGGGCACATAGCTGAGGTACAGGTCGGCCGGGACGGTCGGCCGGCGCCGGGTGTAGGCGTCCACGAACCGCAGCCGGACCTCCTCGTCCACCGGCGGCAGCCCGGTGACCCGGCCCCTGGTGATCACCGAGGTGATCCGCTCGCAGGCGGCCAGCATCGAGGTGGGCGTCCCCACCTGGTCCCCGAAGGTGGCCAGGATCTCCTCGTAGGCGTAGAACGGCCGGTACGGCACCTCCACCGAGCCCCAGTACTGGGCGAGTTCCTCGTCCGCCAGGCCCTCGGGCAGGCCGGCGAAGCGCAGCCTGGCCAGCGCCCGCCCGGCGTCGGCCTTCTCCTTCTCGCCCTCGTCGATGCGCATCGGCACCGGCAGGATCCGGATGCCGCGCTCCCGGTACCGGTCGTTGATGTGCTGAGCGATCTTGGAGGCACCGTCGATCGACTGGTCGCTGAGGGTGAAGCAGACCACCAGGTCGTCCGGCATCTGCACGGTGCAGATCTCGGCGATGTCGGAGAGGCCGGTACGGCTGTCGATCAGCACGTAGTCGTAGCGGCGGCTCATGTCCCGGCGCAGCGCGTCGAAGAACAGCCCGCCGTCGAACCGCTCGTAGAACAGGTCCCAGTCGAGCCGGCCCACCGACTCGGAGTAGTCCCGGTTCTGCTGGCCGGCCGAGAGGAAGTCCAGGCTGCCGCCGGGCGGGAAGCCCGGCCAGGAGAGCGAGAGGGCGTGCGGGTGGACCCGGGCGAAGTCCTCGTGCCAGCCGGGGACGTGGTCGACCTCGCGCAGCGCCTCCTCCCGGTACTCGGTGATCAGGTCCATCATCCCGGTCGTCCCGGCCAGCGCGACCGGATCGAGGAACGGGTGGAAGAACCGGGCCAGGCCGGGCGCCTCCAGGTCCCAGTCGACGGTGAGCACCCGGAAACCGTTGGCGGCCAGGATCCAGGCCGTGTTGGCCAGCGCCATGGTGCGCCCGGTGCCGCCCTTGTACGAGTAGAAGGTGACGATCCGGCCCTGCCGGTCCTCGTTCGCCTGTGACTCGGGTGCGGGTGCCAAGGCGCCCGGGGCGTGCCGCTTGAGGTTCCTGGTCGGGTTCTCGGTCATTCCTCTCCTCCCCCTGGACCGGCCCCCGACTGTGGACCGTCCTCGTAACGGGCCGCCTCCTGGCCGCCCGGCTCGCCGCGCCCCGTCCCGGGCCGCCACGGCCCGGGCTCCCCGCCGAAGGCCTCCCGCAGGCTGGGCTTGGGTGCGCCCGACCTCACCTGGCCGCTTCTGGATCGGTCCTCGAAGGCGTACTTGGCCCGCATCGCGGCCCGGGGCAGCGCGTCCTCGAAGTCCTCCAGCGTGGCCAGTCCCGCGGCGTCCTCCTGGAAACTCGGTTTGGCTTCGCGTCGTTTCGACTTCAGTGTTTTCGCACTCAGTTCGAACAGCGGCTGATCGTGCTCGACGCAGTCCGCGTCAGAGGTGTTCCACGGTTCGAGCACGCTCACCCACGGCGGATTGCTGCGGTCGAACCGGGCGACCATTTCCCGCCGCTCCTCGTCCCGCAGCGCCCAGCGGTCCAGCAGCACGAGTCCGGGTGCGGCGGGCTCCCGGTTGGAGAGGATCTCCTCGACCTCCTGGTCGAACTCGTGGATGCTGGGGTGGAAGCCCAGCTGCTTGGCCAGCCGCATCGCGTGCTCGGCCAACGGCCGTGCGGACTGCGGCTGGTAGGGGTGCCAGTCGATCCGGCGCGGCCCGTAGTAGTCGGGATTCCGCTCCTGAGGCAGCTCCGACTGGCGGTAGGAGAACACCGAGATCCGCAGCTGCTTGGTGGGCGCGAGCGCCTTGAAGGCACTGGGCTGCGACTGGAAGTCCAGCGGCCGCCCGACCGGGATGACCGTTTCCTCGGCGACGTCCACGATCCGCTTGGCCAGCCGGTGCACGGCCAGCTCGTACGAGGCGCGGAAGTAGCTCAGCTTCATCAGCGCGTACAGCCCCTCGGCGGCGTAGTCCGGGCCGAAACTGCTGTGGTTGAACTGGAGCTGGCTGGCCACCTCGGGCAACTGGTAGTTCCCCATGGCGACCCAGAGCACCGGAACGATTCCGCTGGTCCGCTCCGAAGTGGAGCGCTCCGGGTAGACCGGGCGCTGGGTGAAGGAGTACCACTCCTGGCCGCAGGCCAGGCTGTTGAAGTAGCGCGGGGAGTAGAGCGGGACGAAGACCCGGCAGGTGGCCAGCTCCTGGGAGAGCCGTTTCGCCCACAGCGTCCCCTGGTGCATGGACTGGTCCATGAATCCGACCGGTGCGCCCTCCGGCAGGTCGGTGAGCTGGAGCACGGCCTCGCAGAGGTCCTCGTACAGCTTGCTCACCCAGTGGTTGGGGTCTCCCGCTCCCCTGGTACCCGCACGCGGAGTGTGCGCGTAGCTGAGGAAGAAGTACGGCCGTGCCGTGTCCTCGTCCCAACCCCCAGGGTCGTCGTACACACGCGCCTCCCCCGAGACCGTCCGGTGTGTGATGGTGGTGTACCGCACCGGACGTAGTCGGTACTACGTCCGGTTCCCAGTTACGTCGTTCCCCCACAGAGGGGTTGTCAGTCTAGGAACCTGGACTTCCCGTAGGGAATAGGGCGACACCCGTCGACTGCCCGTGCCACCGTCAATCAGGGCGGCTGGACTGCGGAGATTCAACTGCGGTTGCCACGGAGGAACTTGTCCGCCACGTCCACTCCCTCGGCGATCCGGAGCAGGTAGCAGCTCGCATCACCGAGAGTACCCGAGAGCAGGCTCGGCATACCCGTCTCCAGAGCGGAGGCCATCGGTTCGAAGTGCTCGTCCCGCAGGTGGACGGCCTCGAAGTGCACCCAGCGCCGCCGCCCCCCGGGGTCGGTGATCACGCAGCCGTAGCGCTGCATCGGCGGGTCGTCCTGCAGGTACTCGGCGAGATGGAAGGCGGTGCAGCACCAGACGGGGACGCCGATCAGCAGGGCGCGGGCCCCCCGGTCGTACAGCTTCTGCACGGGCGAGTGCTGCCCCAGGTGGCCGGCCCAGCGGTGACGCCGCGTCAACTCCCGCGCCTGGCTGCCGAGCGCGGCGAAGGAGGTCTGGGGATGGCTGCTGCGCACCGCGTCCGGGTGGCGTCTGACCAGCTCGGAAAAGTGGCCGAGAATCTTCGATGTCGGCGTCCTGGCGCGGTCGAACGGGGGTTTGGCCTCCCAGTACGCCCGGCTCTGCTCGGGGGTCATCCCGTCGGTGGGGGCCAGCGCCAGCCGGGAGGTGTTGGAGTTCTCAGGGGTCGCCGTGTAGACCACCACGGTGCCCTCGGGGCCCAGCACCCGCCGCAGCGCCTCCAGCAGGGTGCCGGGGCCGTCCGCCATCGGGCCGATCGAGCGGAGCGAGGACTGCACCAGCAGCGTCTCTCCCCGCTCCACGCCCAGTCGGGTCAGGTCCTCCGCCAGCCGGTCCACGCCGTACATCGCCGCCCCTCCCTGGCGTCCCTGGCTCAGGAACCGGTCAGCGCGGCGCGGGCCCGCCACTCGGCGAGGTTGCGCTCGGCCGCCCGGCGCGCGGCGCTCTCGGCCTCCGCCGGGAGCGGCAGTCGCAGCCAGGGTTCGAGCCCGGCGCGCATTCCCTCGACGAAGCGCGCCCCGAGCGCCGTCAGCGCGCGGGAGCCGGCCAGCGTGTCCAGGGCCTGCGCGGTGTGCGCCCGCCAGGTCGCCAGCTCCACCCGCGCATGGTCTGCCAGTTCGCCCGGCAGCCCGTCGTAGGCCCGGACCCTGCTCGCCCAGTACTCGGAGACGGCCAGGTGCGCGTACGTGCCCTGCAGCAGCCCCTCCAGCGGGCGCGGGTCCGGCCGCCAGGGCGCGTAGTAGCGGCTCTGGTCCTCCGGGTCGTACAGGTCGTGGAAATCCAGTACCGCACCCAGCTTGACGTGCTGGAACTCATGCGTGATCAGCAGCGCCAGGGTGGGCGCGGTGACGGGCCTGGCGATGCCGACGGTGCCGAACGCCTGCCGGGCCGCCGCACTGACGTCCCTCCCGGCCGGCCCCGGACGGAGCGGGGTGACGGTGCCGAGCCCGACCCGGACTCCGGCCGCGTGGCCGGGCATGTCTCGCAGGATCAGCTCCCAGGCCTCGCGCAACGCGCCTGCCCAGTTCAGCAGTTCGTCCTCACCCAGGCGGTCCTCGACCGGCCACTGGTGGCAGTCGCGCTGCGGGTCGGTGTCCTCCAGTGCGACCGTCCAGCCACCCGCCAGCGCGAGCCGCCGGACCGGCTGCCACTGCTCGCCGCTCGCCGTGTCCCAGCCGACCCTGACCCCGCGCACGGTGAACCCGTCGGCGTTGCCGTGCAGTTCGGCCTGGCCGGCGCCGACGGTGAGCACCCGGCCCAGCGTCGGCAGGTGGACCGCGCCGCCCCGCACCGGCACCGGAAGCTCGAAGTCCAGACCGGCCCGCAGCGCGGCCGCCGCGGCGACCTCGGCGAGCGTGCCGAGATCGGCGCCCGGTTCGCCGCTCAGGCAGCGCACCGCCCAGGCCCGGACGTAGGGGTGGGCGAGCACCGCGTCCAGCGCCTCGGGCGCGCTGGCGTCCAGCTCGGTGAGCAGCGACCAGGGTTCGGCCGGCTCGCCGGCCAGTGCCGCCAGCAGCCGCCGGGTGACGCCGAGTTGGGCCGCGGCCAGCGCCGCCACGGTCGGCGCACTGCCGTACCCCCGGGCGAGTTCGTCCAACTGGCGCTCGGTGAGCGCGGGTTCGACCGGTGCGACCTGGGCGGGGACGGCGGCGCGGGTGACCACCCGGTCCCGGATGGTGGTGATCAGTCTCATCAGGTCCCCGCAGAAGACGGAGGGATTGTCGAAGTCCCGTCCGCTGCGGTAGCGGTGGGCGTACAGGCCACCGCCGCAGGAGCGGACGACGGGACAGGAGCGGCACTTCTCGCACAACCCGGCCAGCCCCGACTGCCGTTCCACCATCCGCGGGTGGGCGGCCACCTCGTCCAGGCTGTGCTCGAAGAGGTCGAATCCGGTGGCCGGGGCGCCGTCGTAGGCGGTCTTCAGGCTGTCCGCCTGCTCCAGGGTACCGTCGGTCTCGATGACCACCAGGTCGGCCGGGTCGAGCCCGAGCGACTCGGTGAGGCTGGACTGCCCGCGCAGGGTGCGGTGCACGGAGTCGAAGGTGCGGACGGGCACCGGACGGCCCTGGCTCGTCCAGCGGTCGTAGACGGCCATCAGCCAATCCGCGTAGGGCGTCTGCCCCGCGCCGTCCGGCCGCTTCGGCGGCTGGTCCCAGGTGGCGTGCGGGAGCAGGAAGTCGATCCGGGGCGGTTCGAGGGCGACCAGCGCGTCGTAGACGGCGACCGGATCGTTCTCCACGTCGATGGTGCAGAGCAGCCCGGCGTACAGGTGCCGGTACTCGGGGAGCCGCAGCAGCCCGATCGCGGCCAGCACCTTGTCGTGGCTGCTGCGCCCGTCGGCGAAGCGACGGTGCCGGTCGTTGGCCTCGCGGTCGCCGTCGAGCGAGATCCCGACCTTGATCTCCAGCTCGGCGAAGAGGTCGCAGAAGGCCCGGCTGAGCAGCACACCGTTGGTGTGGATCCGCAGGTCCAGGGCGCATCCGGGGGGGAGGGCCCGGTGGAGTTCCTCGGCGGCCCGGCGCAGCAGTACGGGGCCCGCCAGCAGGGGCTCACCGCCGTGGAGCACCACGTGGACAGCCGGCAGACGGTGCGCCCTGGCGTGTTCGGCGATCCGCTCGGCCGCCGCGACCAGCACTCGCTCGGAGACCGCGCGGGGTTTGCCGCGCCAGCTGGTGTCGGCGTGCTCGTACACGTAGCAGTGGTCACAGGCGAGATCGCATCTGCTGTGCACTTTGAGAACGAACTGCGAGAACGGGACCGTCAAGGGGGACATCAGCGTCTGCCGGCCGTATCAGCCCGTCAGATAGAGGAGTTGAAGGCCGCCACGGCGAGCCGGCCGGAATCCGCGCCCGGCAGCACCCGGTGCAGGTCAGCGGTGAGGGTATCGGTGCCCAGAGCGGCGAGTGAGGCGAGTGAGGCCCGTGGGGCTGGCTCCTCGACGGCTTCGCGATCAGCTGGTCCGGTGACGAGTGCGGCGACCATGAGATGTCTCGTTTCTGCGAGTGGAACGGTGAGGGATCGGGTCAAACACAAGACCTCCCCTCGCCCTGGTCCACCCAACGGCGAGTATCCCGAGAGGTGACTGCGGTTTCCCCGTTATTAACCCGTCCGAGTGAGTTGGTTCAGCATGTTGAGCGAATCGCGCTACTGCGACTGACGGCATCAGCTACAGCCGCAGTCCGGGCCGCCGAACCACGAGCCTATGGGAGGAACCGGGAGAAACACCCGTTCGTGCGACTGAATCCGTCGCTTCAGCGGAGCGCCGACTACTGCAACCAGCGTAGACCGGCCGCACGATCCGGCGCCCCGCGCTCCGCTACGGGCAGAGCCGCTCGACCCGCCAGCCGCCGCCCTCGGCGACATAGCGCAGCCGGTCGTGCAACCGGTTCTCCCGTCCCTGCCAGAACTCCACCCGCTCGGGGACCACCCGGTACCCACCCCAGAACGGCGGCACCGGCACGCCCTCGCCCTCCGGGTAGCGGCGCTCGAGCTCGGCGTAGCGCTGCTCCAGCACCTCCCGACTGCTCACCGGGCTGGACTGCTCGCTCGCCCAGGCCCCGAGCTGCGAACCGTGCGGCCTGGTACGGAAGTAGGCCGCCGTCTCGTCCCGGCCGACCTTCTCCACCCGGCCGGTGATCAGCACCTGGCGGGCGATCGCGATCCACGGGAAGAGCAGCGCCGCATGGGGATTGACGGACAGTTCACTCCCCTTCTGCGAGCCGTAGTTGGTGTAGAAGACGAAGCCGCGCTGGTCGTAGCCCTTCAGCAGGACGGTGCGCGAGCTCGGCCGACCCTCGGCGTCGGCACTGGAGAGCACCATGGCGTTCGGCTCGACCACGCCGGCCTCGTCGGCCTCGTGGAACCAGCGGGTGAACTGGGCGACCGGGTCGGCCGCGAGCTGCTCCTCGACCAGGCCCTCGTGCTGGTAATGCTTGCGCATCACGGTCAGGTCCGGACCCGGCCGGTCCTCGGTCGGCGTGGTCAGGGATGTCGGGTGGCGTTCCGCGGTAGGCACGCCAACATCATCCCGTACGACAAGCGTCGGGTACCGCTACGTCCGGGGAAACCTGGGCGGGAGATACCGTGACTCGCCGACGCGCCACCGCCTGCCAGCCGGGGATTATGTCCGGAATTGTCGGGTTTTATCAAGGAAATCCACCCCCAACCCGGACCCCGGCACCGGATTGGATGTGGCGCAAGGGGAAACATCACCATGGTGGTGTATGGCGCAATGCACTCCGTGCCTGCCACGCTGGCACCGAGTGCCAACCACCATCGGTCACCCGACGGAGCCGCCCCACCATGGCGCCCGCCGGACCGGATCACTGAAGGAGCCGCTGATGTCCGATTTCGTACCCGGGCTTGAGGGAGTAGTCGCCTTCGAGAGCGAGATCGCCGAGCCCGACCGTGAAGGCGGCGCGCTGCGCTACCGAGGCGTGGACATCGACGACCTGGTCGGTCATGTCTCCTTCGGCCACGTCTGGGGCCTGCTGGTGGACGGCAAGTTCAACCCGGGCCTGCCCGCGGCCGAGCCGTTCCCGATCCCGGTGCACTCCGGTGACATCCGGGTCGACGTGCAGTCCGCCCTCGCCATGCTCGCGCCGGTGTGGGGCCTCAAGCCGCTGCTGGACATCTCCGCCGAGCAGGCCCGCGACGACCTCGCCCGCGCCGCGGTCATGGCGCTCTCGTACGTCGCGCAGTCCGCGCGCGGCCAGGGCCTGCCGATGGTCCCGCAGCGCGAGATCGACAAGGCCGAGACCGTGGTCGAGCGGTTCATGATCCGCTGGCGGGGCGAGCCGGACCCCAAGCACGTCAAGGCCGTCGACGCGTACTGGACCTCGGCCGCCGAGCACGGCATGAACGCCTCCACCTTCACCGCCCGGGTCATCGCCTCGACCGGCGCGGATGTGGCGGCGGCCCTGTCGGGCGCCGTCGGCGCGATGTCCGGCCCGCTGCACGGCGGCGCACCCTCCCGCGTGCTGCACATGATCGAGGAGATCGAGCGCACCGGCGACGCCGTCGGCTACGTGAAGAAGGCCCTCGACAAGGGCGAGCGCCTGATGGGCTTCGGCCACCGCGTCTACCGCGCCGAGGACCCGCGTGCCCGGGTGCTGCGGCGTACCGCCAAGGAGCTCGGCGCGCCGCGCTTCGAGATCGCCGAGGCGCTGGAGAAGGCCGCGCTGGAGGAGCTGCACAACCGCCGCCCCGACCGCGTGCTGGCCACCAACGTCGAGTTCTGGGCCGCGATCATGCTGGACTTCGCCGAGGTCCCGGCGCACATGTTCACCTCGATGTTCACCTGCGCCCGCACCGCCGGCTGGTCGGCGCACATCCTGGAGCAGAAGCGCACCGGACGCCTCGTGCGCCCCTCCGCGCGCTATGTGGGCCCCGGCCCGCGCAGCCCGCAGGAGGTCGAGGGCTGGGACGCGATCTCCCACTGAGACCGGCCGGCGCCCTGACGCCGTATCACTCTTTCGGGCGGGCCGGGAAGTACCCTCCAGGCCCGCCCGCTTGGGAAAAGATCACATCTCAGCGGGCGGACGAAGCTCCCGCGAGCGCGACCCGGGGCACTAGGCTGCGCCCGTGGCTCAGATCCAGATCCCCATCGACAATCTGCCCGCTGACGGCCGCTTCGGCTGCGGCCCGTCCAAGGTGCGTCCCGAGGCCCTGAGCGCCCTCGCCGCCACCGGGACCTCGCTGCTGGGCACCTCGCACCGCCAAGCCCCGGTCAAGAACCTGGTCAAGCGCGTCCGCGAGGGCGTGAGCAGCCTGTTCTCCCTCCCCGAGGGGTACCAGGTCGTGCTCGGCAACGGCGGCTCCACCGCGTTCTGGGACGTCGCGGCCTTCGGGCTGGTGCGCGAGAAGTCCCAGCACCTCAACTTCGGTGAGTTCTCGTCCAAGTTCGCCGCTTCGGTGAAGGCCGCGCCGTGGCTGGCCGAACCGTCGGTGATCAAGACCGAGCCGGGCACCCACCCGCTGCCGTCCGCCGAGGCGGGCGTGGACGTCTACGCGCTCACCCACAACGAGACCTCGACCGGTGTCGCCATGCCGATCCGCCGCCCGGCGGGCGCGGACGAGGGCTCGCTGGTCCTGGTGGACGCCACCTCGGGCGCCGGCGGCCTGCCGGTCGACATCAGCGAGACCGACGTCTACTACTTCGCCCCGCAGAAGTCCTTCGCCTCCGAGGGCGGGCTCTGGCTGGCCACCTTCTCCCCGGCCGCGCTGGAGCGCGCCGCCGAGATCGCCGCCTCCGGCCGGTACGTCCCGCCGTTCTTCGACCTGCCGACCGCGATCGACAACTCCTCGAAGGACCAGACCTACAACACCCCGTCGATCTCCACCCTCTTCCTGCTGGCCGAGCAGCTGGACTGGCTGAACGGCCAGGGCGGGCTGGACTGGGCGGTCAAGCGGACCGCCGAGTCCTCCTCGATCCTGTACGGCTGGGCCGAGCGGTCCTCCTTCGCGCAGCCCTTCGTGGCCAGGCCCGAGGAGCGCTCGCAGGTGGTCGGCACCATCGACTTCGACGAGTCGATCGACGCCGCGGCGATCGCCACGGCACTGCGCGCCAACGGCGTCGTGGACACCGAGCCCTACCGCAAGCTGGGCCGCAACCAGCTGCGCATCGCGATGTTCCCCGCCATCGACCCCGCCGACGTCCAGGCCCTCACCGCCTGCATCGACTACGTGGTGGACCACCTGTAGCCGGAACTGGGCAGGGGCGGCCCGGGTACCGGGAACGGGCCCGGCCGCCCCGCGGGAACCGCTGTGATCACTTGGCGAGTGAGCTGATCAGCACCACTACCAGCAGCAGTACGAGCGCGCCGGACACGATCCGCATACGAGTCTTGGGGTCCACGTCCATCGAGGTTACCGGGTGGCCGCGCGGACCTCGGCACTCCCCCGCACCGCGCACCGCGGCCCGGCGGTCCGACACGCCCCGCGGCCGGGCCCGTGGCGTCCGGCCCGCCGCTCCCGCAGGCTGGGCGCATGCTCACCTACGACTCCGCGGGCTTCAGGCTCGGCGGCCGCCCGCTGCGGATCCTCTCCGGCGCCCTGCACTACTTCCGTACCCGCCCCGAGCAGTGGCCCCAGCGGCTGGCGGCACTGCGCGCGATGGGACTCAACACGGTCGAGACGTACGTCCCGTGGAACCTGCACGAGCCCAGGCCCGGCGAGTTCCGGCGGCTGGCCGAGCTGGCCGGCTTCCTGGACGAGGCTGACCGGCAGGGGCTCTGGGCGATCGTCCGGCCCGGGCCGTACATCTGCGCCGAGTGGGACAACGGCGGCCTGCCCGGCTGGCTGACCTCCCGGCTCGGACGGCGGGCCAGGACCAGCGACCCGGCCTATCTCGCCGCCGTGGACCGCTACTTCGACGCCCTGTTGCCCGCGGTGGCGGCGCGACAGGTGGACGCGGGCGGCAATGTGCTCATGGTGCAGGTGGAGAACGAGTACGGCTCCTACGGCAGCGACGCCGGCTACCTGCAGCACCTGGCCGACGGGCTGCGGCGGCGGGGGGTCACCGTGCCGCTGTTCACCTCGGACGGCCCCGAGGACCACATGCTCACCGGCGGCACCCTGCCCGGGGTGCTCGCCACCGTGAACTTCGGCTCCGCGCCCGAGGCGGCCTTCGAGGTACTGCGCCGGCACCGGCCGCAGGACCCGCCGTTCTGCATGGAGTACTGGAACGGCTGGTTCGACCACTGGGGCGAGCCGCACCACACCAGGGACGCCGCCGAGGCCGCCGAAACGCTGCGGCGCATCCTCGCCGCGGGTGCCTCGGTCAACCTCTACATGGCGCACGGCGGCACCAACTTCGGCACCGGCGCCGGGGCCAACCACGCCGACCCGCCGTTCAACTCCACCGACTGGACGCACTCGCCGTACCAGCCGGTCACCACCTCGTACGACTACGACGCACCGCTGGACGAGCGCGGGGCGCCGACCGCCAAGTACGAGCTGTTCCGCTCGGTACTGGCCGAGTTCGCGGCGCTCCATCCCGAACAGGCCCGGTTCCGTTCCGAGACCACTCCGCGGCTGCCCGAGCTGCCCGGGCTGCTGGGCCCGGCGACGGTCGAACTGACCGAGCGGGCACCGGTCCCGTTCGGTGCGCCGGTGGAGTCCGCCGTCCCACCGTCCTTCGAGGAACTGGGGATCGAGCACGGGCTGGTCAGGTACACCTTCCGGGTGCCCGAGCGGCGACCCGGCCTTCCGCTGACGGTCGAGGGGCTGCACGACCGGGCGGTGCTGCTGGTGGACGGGGAGCGGGTCGCCGAGCTGGCCCGCTCAGTGGCCGGCGAGCCGGTGACGGTGGCGGGCGGGGCGCTGGTCGAACTGCTGGTGGACTCGCTCGGCCGGGTCAACTACGGCCCGCACGGCGGGGAGCCCAAGGGCATCACCGGCGGGGTACGGCACGAACGGCAGTACCTGCACGGCTGCCGGGCCGAGGTCTTCGACCTGGACGCACCGCTGCCCGAACTCGTCACCGGGGACGGGGGTCTCGGACTCGCGCGGGGCGTACTGCCCCTGGACGCGACCGGTGACACCTATCTGGCGGTGCCCGGTGGACGGCGCGGCTACCTCTGGGTCAACGGCTTCCTGCTCGGCCGCTACGACGCCACCGGGCCGCAGCAGGCCCTGTTCTGCCCCCAGCCGCTGCTGCGGACCGGCCGCAACGAACTAGTCCTGCTCGAACTCGGCGACGCCGAGCCGCGGTTCGTCGAGCTTCGCACCGAGCCGTCGATCGGGGCGGGGGTGCCATAGGCACCCGGCAGCGTCACGTCCCTCAAGCCACGGACCAAGACCGCAGATCCACGAGGTCCGGTCGGTCTCCGGCGGCGCCGGCGGGCGGACGTTCCACCACGGCTGGGACCGTGCGGCATGCCCTTCGGGGACTTCCTCCCGGAGGGCACGCCGCGACGGGCAAGGCCCGGGGCCGGCCCGGAGGGACCTACGAGGAGGCCTCCCAGCGTGCGAGCGGCCAGGCCCGCAGCTGCTCGTACCTGGCCGGCCCGTAGCTGAGGGTGCTGCGCATCAGCCGCAGCTCGCCGGCCTCCCACTCGCTCCCCCGGAACCCCTCCAGCGCGGCCGCCATGCCCTGCAGCTCCCCGGGCGCGGACCGCCGGACCGCCCGGCTGTGCCCGTGGCCGGAACCGGCCCGGGCCAGCGTCAGATGCGGGTGGAAGCCCCGCTCGTCGGCCTCGAATCCGAGCTCCTTGATCCCCTCCCGGACGGAGTCCGCGAGCCGCCGCAGCGCCCAGGTCTCGCCGTCCACCCCGACCCACAGCACCCGGTCGCCGAAGTGTCCGCCACCGGCCAGCCGCAGCCGGTGCGCGCCGTTCACGGCCGCCGCGCCCGCGAGCACCTCCTCCAGCCGCTCGACCTCCGTCACCGGGACCTCGCCGAGAAAGGCCAGGGTGAGGTGCCAGCCCTCCACGCCCGTCCAGCGCAGCCGCTCGGCGCCCGGCATCTCCCGCAACGGCGCCACGGCGTCAATGAGTTCCTGCACCGCCATCGCAGGCGGATCGACCGCCACAAAGAGCCTCATGGCCCCATCCTCCCCGCTGGACCCGCGCTCCCCGCGCCGACACCCCCGCCCCCGTGGCACCGGTCTGAAAACCCTTCCGCTGAACGGCCTTGAACCGGTAGAACCGTGTCCATGAGGATTCGTACCGGCGGCCCCGACGACCTGATCGGCGTCCTCGGGCTGCTCGACGGCGCGGTGGCCTGGCTGGCCTCGCTCGGCCGGACCGGGCAGTGGGGCGACCAGCCGTGGTCCAGCCGTCCCACCGCGGTCGAGCGCGTGCGCTCCTACGCGGGCGACGCCGACACCTTCCTGCTCCGGATCGCCGAGGCCGAGGACGGCACCGTGGTCGGCTCCTGCGTGCTCTCCGAACAGGCCACCGACTACGCCACCGTGGCCGGGGAGCGCGAGCTGTACATCCGCAACCTGGTCACCGACCGCAGCCGCAAGGGCTCGGGGATCGGCGCGGCGCTGGTGGCGGACGCGCTGGAGGAGGCCCGCCGCCGGGGCATCGCTCTGGTCCGGGTGGACTGCTACGCCGACGGCGACCGCCGACTGGTCGGCCAGTACCAGAAGTTGGGCTTCACGCCCACCGACGCCTTCGAGGTGGCACAGCCGAACGGCCCCTGGCGCGGCCAGATCCTGGAGATCAGGATCTGACCGGCGGCAGGGGCCTCCGAGTCCGACGGTGCGTCAGCAGGCGGCCGCCAGCCGCTGCTTGGGGATGGCGCGCGGCACCACGGCGACGACCCGTCCGCCGCGCCCCGGGTGCAGGTCGAGCCGCACCCGCAGGTCGGCGACCCGGGCCAGCACCAGGCCGACCACGGCGGCGGCCAGCGCCGACACCACACCGCAGGCCAGCAGGCCCAGCCGGGGCCCGTACACGTCGGTGACCCAGCCCACCAGCGGAGCGCCGATCGGCGTGCCGCCGGTGAACACCAGCACCAGCAGGCCCATCACCCGACCCCGCATCTCGGGGTCGGTGGAGAGCTGGAGCATCGAGTTCACCGAGGTGTTGAAGGTGAGGCCGAAGACACCGATCAGCGGCAGCAGCGCCGCGAAGGTCCAGTACCCGGGCGCGAAGGCGGCCAGCACCTCCAGCACGCCGAAGGCCAGCGCGGCCGCGACCAGCCGCCGCAGCCGGGGTGCACCGCGTCGCGCGGCCAGCAGCGCACCGACCAGCGAACCGGCCGCCATCCCGGTGTTCAGCAGACCGTACTCACCCGCGCCGACCCTGAAGACGTCGTACGCGAAACCCGACAGCACGGTCGCGAAGTTGAACCCGAAGGTGCCGATGAACCCGGCCAGCACCATCGGCCAGAGCAGTTCCGGACGCTCCTTCACATAGCGGAGCCCTTCCCGGAGTTGACCCTTGTCCCGGGCGATCGGGTCGACCGGGCGCAGCTCGCTGCCGCGCATCGCCAGCAGACCGCCGATCACGGCGGCGAAGGACAGCGCGTTGACCGCGAAGGCCCAGCCGCTGCCCACGGCGGCGATCAGCAGACCGGCCACCGCCGGGCCGACCAGCCGCGCGGTCTGGAAGTTGGCGGCGTTGAGGCTGACCGCGTTGGCCAGGTCCTTGGGGCCGACCATCTCGCTCACGAAGGCCTGCCTGGTCGGGTTGTCCACCACGGTCACCAGGCCGAGCAGCAGCGCGAAGGCGTAGACGTAGTACTCCGTGACGGCACCGGTGACGGTCATCACGGCGAGGCCGGCGGCCAGCAGGCCCATCATGCCCTGGGTCACGACCAGCAGGCGCCGCTTGGGCATCCGGTCGGCGAGCACGCCGCCGTAGATGCCGAACAGCAGCATCGGCAGGAACTGCATCGCGGTGGTCACCCCGACCGCGAACGGGCTGTTGGTCAGGCTCAGCACCAGCCAGTCCTGGGCGATGCGCTGCATCCAGGTGCCGGTGTTGGAGACCACCTGGCCGGCGAAGTAGTAGCGGTAGTTGCGGATCCGCAGGGAGGAGAACATCCCTCCGGGCCGGGTGAAACGCGCCCCGGTGGGGCTCGGCGCGGCGGTGGAGGCCGCCGCGGTGCGTTCCTCGGGGTCGTCGTCGCCGCTGCCGGGCAGGCCCACGGGCATGGGCGCCTGGCTCTCGGCGGTGGCAGCAGCGGCTGCCTGGTCGGTGGTGGAGTCGTCGGTTCGGATGGCGGCGGCGCTGGCGGCGGCCGGCGGTGTCACGGTGGTCTCCCCTCGGTGCGCGGCGATCTGCAGGGCGGTCGCCGCGCGGCTGGTGTCAGGTTCTGGTCCTGCGGTGATGCGGTGCTCCTTCTTCCGGTCCCGATGTGTCGATGCGGCTGCGGTGGGCCGACTTGCTCAGAGGTGGGCCAGCTTGTAGAGCACCGGAGCGGCCTCCTTGAGTACCGCCCACTCCTCCTCGCCGAGCCCCTGGGCCAGTTCGGCCAACCAGGCGTTGCGGCGGCGGCGGCTCTCGGCGAGGATCTCGTCGGCCTGCTCGGTGCTGCTGACGACCACCTGCCGACGGTCCTCCGGGTGCGGCTCGCGCCGGACCAGCCCCTTCTCCTCCAGCATCGCGATGATCCTGGTCATCGAGGGCGGCTGGACGTGCTCCTTGCGGGCCAGCTCACCCGGCGTGGCCTTGCCGCAGCGCCCCAGGGTGCCGAGCACCCCCATCTCGGTAGGGCTCAGCGACTCCTCGACACGCTGGTGTCGCAGTCGTCGGGCAAGGCGCATCGCGGAGGACCTCAGCTGACTGACAGCTGCGAGGTCCTCCTCGGACATCTCGGGCATGTCCTTAGACTACGTCATTACTCTCGCTAACGAAAATTGATAACGGCGCGAACCACCGGCCGCCCGTCCGGCCCGGGCGCACCGCCGCGCGGTCAGCGGCTCCCCGTGCCCGGGCCGCCGGCCCGGGCACGCAGGTCGATCGCGGCCACACCGTCCGGCATCCCCAACGCCAGCAGGGTGCCGATCAGCGCCATCGACCAGATCTCCGAACCCAGCCGCAGGTCGCGCACCTCGCCGCCCGGGCCCAGGCCGCGCACTCGGACCAGCCCGTCGGCCCAGGCCGCGCCCACCAGCGGGCCCGCCGCCGTCGAGCCGACGGCCACCGCCGTGACCGGGCAGTCGCGCCGGTCACAGGGCTCGGCCAGCGGATCGGAGTACGGGCCCCACAGTCGGACGGCTCCATCCAGGCCGCCGCTCGCCAGCAGTGGGATCTCCGGCTCCGCCAGCCCCTGGCCGCCCACCGCGGTGGCCGCCAGCGCCGTGACCGCACCGTGGTGGAGCCGCTCGCTGACCACCTCGCCGTCCTGGTACCAGTGCACCTCGCCGGCCGCGTCCCCGAAGGCCGGTGCGGCCTTCGGGAGCAGGCCGATCGCCGCCAGCGCGGTCAACTCGTCCGCGATCGAGGAGATTTGATCGACCGCCGCGGTCAGCGCGTGCGGTTCCACGCCCGGCCGCGGTTCGGTCGGCACCACCAGCTCCGTGCCGCCCCACGGGTCGAGCAGCACGACGGTGCCGCCGGCTGTCACCGCCAGCGCGCGCAGCGGCCTCGGATCGGGCACCACCACCGAGCCGGACCGCCGTCCGGTGGCGGCGTCGTAACCGCGCACCGAACCGCCCGCATCGGCGACCAGCAACTGCGAGACGTACTGGGCCGCGCCCGGCGCCATGGCGACCGCGGGGCCCGGCCAGCCCTCGGTGCGGCGCCACCGGGCCCACCGCCCGGCCCAGGCGCCGGACAGCGGCGCCAGCGTGGACGCCGCGGCGGCGTCCACGCCCAGCAGCCGGGTGCGCAGGACGGCGGCCCTGGTCCCGGGGTCGCCTTCGTCGATCACGGCGGGACCGGCGGCGTCCCAGGCCAGGGCGACCTCGTCCGTGCTCCCCTCGGTCGCGGCCGTCACCGCCGTCGGCCGGGCCAGCGCGTACAGCAGCGGATCCGCCGTCAGCGGCCCGAGGTCACCCGCGCGGGCGGCGGCCGTCCAGACGTCCGAGAGCAGGTCCGGGTCGGCCGCCCGCAGGTCGAGCGCGCCGTCGGCGTCCCGGGGCACCCGGGCGATCAGCTCCTTCGCGCCGGCTGGGGCGGGCGGCCGCGCGAGCCCGAGCGCGGGCCCCGGCAGGGGGTAGGCACCCGCGTCCGCGCCTGCCTCGGCGCACCAGGCGTCGAAGCGCGCCCGGTCCGTCCACCGCGGATCGTCCAGCTCCAGTACGGCCGACTCCGCCACCGTCGCGAAGGCGCCGGCCGCCTCACCGCCGGTGGCCGCCTCCACCACCAGCCGTACGTGCGCCGACTCCATCACCGGATCGAGCAGTTCGGTCACCAGCCGACCCGGCTCGGCCGCCGAGTCCAGCTCGGGTACGCAGATGACGGTGTGCCGGTCGTCGGCGGCCAGTACCTCCAGCAGGGGCCGGACGCCGTGCGCGACCACGCCGAGCTGCTGCCCGAGCGTCCAGACCGCGCTGCGTACGGTCGCCCCGGCGGCGGGCAGTACCGCGTGGATCCGCTGTCCGCCCGGCGTCCCGGACGTGGTGCAGCCGGCCACCAGCCAGGCCAGCAGATGCGACTTCCCCGCGCCGGACGGCCCGGAGACGCGGCACAGGCGCGGTGCCCGCGGGTCCTCCAGCCAGCCGAGCAGCGCCAGGCCGGCCGCCCGGCGCCCCGCCGTCAGTGGGGGCACCCACCGTCCGTTCTCCGCCATGTCCTCGCTTCCCCTCCCGGCCGGACGGCCGTGCTAGCCGTGCCGCTCCGCCAGACTGATCATCAGCGCCTTGATCCCTTCCTCCCGGGACTCCGCCGTCCGCCCGTAGTCGAAGCTGTGCGTGAACCGCGCGTCCGGGAAGGTCTCCGCCAGCCACAGCGCGCAGTAGTGCCCCGGCATCAGGCACGGCTCCAGCTCGCAGTAGACCTGGGTGACCTGCTCCGGCTCGACCCCCGCCGCCCGCAGCCGGTGCCACACGACCTCCTCCGGGTGGGCCGTCCCGATGCCGCTGCCGCCGGTGACGATCTTCTTCTCGCCGTGCTCGTCGACGTACTCGAAGGCCGCCGAGGAGTCGATGTTCAGCGGCCGGCGCAGGTCGTCCAGCACCCGCGGCCACCAGCTCTCCCGGTCCTCGAAGGCCGCCGGGTCGAGATCGAGCAGCCCCTGTCGCAGCTGTCGGTACGCGGCCAGCGCCGCGTCCTCGTCCTGGGTGTCGCTCACCGCGGGCAGCTGCCCGTCCAGCAGCAGCAGGCCGGCCGCGAAGGCCTCCACGCCGCTGTTGACGGCCAGTTCCGGCAGATCGGTGCCGAGCACCACGGCCCTGACGGAGCGGTCCGGGGCGAAGTAGAACTGCGCGCCGCGGTCGGTCCCGATCCGCAGCTGACCCGCCATCGGGCCGGCGTCCAGCCCCTGCTCGGCCGCGTACTCGCCCAGCGAGAGCGGCTCCGAAGGCTCGGCCGAGCGGAAGTACGGGCCCACCTGGAGCGGCAGCCCGGGACTGCGCAGCGGCCCGGCCGGGGCGATCGGCAGGCTGTGCAGCCCCCGCTCGCCGAAGTGCGCCAGCAGCGCGGCCGACAGGTCATCACTCATCTGCCAATACCTATCTCTCGGTCACCCGGTGGTTCCGGCACCTCCCGGCCTTCGGCGCCGGGCGCGGGACCTCGTGCGAAGGGCCGGGCTCGGCGGCGGGCACCGGTGCGGGCCCTTCCCGGGGCGGGCGTCAGAGCATCGGGTGGTCCTCCAGGTACATCTCCCAGAAGTGTGCTCCGCTCTCGAACGGCAGGCGGTCCCAGGCGGTCGCGTCCTCACGGATGATCTCCTCGACGTCCGCCCAGTCATTGGGGTCCGGGTCCTCCTCGGGGCCCGGCCGCTCCGCGGCGACCTTGTACACCAGGTAGCTCAGCGAGGACAGGTCCTGGTGGATCAGCTCGTACTCGGTCTCCGAGTCCGGATCGGACACCCAGATCGTGCCGTCGGAGAGCCGGACGAAGACGTACCCCTTGTACAGCTCGCCCAGCTGCTGGAGCTTCCCGTGCGGAGTGTCGACCGGTCCGGGCGCGAGCGGCTCGACGAGGGCCCAGTCCGGGTACGCCGGGTCGCCTTCGGCCAGGTCGGCGAGGAGCCGGAAGAGCCCGCCCGAGTGCGGGATCCCGAACTCGGCGGCGAAGCGCGCGGCGTCCTCGTCCGGGAAGATCCGCGCGGCGGCGTCCGGCCGCAGCCTGAGCAGACCGCCCGCCGGTGTCTCCTCCGCGATCGCCTGCCAGTCGATCCGTACCAGCACCTGTCACTCCTCCCGATCCACCGCGTCGACTCTACTGTCCCTTGCGGGCCCGCTTCGCGGGCCGCTCGGCCCGCCTGGCGTCGGCGGCCGCCTTGTCCTTCGCGCCCTGGTCGTCGAAGTCGTGCTTCCCCATCGTGCCACCGTAGTTGCCGGCGTCGTGGTCGTCCTTGAGCTGCTTGACGTAGGCCCTGTGGGCCCAGTCCCGGTCCTTCTGGGGGATGCTGTTGTTGTACTCGACGCCGTGGGAGACCGAGAGGTCGGAGTTGTGCGGCTCGAAGTGCCTGGCCAGCCAGCGTTCGCAGTTCGCGTTCTTCTGGCAGGGCGCCCGTTCCGTGTAGAGCTCCTTGACGTTCTGCTCCTTGCCGCCGAGCAGGGGCTTTCCGATCGACCGCTCGGAGTGGCTGCGGAGGTCACCGCTCCGGCCCACCACGATGAACTCGCCGTCCTTGTCCTTGTACCGGAGCGCCGCGTAGTTCTTGCCCTTGTAGTCGGACTCGCCCCGCCGGGCCTCCTCCACGGCCCGCGAGAGCTCGGTCGGATCGTCGATCTTGTCGCTGTGTACCTTCTCGCCGGGCTTCTTCGGGTCCTTCTGGGCGTGGTACTTCTTCTCCATGTCCTTCGCGGACGGGTCCTTGACCTTGCCGCTCGAGGAGTCGAGGAGGGTGTGGACACCGGACTTGTCCTTCGGGTCCAGGTCCACCAGCTTGCCGCCCCGGATCTCCTGGACCCTGCCGTCGTCATGGACGAAGTACTTCTTGCGTCCGCCGCCGTCACCGCCTCCACCGCCGCGCGAGCCGCTCGGCCCGGCGGGCTCGTGAGGCGCGCGGGGCCCGTTCTTCGGCTCGCCGTCCAGCATCCGCTTCAGGTCGCCGGCGTGCTTGGCGTCGGCCTCGCGGGTGTTGTGGGCGACCTTCTTCAGGTTGTCCCCGGTCGAGTGGTAGAAGTCCTTGACCGCCTTGCCGGCGTCGTCGGCCAGCGTCTTGCCGAGCTTCTCCGCCCCGTGCTCCAGGGCCTTGGTCACCTGGTTGGTCACTCGAAGCTCACTCCCGCGATCCGCGACTGGAAGGTCTGGGCGTGCCCCGCCACCGTCTCCGCGTGGTCGTGCATCATCCGCGCGTGCTCCTCCACCGCCGCCGGGTCGATCCGGAAGCCGGAACCGCCCGCGCCGCCGCCGGAGATCCCGAGGGCCGACCCGGCGGCCTGGAACACCAACCCGCTGACCGCCCGCCCCACCACCTCGACCAGCGGATCGATGGCGGCCTCGATCACCTGGCCGATGATGTACTGCTCCAGCTGCTGCTCCAGGTAGTTGACCAGCTTCCGGGCGGCCGCCTCGATCGCGACCACCGCCGCCTCGGCCAGCCCGAAGGTGGCCACCGCAGCCGCCTGGTCGGCCACGAACGCCGCGGCCATCAACACCAGTTCGGCGATCGTCTCGACCTTCATCGCCACGATCACCTCGGCCGCCGCGTCCAGCGCCGTGGCCACCACATGACAGGCCTGCACCAGCTCGTCCATGTGGCTGCCGGACAACTGCACCCACTTGGCCAGCAGCGCCTCGTACGAAGCCCCCTGGTACGCCTCGCCCAGCCGCTGGATCGTCGCCGTCGAATCCCGGTGCGCCGAGTCGATGCTGTCCGCGAACTCCCGCACGTGCGAGGCGAACTCACGGACCTTGTCCTCGTTCACCGTCGGCCAGTTGATGCCGATGAACGACAGGAAAGAAACCACCTCGCCAGGCAGTTCGATGGCCATGACGCCCCCTCGCCCCGACAGCTCTCCCGCAGTCGGATCGTAGTCCAACTTCCGTGTCATCAAGAAGGCCACGGTGAACGGCGGTCGCCGCGACACCGCTCCTCCCCGGCGCCTCCATCTCACGGAGCAAGCCTGGGAATCCGGTGGAGCTTCCCGCGCCACTCGTGCGTTGATCGTGAAGTACCCGTACTGACCTGGGAGTTCACCGAAACCACGGATCTTGCCCACATCCCGGGGCATGGCTACTGTGCCTCGCTGTCAGGAACACAGCACCGGCATGAACCCCCCCCCATCCAGGGAGTCCTTTTGGGTCACATCCACCATGCGGTCTACGGCTGGCTGACACCGGCAGTCTCGTACGCCGTCGCCTGCATCGGCTCCCTGCTGGCACTGCGCAGCACCCGCTGGGCCCTGCTCACCAGGGGCCGGACCAAGCGCAACTGGCTGACGTTCGCCTCGTTCTCACTGGGCCTCGGCATCTGGAGCATGCACTTCATCGCCATGCTCGGCTTCACCGTCTCGGGCGTCGAGATCCGCTACGACGTACCGCTGACGGCGCTCAGCCTGCTCGTGGCGGTCGCGGTGGTCGGCGCGGGCATCTTCACCATCGGCTACAGCAGGCGGCCGCTCGGCGCCGTGCTCGTGGGCGGCGTGTTCACCGGCCTCGGGGTCGCGGCGATGCACTACCTGGGCATGGCCGCGATGCGGCTGCCGGGCTCGCTCTCGTACACCCCCGTCACGGTCGGGGCCTCGGTCGCCATCGCGGTCCTCGCGGCCACCGCCGCGCTCTGGGCCGCGCTGAACATCCAGGGCACGCTCGCCGTGGCCGGCGCCGCCCCGGTGATGGGCGTGGCGGTCTGCGCGATGCACTACACCGGCATGGCGGCGGTCTCGGTGCACCTCGACCCGGGCGAGGGCTCCGCAGCCAGCGGCATGGTCGCCCTGGAGTTCATCTTCCCGCTCGCCGTCGGCCTCGGCACGTACGTCTTCGCCAGCGCCCTCGCCTTCGCCGTCGCCCCCAGCAAGACCGCGCGGCGCCCGCCCGTCCTCACCGGCCGGGCCGCCCCGCTCCGCCGATAGCGCGGTACGGCTTCCGCGCCGGTGAACGGCGGCGCGGGAGGACAGCGCCGGGGTGCGGGGCCGCTCGTCGCAGCCCCGCACCCCGGTGGGAGTCCTCAGCCCCTCAGGTGCTCCGGCGTCGCCGCCGGGCACACCTTGTGCACGAAGGCGCGCCGCAGCGCGTGGTACGGCTCCCCGGGGCCCCTGAAGTTGCGCCGCATCTCGGCCAGCTCCTCCTCCCGGTAGGCCGCGAGCGGCTTCGCCGCCTCGTCCTCGGCCCGCCGCCGCTTCTTCTCCAGCAGCCGCGCCGCCAACCCCGGTGCCGCCGCCAGTGCTTCGGCCCGCCGTACCGTCCAGGACCGGAACTCCGCCGCGCTGCCGGACTTCGTCCGGTCCACCAGGCCGAGCAGCCGGGCCTGCCGGGCGCCGACCGGCAGCGCCGCCGTGGTCAGCCGGGCCGCCCACTCGGGGCCGACCCGGCGCGGCAGGGTGTACGTCCAGTACTCGGAGCCGTGCAGGCCCATCAGCCGGTAGTGCGGGTTGAGCACCGCCGACTCCCGGCACCACACCTCGTCCGCCGCGATCGCCAGCATCAGACCGCCGGCCGCCGCGTTCCCGGCCAGGGACGCGACCGTGAGCTTGTCCTCGGTGGTGAGGATCGCCTCGACCAGGTCGTCCATGGCGTTGATGTTCTGCCAGGACTCCTCGGCGGGGTCGGCCGCGGCCTCGATCACGTTCAGATGGATGCCGTTGGAGAAGAAGTCCCGGGCCGGGCCGAGCACCAGGACCGAGGTCGGACGCTCCACCGCCTCGCGGTACGCGGCCAGCAGCCGCCGGCACTGCCCGGTGCTCATCGCGCCGCCGGGGAAGGTGAATTCGAGGTAGCCGACCCTCCCCTCCTCCCGGTAGCGGATCTGTGACCAGGTGTCCTTCCGCCAGGCCGCCGCCACCGGAGAGATCGGCGAGTGCGGTACGTCCGCCACCAGGTCGCCGAGTGCCTGGACGGCCGGCAGCTTGTAGGTCGCCGGCCCGTCGGGAGCGCGCCGCGGGCGCAGTTGCGGGATCCAGACCGCGCCGTCCACGGTGGCGCGGCAGATCGCGCCGTCCCGGGTGGCGATCACCGAACCGGGCACGCCCCGGAGTTCGTCCTCGGCGTGCCCGCCGTGCAGGAAGAACTCGCGTCCGTACAGCTCGTCCAGCACACCCGGCTGCGAGTCGGCGGAGCGCAGCTTGCGCAGCACCGTGGCGGTGTCGTCCGCCGCCCAGTCGATCCGCCTGAACTCCTGCTTGTGGTACGGGCGGAGCCGACCCTGCACGTCCCAGCGCCCGTAGTCCAGCGGCTCGGGCGCCGGCCACCCGCTCTCGAAGCGGTCCACCGCCAGCAGGACCGCCTCCAGGGCCGCGTCGGCGACCTCGTTCCGGTACAACTCGCTCTTGCCGCACGGCGGTACGGGGTACGGAACCGAGGCCCAGATCGGACCCGCGTCCATCTCGGCGACCGCCTGCAGCACCGTGACGCCCCACTCGGACGCGCCCTCGTGGATCGCCCAGTCCAGCGAGGACGGGCCGCGGTCCCCCTTGGGGCCGGGGTGCACGATCAGCACGGTGTGCCGCGACCAGATGTCCTCCGGTATCGCCCGGGTGAGCATCGGCGCCAGGATCAGATCGGGCCGGAAGCGGGCCACGCCGGCCCGTACCGGCTCGTCCCCGAGGGCGAGTTCGACGCCGACGTGGTGGCCCCGCTCCCGCAGTTCGGTGTGGACGCGTTGGGTGAGGCTGTTGAACGCGCTGGCGATCAGCAGGATGCGCAAGGTGCCCTCCGACAGTGTTGTCAGCAGTGCTGTGTAATCCCCCGGATCTGTCCGTCCCTCGGGCCGCACAGGCCCCGACGACGGTACGCACCTCGCGACTTCACGTCACCGGGGCGTGCAGCACCAGACACCCGCCCGACCCCGGGCCGCGGGCCATCCAACCATGGCCATGCCACACAAACAGCCGTGATCGTCTCAACTCCCCAACCCCTCACGGTGTTCGCACAAACACGCGACCAGGCGCCCGATCGCCCTACAGAACGTTGACTTCCTCCTTGCCCTAAGGGGCGAGGATGCCGGCTGTGCGTACCGTGCGGGGACTTCGCCCCGCACTGGTGTGCGTCGCCGGTGGTTGGCGCTTCACGGACCGCCTCATGGCAAGGTCTCCACGCCCTGACACCGCACGCCCTGCGGCGTCGAGGATGTTCTTCGCGGCGTTCACATCGGCGTGGTCCCGATGCCGACAGGCGGTGCACCCGAAGTCCGCTTGGCTCTCACGGTTCTTCGGGTCCACGTGCCCGGCCAAGTTCGCGCCAGGCATGTGGGACCTTCCGGTCGGCAAGAGCGAACCCGGCGAGCCCATCACGTAGACGGCCGTCCACGAGCTGAAGGAGGAGACCGGCCTCGTCGTCACTCCCGAGAACCTGCGCCTGGTCCACGGGCCGAGGAGTAGAGGCACCCCACGGCTTCCCGACCGTCGTCTTCGCCGCCCACTCGTGGTCAGACGAACTGACGAACGGGGAGCCCGAGAAGCGCTCAGAGGTCGCTTGGGTAAGCGCCGCCGCCATTCCCCAGGAGTTCGTGTCCACCACGAGGGTGGCCATGCTCAGCTACCTCGGCAACGGCCCCAGTGTCTCCCTCGACTCGTGGCAGGGTGGATCACTGGCACCGGCATGGTGATCTCCCGCCTCGGCGGCCGTGTGGGCGCTGTTCCAAATTCAAGGGCCCCGGGAACGCGGCGAGCCCTCCCTCCGGAGCGACCCGGCGGGAGGGCTCTAAACCACGCCAGGGCGCGGACTCGCGTCAGCTGAGGCCGAACGCCGGCATCAGGTAGTAGAAGGCGAAGACACCCGCGACCGCGTACAGCGCCACCGGCACCGACCGGCCGCGACCGGCGGCCAGGCGCAGGACGCAGAAGGTGATGAAGCCGAAGCCGATGCCGTTGGTGATCGAGTACGTGAACGGCATCATCACCATGGTCAGGAAGGCCGGGACGGCGATGGTGTAGTCGCTCCAGTCGATCTCCCGGACGGAGTTCGCCAGGATCAGGAAGCCGACCGTGACCAGTGCGGGGGTGGCCGCCTGGGCGGGGACCATGGTGGCCAGCGGGGTCAGGAACAGGGCGCCCAGGAAGAGCCCGCCGGTGACGATCGAGGCGAAGCCGGTACGGGCTCCCTCGCCGACGCCCGCGGTGGACTCCACGAAGCAGGTGTTGGCCGAGGAGGAGGTGGCGCCGCCGAGGGCGGTGGCCACACCGTCGATCATCAGCACCTTGTTGATGCCGGGCAGGTCGCCCTTCTCGTCCAGCAGGTGCGCCTCGTCCGCGACGCCCAGGATCGTGCCCATCGCGTCGAAGAAGCAGGACATCAGCACGGTGAAGACGAAGAGCACACCGGTCAGCACGCCGACCTTGTGGAAGCCGCCGAACAGGCTGACCTTGCCGACCAGGCCGAAGTCGGGCGCGGCGACCGGGTTGCCGGGCCAGGCGGGGACGGTGAGGCCCCAGTGCAGGGCGGGGATGGTCGCCAGCTTGTCGACGATCACCGCGACCAGCGTCATGGTGACGATGGAGATCAGGATGGCGCCGGGCACCTTGCGGACCACCAGGACCAGGGTGAGCAGCAGCCCCAGGATGAAGACCAGTACCGGCCAGCCGTTGAGGTGGCCGTTGCCGCCGAGCTGGAGCGGGACAGTGGTGTGGGCGGCGTCCGGGATCCGGCTGACGAAGCCGGAGTCGACCAGGCCGACCAGGCCGATGAACAGACCGATACCGATCGCGATGGCCTTCCGCAGCCCGAGCGGCACCGCGCTCATCACCCGCTCGCGCAGGCCGGTGGCGACCAGCAGCATGATCGCGAAACCGGCCAGCACCACCATGCCCATGGCGTCGGCCCAGGTCATCTTGGGCGCGAGCTGGAGGGAGACGATGGTGTTGACGCCCAGCCCGGCGGCCAGCCCGATCGGCACATTGCCGATGACACCCATCAGCAGGGTGGTGACACCGGCGGTGAGGGCGGTCGCCGTGACCAGCTGGCCGCTGTTCAGGTGGGCGCCGGTCACGTCCGTGCCGCTGGCGAGGATGATCGGGTTCAGCACCAGGATGTAGGCCATGGTGAAGAAGGTGGCGATACCGCCGCGCACCTCACGCGGGAGGCTGGAGCCCCGTTCGGAGATCCGGAAGAAGCGGTCCAGGGGGCCCTTGGGGGAGAGGGCGTCCTGGGGAGGCTCGGGCGACGTGGCGGTCGGCTGGGCCAGCGGAGACATACGGGAGGTCCTCGTCGGGTGGGGGCGGAGGAGGAGGGGAAACCCGGAGCGACGGTGGCCGGGTTCCGGGAGCACCGAGCGGTCAAGCCAACACGCCGGAGCCAACCGGAACCTCAAGTATGTGTGCCTCGGTCGTGCACTCGCCATCTTCGCGCGTAGAAGGCATCCCTTACGATCACCTGCCGTATGACGACCGATCACCCCGGGCCAACCGCGGGCGGGTCGACCCCACGAGAGCCCGGCCGGCCACGCGAAGACCGACCGCTCGGGCACCCGGCCGACCGAGGGACCGGGAGCGAGCCGGCCGGGCCCCGGAGATCCCGGCGGCCATCCGAGCCGCCGGCCCCGTCGCCCCCGTACTCTTGGGGCCATGCCCAAGACCCCGCTGCGCCCCTCTCCCCCGCCGCTCGAAGCGAACGACGTCGCGATCGTCGGCGGCGGCACGGTGCTGTGGTTCGTCGCCTTCGTGGTGCTGCTGCCGTTCCACAGCACGCTGGCGCGGAACGGGCACGGCAACTGGCAGTGGATCTGCCTGGCCGGCGGCTGCCTCGGCCTGATCGGCCTCTGGTACTGCCGCGCCCGCCGGGACGCCATCAGGCGCAGCAAGGCGGCCGCCGAGCCCCCCACCCCTCGGTTGGACTGAATCGCCTCGCAGCGGGCGCACCGGAGAAAGCGCCCGCCTACAGTCGGTCCCATGACGCACCCGGCTGAAGAGACGGCGGACGCCGGCCGCGGTCCGGCGAACCCGGGCGCCCGTTCCCCGGGGGCCGGCCCCGGCCGCCGGAGCGGGCTGAGTGCGGCAGAGGTCGCCGAACGGGTCGCGCGCGGCCAGGTCAACGACGTACCGGTCCGCTCCAGCCGCTCGGTCGGCGAGATCGTCCGGGCCAATGTGTTCACCCGGTTCAACGCGATCATCGGCGTCATGTTCGGGATCATCCTGGTGGTCGGACCGATCCAGGACGGGCTGTTCGGCCTGGTGATCGTCGCCAACACCGGCATCGGCATCATCCAGGAGCTGCGCGCCAAGAGGACCCTGGACGGCCTGGCACTGATCGGCGAGGCCAGGCCGCAGGTCCGCCGGGACGGCTCGGTCCAGCAGATCGCGGTGGCCTCGATCGTGCTGGACGACACCGTGCTGCTCGGCACCGGCGACAAGGTGGTCGTGGACGGCCTGGTCACCGAGGCGGACGGGCTGGAGATCGACGAGTCCCTGCTCACCGGCGAGCCCGATCCCGTGCTCAAGCACCCGGGCGCGGTGGTGATGTCCGGCAGCTTCGTGGTCGCCGGCGCGGGCGCCTTCACGGCCACCAAGGTCGGCCGCCAGGCGTACGCGGCCCAGCTGGCCGAGGAGGCGACCCGGTTCACCCTGGTCCGCTCGGAGCTGCGCAGCGGCATCGACAGCATCCTGCGGTTCATCACCTACCTGCTGGTCCCGGCGGCCATCGGCCTGATCGTCAGCCAGCTGGCGGTGGAGCGGCACGACTGGCGGGAGGCCGTCCGCCGAATGGTGGCCGGCATCGTGCCGATGGTGCCCGAGGGCCTGGTGCTGCTGACCTCGGTGGCCTTTGCGATCGGCGTGGTGCGGCTGGGGCAGAAGAAGTGCCTGGTGCAGGAGCTGCCGGCGATCGAGGGGCTGGCCCGGGTGGACACCGTCTGCCTGGACAAGACCGGCACCCTTACCGAGGGCGGGATGGACGTGGTCGAGCTGCGCCCGCTCGCGCCGGCCGCGCAGCCGGCCCGGCCCGTTCCCGCCGAACCGGCCGTACTGCGGCGGGCACTCGGTGCGATGGGCCGGGCGGACGCCCGCCCCAACCCGTCCATGCAGGCCGTGATCGACGCCTACGGCGGCCCCGACGGCGAGGACGGTTGGCGGGTACTGGAGGCCGTGCCGTTCTCCTCCGCCCGCAAGTGGAGCGGGGTGCAGTTCCTGGAGCCGCAGGGCGGCGAGGCCAGCTGGCTGCTCGGCGCGCCCGACGTCCTGCTGCCCGGGGACCACCCGGCCCTGGGCGAGGTGGACGAACTGGGCGCCAGGGGCCTGCGGGTGCTGCTGCTCGGCCGCTCACCGCTCCCGCTGGACGCGCCGGACCCGGCCGGCCAGCTGGACCCGCTCGCCCTGGTGGTGCTGCAGCAGCGGCTGCGCGAGGACGCGTCCGCCACCCTGCGGTACTTCGAGAGCCAGCGGGTCGAGGCGAAGGTGATCTCCGGCGACAGCGCGGTCTCGGTCGGTGCGGTCGCCTCCCACCTGGGCCTGCCGGGCGCCGAGCACCCGGTGGACGCCCGTACCCTGCCGAGCGGGACCGCCGAGCTGGCCGAGGTCGCCGACCGGACCGCCGTCTTCGGCCGGGTGACCCCGCAGCAGAAGCGCGAGCTGGTCGGAGCGCTCCAGTCGCGCGGCCGCACGGTGGCGATGACCGGCGACGGTGTCAACGACGTGCTCGCCCTCAAGGACGCCGACATCGGCGTGGCGATGGGCTCGGGCAGCGAGGCGACCCGGGCGGTGGCCCAGATCGTGCTGCTCGACGACCGCTTCGCCACCCTGCCCGCGGTGGTCGCCGAGGGCAGGCGGGTGATCGGCAACATCGAACGGGTGGCCGGTCTGTTCCTGGTGAAGACGGTCTACTCGGTGCTGCTGGCCGTCCTGGTGGTGATCTGCCACGTGCCGTACCCGTTCCTGCCCCGGCACTCGACCGTGCTGAGCTCGCTGACCATCGGCGTCCCGGCCTTCTTCCTGGCGCTCGCCCCCAACACCGAGCGGGCCAGGACGGGGTTCGTCCGGCGGGTGCTGCGGCTCGCCGTGCCGGGTGGCGTGATCGCCGGTACGGCCACCTTCACGGCGTACATGCTCGCCCGGGCCGACCACGCGACCGGCCTGGAAGCCGACACCAGCGTGGCCACCCTGACCCTCTTCCTGGTGGCGATGTGGGTGCTCGCACTGGTGGCCCGGCCGTACACCCCGTGGCGCCTGGCCCTGACCGGTGCCATGGGCACGGCGTTCGCCCTGGTCCTGTGGGTCCCGTCGCTGTCGCGCTTCTTCGAACTCTCGCTGGTCGGCCTGCGCGATCCCCTCGTCGGGGTGGGCATCGCCGTGCTCGCCGGGATCCTCCTGGAGATCGTCTGGCGCTTCGTCGTCCGCCGGACCGAGGAGAGCTGATCCGAGGAGGGCTGCCCCGAGGCCGCCGGATCCGGGGGCGCTCGGCATGGTCGCCGTCCAGCGGGGAAGGGTCCCGTCGGGAGGGGGCGCAATGGCGGATCGGGACGGGGAGTTGGAGGCGTTCATCGCCTTCTGCGGCGGGCTGGCGGTCACTCTGCTGGTGCTACTGGCCCTCTGGCTGGTGGCCGGCGGGTCGTCGACCACCGAGCCGGGGTGGTGGCTGCCGACGGCCGGCACCGCCGGGCTCGGGGCCACGGTACTGACGTACCGCAGGCTCCGGGCCCGGCGCACGGCTCAGGACTCGAAGTCCCGGGCGGCAAGCAGCTCGTAGGCCCGGTCGGGCTCGGTGAGCGCGGCCAGGATCTCGAACCTCCGGTGCCACTGGCCGACCGACCAGGCGAGCCCGGCGGCCAGGCCCTCGGGGGTGGCCGCGTGCAGCAGTCCGGGCACCGGCGGCACCTCGAACTCGTCCTCCTCGTCGGCGGCTTCGACGTCCTCGGGGTCGTACGGAAGCTCGGGCGCGGTGGCGGCGGTGTCCCAGCGCCAGCCGATCGCGGCCTCCTCGCCGTCCGGGCCGACCACCAGCAGCTCCTCGTGCTCCTCGTACACGGCGGGGCAGCCGGGCAGCAGTTCCCGCACCACGGCGGGGGTCCGGTGCAGGGTGCCCTCGGAGAGCACCCTGCCGCCCGCGACCTCACTGGCCAGCGAGACGTGCAGCCGTTCGGCGAGTTCGGCGGCCCGCTCGGGCGCGACCGGCAGCACCGGGTGGTCGTGCAGCAGCTCGACCAGGTCGGGGGCGTCGGCGACGACCGCCTCGGCGGCGTCCACGACCACCGTGCCGTCGGGCCGGCGGCCGGCGCCCTCGTCCAGCGGAGGAACGGCCCTCACCTCGTCCAGCGACTCGATCCGGTCTGCCGGAAGCGCCGCCAACGCGCTGTAGATGCCGTGCAGTTGGCGGTGCGAGACGCCCGCCGCCGGATCGACCAGGCGGTCCAGCAGCTCGTCCGGGCCGTGCGGCTCGGCGAGCAGCGCGGCCAGTGTGGTGCGGACGCCCAGCGCGTGCAGGAAGGGCTCGTCCAGGTCGGTGCGGGCCTCCTCGTAGAGGCCGCGCAGCAGCGGATCGGCCCCGGCCGCGCGCAGCCCGGCGGGCTCCCGGCCGCCGAGCACCGGGTGGTCGCGCAGCCACCAGGCGGTGTACGGCGGCAGGTCGGTGTACGAGCCGTCCGGGAGCAGGGTGCGCACCGGGTTGACCACCGCGTCGCGGTACGGCGGGCGGGCCAGCAGGGCCAGCGCCTCGGGCCAGGCGTCGTCGTCGATCAGGTCCAGGTCGCGCACCGCCAGCAGCTCGGCGGCGACCGGCGGTACGCCCAACTCGCCGTCGTCGTCCGCGTGCAGGGCCTCCAGGGCGTCCTCGCACCACTCGGTGAGGCCGTCGGGCGCCTCGTCCAGCAGGCCGGTGGGACGCCCGCCGGCGGCGCGGTCGGCGGGTGCGGTGGGATCGAGCCGCTCCAGGTCGTCCGGGTCGAGCACCACGTCCTCGGCGCGGACCAGCACGAAGGTGTTCAACACCCCTGCCGCGGCCAGGACTTCGGCACCCCAGCGCTCCAGCAGGTCCTCGTCCACGTACCCGGCGTCATCCTCGCGGGCGAGCGCGGCGAGCGGGCTGTCGGGCAGGATCAGCTCACCGGCGCGGGTGAGTTCGCCCTCGTCGTCCATCAGCGCGAGCCGGGCCAGCCAGGGGTGCTCGCCCGAAGTGGCCCCGGCGGCCTTGACCAGCGCCAGCACGGCGTCGGCGAGGTCGACGGCGGCGTCGAAGTCGTCCTCGCCGAGCTCCAGCGAACGCGCCACGGCCGCCCGCACCTCGGGGGTGTCCAGGATCCCGGCCGGAGTCGCGGTGCCCGCGCCGAGCTTGGCCAGCAGCGGGTGGGCGGCGTCGGGGTGGGCCAGGCGCAGGTCGAGCAGCCCCAGCGCCTCGGCGAGGGTCTCCGGGTAACCCTCGTAGCCGGCCCAGTCGGCGGCGTCGGAGGGCAGCAGGACCCGCCGCGGACCGGTGACGGTGCGGCCGTCGGCGAGCGGCACCGGCAGCGCGCCGAGCGCCTCCGGGTCGGCCCCGGCCAGCGCCGCGTACAGGTTGCGCCACCAGGCGGGCTCCCGCTCCAGTCCGCCGAGTTGGTCGACCACCTCGGCCAGCGGCACCCGGCGCACGCCCAGCACCCGCAGCTCGGTGCGGCGTTCGAGCCCGGCCGGGAGCAGCCCGGGGAAGATCGGGGCGAGCGCCTCGACCACCGAGTGGTCCGCGCCCTCCAGAAGCGTCGCGTCCCGCGGCCGGAGCGCGGGCGTGCCCTCCTCCACCGGCGCCGGGTGCGGCAGGAACGGCGTCCCGGGCAGGCGCTCGATGACCGCCGCGCGCACCGCGTTGTCGAGCGCGCCCTGCCCGAGCGGGCCCGGCACCAGTGAGAGCGAACCGAGGTCGGCGCCCCGGGCCCGCAGCAGTTCGACGTACGCGTCGGCGGCGCGCTCGGTCAGGAAGTCGGTGAGCGGACCGGGCGCGACGTGCCGCCGGGTGGGGTCGAGCGGGTACCCGGCGATCAGCAGGGCCGGTACGCCCAGGGGTTCGTCGCTCGGGGTGGGCGCGTGCACCACGGGCAGCGTGCGCGGCGCCTGCGGCGCGCCGTCCCCGGCGACGGGCACCGCCCAGGTCACCGTCCAGTACGGGCGGGCGCGTTCCTCGGTGGGCCGGTCGGCCAGCAGCTCGGGCGCGGTGGTCCCGGCGAGGGCGACGGTCTGCCAGACGGTCTCGGCACCGTTGTCGGTGATGGTGACGGTGGTGATGCCGTTCGGCCGCTGCGGCGCGGCGGTCCGGGTGAGCGTACGGGTCCCGTCCGGGGTCTCCACCACCACCTCGGCCAGGCCGGGCAGGGTGAGCAGCAGGGCGTCGTCGATCTCGGCGAGCAGACGGCGGGTGAGGTCCTCGGCGGCGGTGTCCCGCAGCGGCAGCACCACCACCGTGTCGTACCCGTCGGGCGCGGCGCCCTCGGCCGGGAACGGCAACCGCAGCAGCGGCACATGGCCCTCGCGGCGGCGCAGCTCCTCGGCCAGTTCCTCCCGCGCCTCGGTGAGCGCGTACGCCTCGGCCAGCGACCAGCGCACCCCGCCGTGGGCGCTCAGCACGGCGGGCTCGTCGGTGACCGCCAGCACGGCGGAGAAGCCGACACCGAACCGGCCCACCGTGGCACCGTCCTCGGCCCGCTTCGCCGAGGCGCGCAGGGTGGAGAGCGACTCCACCGCGGTGGCGTCCAGCGGCGCGCCCGTGTTGGCGGCGGCCAGCACACCGCCGCGCAGGGTCAGCCGCAGCCGCCCGGGAGCGGTGCCGGCCCGCGCGGCGGCGTCGGCGGCGTTCTGCGCCAACTCGACGATCAGCCGGTCGCGGTAGCCGCCGAGAGCCAGTTCCTCCTCCGCGTTGGCGTCCTCCCGGAACCGGGCAGGGGCGGCCGTCCACGCCTCCAGGACCCGACGGCGCAACCCGGTCGTGTCGAAGACGTCGGGGGCCTGCTCGTCCGTACCGCTGCCGATGATCCGAGGCTCCACTGGCCCTGCCGCCTTCCGCCGTCTCCACCCTGCCTGCGTACGGTGGGCATTCTCCCTCGCCCGGCCCGCTGCCACCGACCAGGGGTGAGGCAGGGCCGTTCGCGCACGGGGGAACAGCCCCGGGCGCGGGGGCCGGCGGGCACGTCAGGGCACGGGGAGCCGCGCGGACCGGAGACTCCCGGTACCGCGCCGGAGCCCACCGGGCCGGCTTCGCCGTGCGGAGGGCAGACGGCCCGGTCCACTCACCCAGCCCGCCCAAAGGCTCAGGAGTGACCCAGCTCCTCGGCCGGGGCGTCGGGCTCCACCGAGCCGCTGGAGCGGTCGGGGTGCAGGTGGAGCGGCTCCACCTTCAGCTCGTCCAGGATCAGCTCCGAGGGCACCGGCGGAGCCGGCAGCACCGCTGCCTCCGAGTGGCCCCCGCAGCCGTAGGAGAGTGAGACCACCTGGCCGTCCGCCGGACCGAACTCATTGCCGCAGATCCCGAACGCCTGCCCGAGCGACCCGCCGATCGGCACCAGGAAGCCGCAGCTGGAGCAGTGCGCCGGAGCGGACTGCGCCATCGGCGTCTGCGGACCGTACGCGGTCTCCCAGCGCTCGGCGGCCAGGTGCAGCCCGAACCGGGACAGCACTCGGGGCCGACCCATGCCGAGCTCCTCCGCGACGGCGCCGATCTGGGCGCGGGCGGGCGCGGGCTGGACGCCGGCGTCGGCGACCACCACGTCCTCCTCGGCGGCCAGTGCGACGGCGGAGTTGGGGGCGGGCTCGTCCTCGCCGGTCCAGCCCGGCTCCAGGCGCAGGTCCTCGGCGCCGGTCGGCAGCAGGTCCCCGGGCCCGAGGTCGCCGGGGCGCAGCCGCTCGCTCCACGGCACCCACTGCGGGGCGAGCACCGCGTCCTGGCCGGGCAGCAGTACGACCTCGTCCAGGGTGACGTTCTTGGCTCGCGGCGCGCGGGCCACGGTGATGGCCCAGTGCCAGCCGCGGTAGGCGGCGTCCAGGCACTCGAAGGTGTGGGTCACCACCCGGTCGGCGTCCGCCTGGGCACCGAGGTGGGCGCCCACGAGCTCGGCCCCGACGCTGTCGACGGCGGCCTGGCGGGCGAGTTCGACGGCCTCGGCACAGAGCCGGTCAGGGGTACGGCTTCGCATCGCAGCACTCACGGCGTCGATTCTCTCCCAGTTCTGTTGCCTGCGGTCCATGGCCGGCGGTCCAGTGCCGTCGGTCCCTTGCCAGCGTTCCGTCGCCCGCTCCGCGCGGTCGCCCGCTGCGGCCGTCCGTCGCGGTCGGACCCGAAGAGCTCTCCGGGAAGTGCTCCCGAAAGAAGGCTCCGAGAACCTCCACCGGACCGTGCCACGGGTTCCGGCCCCGCTGGGTACCGTGCTCCCATTCTGCGCGACCCGGAACCCTCATGGAGACCGGCCGCGCCGCCCACCGGGTTGCGCACACGCGAAGTGCAGGCTACCCGCCGGTCGGCCCCCTTCGACAGTCCGGTGCCGACGTCCCGGCGGAGCCGCGCCGATCGGCACCGGTTCCCTCGTGCGGTGAGGGTTCGTCGGGCAGGATGACGTACGTGGCGGACGAGACCCCGTCGCGGCACGCACTGCACGGCCAGCGGGCAGGACTCCCCCCGGAGCCGGCCGACGTGCCGCGACCGCAGCAGCTGGTCCCCCCGGGCGGCGCCGCGCCGCAGTCGGAGGGCGGCTCCGCCCCGCCCGCGACGGCTCCGGGGCCCGAGCCCTCCGGCGCCGGGGACGACCTCTTCACGGCCCCCGGCGGACGCCGCAACCTGCTGCTCCGCGGGGCCTGTGCCGCCGGGCTGCGCACCGGCAGGCTGGTGCACTACACCGGCCGGCGGATCCGCCGCGCGACCGCCGCCGAGGGCGCGGGCGAGTCGGGGCTGGCGAAGCTGATCGAACTGCACGCGCTGAACTCCTTCGGCGACATGATGATCACCGTCGCGCTGGCCTCGACCATCTTCTTCTCGGTCCCGACCGGCGAGGCCCGCGGCCGGGTGGCGCTCTACCTGCTGATCACCATGGCCCCCTTCGCCCTGCTGGCCCCGGTGATCGGCCCGCTGCTGGACCGGATGCCGCACGGACGCCGCTCCGCGATGGCGATGTCGATGCTGGTCCGCGCGGTACTGGCGTGGAGCATGGCCGGCACGGTCACCGACGGCGGCCTCGCGCTCTATCCGGAGGCCCTCGGCGTGCTGGTGGCCTCCAAGGCGTACGGGGTGGTCCGCAGCGTGGTGGTGCCCCGGCTGCTGCCGACCCGGCTGTCCCTGGTGAAGGCGAACTCCCGGGTCACCCTGGCCGGGCTGCTGGCCACCGGACTCGCGGCCGGCCTCGGCGGACTGCTGCACCTGCTCGGGCCCGGCTGGCCGCTGCGCGGAGCCTTCCTGGCCTTCGTCATCGGCACCCTGATGGCCTTCCACCTGCCGCACAAGGTGGATTCCGCCAAGGGCGAGCAGCGGGCCGTGCTGCACGCCGACGAGCAGTACCCGGCCCTGCCCGACGGGAGCACCGTGATGCCGGAGAAGGCGACCCTGCGCACCGTCGGCCCGTCGGTGATCCTCGCCCTGCGCGTGGTGGCGACGCTGCGCGCCCTGGTCGGCTTCCTGGTGATGTTCCTGGCCTTCCTGCTGCGCGAGGACCCGGTGGGCGACCTGCCGCCGACGGTCAGCCTCGGCATCGTCGCGGCCGCGGCCGGCACGGGCAACGCGCTCGGCTCGGTGCTCGGTTCCTGGCTGCGCACCAGGGGCTCGGAGGCCACCGCGACGGTGATGCTGCTGCTGGCCACCCTGGCCGCGGGAGCGGCGGCGCTCTGGTACGGGCTCGCCACGGTCGCCGTGGTGGCGGGCGCGGCCGGGGTGGCCGCCTCGCTCGGCAAGCTGGCCCTGGACGCCCTGATCCAGCGGGACGTCCCCGAGGCGGTCAGGACCTCGGCCTTCGCCCGCTCCGAGACGCTGCTCCAGCTGTCCTGGGTGGCGGGCGGCGCGGTCGGCATCCTGCTGCCGCTGGACGGCGCGCTCGGCCTCTCGGTGGCCGCGGCACTGGTCGGCCTGGTGCTGCTGTGGACCGTACGGGCCCTGCTCAGGGTCGGCCTCCGCGGCCCGGCGGCCCGGCCCCGGGTCGCCTGAGCCCCCGGGGCCGCGTGCCCCCGGAAGATGCGCCGGCCGACACCCCGGCGGGTTCCCGTGCGTCGAGCCGGTCCGGATGACACGGGCGGCGGAGACTTGCCCACCCGGGCGCACCTTGATCGGCACTGCCCGGTAGATTCGTGCCCATGAGCCTCAGCACCCGTGTCATCGCCGCCGTCGGCGCCGTTGTCGTGATCGGCGCCGGCACGGTCGCCGGTTCCGTCGCGTACGCCAGCGGTAAGGGCCAGCCCGAGCACCCGCTGGCCACCCTGGTGGTCGGCCGGTCCTCCATCCACGCCGGACCGACCTGCTACAACGACGGCAAGCCGCTCAACAAGGACGCCATCACCAAGTGCCAGGCCGACGCCAAGAAGGCCGGTGACGAGGGCACCCTGCCCACCTCGGACGTGACCAGCACCGACCGGATCGGGGTCGGTGTGGACCCGAGCGTCTCCGACACCGGCTGGTGGGCCGCGACCGACGGCGGCCAGGGCCAGGCCCAGATCGCGTCGCTGCGCACCAGCTCCACCTTCTCCGGTATGCAGCCCGCCTCCGCGCTGCTCTCCACCAGCTCGGAGAACACCCGGGTCACCGTGGTCGAGAACGACGCGAAGACCGGCGACATCATCGCCGCCTGGTTCTTCGACCTCAAGAACAAGGACTTCGTCCCGACCGCGCAGTGACGCGGCGAGTGACGCGTCCGTACGACGACGAGCAACCGGAGGCGCAGGCCGCCCGGCTGCTCGTCGTCACCGCCGTACCCGCCGAGGCCGAGGCCGTGCTGCGCGGGCTCGGCAGCGACGCCACCCGGCTCGTCGTCCCCGGCGGTGAACTGCACCGCGCCCGGCACGCCTGCGGCGTTGCGGTGGACGTGCTGGCCGGCGGTGTCGGCCCGGCCGCGGCGGCCGCCGCGACGGCGAGCCTGCCCTGGCTGCACCGCTACGAACTGGTGGTCTCGGCCGGCATCGCGGGCGGCTTCGCCCCGCACGCGCCGATCGGGTCCGTGGTGGTCGCCGACGAGATCCTGGCCGCCGACCTGGGCGCGCAGACCCCCGACGGCTTCCTGGACGTCGCCGAGCTGGGCTTCGGCAGCGTGCGCCACACACCGGCCCCCGCCGCCGTCCGCCGCGCCGCCGGAGCGCTGGGCGCCGCGCACGGCACCGTACTGACCGTCTCCACGGTCACCGGCAGCGCCGAGCGGGCCGCCGAGCTGGCCGCCCGCCATCCGCGGGCGCTGGCCGAGGCGATGGAGGGCTTCGGGGTCGCCGAGGCCGCCGCCCGGCACGGGGTGCCGGTGTTCGAACTGCGGACCGTCTCCAACGCCGTCGGCCCGCGCGACCGCTCCGCCTGGCGGATCGGCGACGCGCTCGCCGCGCTGGAGCGGGCCTTCGCCCACCTGCCGTACCCGGAACTGCTCCAGGAGGTCGGACATGGCTGAGCCGCTGCGGATCGCCTACTCCCCCTGCCCGAACGACACCTTCGTCTTCCACGCCTGGGCCCACGGTCTGGTCCCCGGCGCGGCGGCCCCCGAGGTGACCTTCGCGGACATCGACATCACCAACGGCCTCGCCGAGCGCGGCGAACTGGACGTACTGAAGATCAGCTACGGCCAACTGCCCTGGGTGCTGGACGAGTACGCGCTGCTGCCCTGCGGCGGCGCGCTGGGCCGGGGCTGCGGCCCGCTGGTGCTCACCCGCGAACCGGGCGCGGAGCTGACGGGACGCCGGGTCGCGGTGCCGAGCGAGCGCTCCACGGCCTACCTGCTGTTCCGGCTCTGGGCCGCCAAGGCGGTGCCGGGCGGCTTCGGGGAGATCGTGGTGCTGCCGTTCCACGAGATCATGCCCGCCGTCCGGGACGGGCGGGTGGACGCCGGCCTGGTGATCCACGAGGCTCGGTTCACCTACCAGCAGTACGGCCTGCACAAGCTGGCCGACATGGGCGAGGCCTGGGAGCGGGACACCGGCCTGCCGATCCCGCTGGGCGCGATCGTCGCCCGGCGCTCGCTCGGCGCCGAGCGGCTGCGCGAGCTGGCCGGGACGATCCGCACGTCGGTCGAGCTGGCCTGGCAGGACCCGTCGGCGTCCCGCCCGTACGTGCTGGCGCACGCCCAGGAGATGGACCCGGACGTCGCCGACCAGCACATCGCGCTCTACGTCAACGAGTTCACCGCCGACCTCGGCGAGGCCGGCTACGCGGCCGTGCGCGGCCTGCTCACCCGGGCCGCCGCCGAGGGACTGGTACCGGAGGTCGACCCGGAGGCGCTGGCCTTCTGACGCCCGGCAGGGCCGCGGGCCCGAAGGGCGCGAGGAGCCGCCGGTCCGGCGAGCTCCCCGCGCCCCGAAGCGGCCGGCCCGCTCAGACGTCGAACTGGTCGGCGACCGCCCGCAGCAGCACCGCGAGCTTCTGCCCCGCGGGCTTCGCGGGGTACCGGCCGCGCTGCAGCCCGGGCAGCACCGCGTCCAGCGTGGTGATCAGATCCTGCACGATCGGCGCCATGTCGTCCGCGCTGCGGCGCTGGGCGGCGGCCACCGAGGGCAGCGCCTCCAGCAGGGTGACGGCCATCGCCTGGTCGCCCCGGTGACCGGCGGCGATACCGAACTCGACCCGCTGACCTGGCCGGAGCGAGGTGACCCCGGCGGGCAGCGCCTTGGTGTGGACGAAGACCTCCCCGCCGTCGTCGCGCGACAGGAAGCCGTAACCCTTCGTCTCGTTGAACCACTTGACCTGGCCGGTGGGCATCTCGAAAAGTCCTCGGTGTAGGTGCGGGGCGATCTCGGCGCGGGGGCCGCTGATCGCCGGATGGACGGCGAGCCGACCACATGGACAGCGGGGCCGGGCTCGTTCTGCAGGCTAATGATCCGTTAGCGGTTCAACCGCTCACCGCGGGCCAGGCAGTCGCCTGGGGTCCCGCGAGGGGGATCCGGGCGCCGATGGTGCGTGCGCCGCTGAGGCATCGGCCGCTGCCCCGGGCTTGGCGCGGCCGGGGCGCGGCACAGCGCTGTCCATGGCTCACACCCCCGTCGGGAAAGCGGGGCGTCCGGACGGCCCCGTGCGTTGGCTGCATACCCTGGTCAACGGGAGTCCAAAACTCCCAGTTCCCGGGGAACTGCATGCAGTGACGGGGACGTCCGGACGTCGGAACTCAACCGAGCGCCGCGGGCGAGGCCTCAGGCGGGGCTGCCGCCGGGGGCCGCGGACGGGGCGTTGAGGTGCTGCCCCAGCCAGCCGAGCGAGGCCGGGAGCATCCGGTTCCAGGTGTTGAAGTTGTGGCCGCCGGTGTCCAGGGTGATCGAGGCGACCTTGGTGTCGCTGCCCTTGGTGGCCTTGATGAACTTCTTGGTGTCCGCGAAGTACTTCCCGTCGCCCTCCTTGGGCCCGCCGACCAGCAGCGAGACCTTCGGCTTGGGCAGGTGGGCCAGGCGCCAGTCCAGGTTGGCCTCGTTGCGGCGGTCCTCGCTGCCGGCGAACAGGTCACCGGTGGTGGCGTCCTCGGCAGCCTTGTAGTAGCCGGAGAGCGAGACGGCGGCGGAGAAGACGTCCGGGTGCTTCATCGCCAGCTTGAGCGCGCAGTAGCCGCCGGTGGAGTTGCCGATCAACCCGAAGCTGCCGGGCCCCTCTGCGACCCGGTACGAGTCGCGGATGGCCTGCGGGACGTCCTTGGCGAAGTACGTCTCGGACTGCGTGCTGTCCGGGATGTCCTCGCACTCGGTGTCGCGCGGCATCGCCGGGGACGGGCGCATCATGATCAGGACGGTCGGGCTGGTCTTGCCCTCCTTGATCAGCTGCAGCTCGGTGGAGGGGTAGTTCAGCTTGGTGATCAGGTTCTTGGCGTCGCCGGGGAACCCGGTGATCGCGATCGCCGCCGGGAACTTCTTGTCCTTGAAGTCCGGCTGGAAGTACTGCGGCGGCAGGTAGACGTATCCCTCGGTGGACAGCTTGGTGGTGGCGCCCGGAATGCGGATCTTCTCCAGCTTGCCGACCACGGCCGGGTCACGGCCGACGGTGTTGGCGCCGCGCACGTTCTCGGTGGAGATCTGCTGCACACCCGGGTGGTCCTTGCCGAGCGCGCTCTGGATCGTCACCGGGCCCTGGTTGCCGGTACCCAGCAGGTCGGCCCAGCTGCTGTAGAAGGCGAAGTAGTTGTTGGCCGCCAGACCGAGCGTGCACATCACCGCGAACTGCGTGCCCACGATGGTGCCGAGCCGGCCCAAGACCGCCACCACGGAACGCTTGGCGAGCCTGGGCCACACCCAGACGGTGCCGGCGACCATCAGTACCGAGATCAGCGCGGACAGCGCCAGCACCTTGTGACTGGTCAGACCCATGCGTCGTTACGCCCCTGCTCCACCTTTGGCCAGGCTCCACCTTTGGCCATGCTTCCCCGTTGCCCCATCGGCACCGGCCTTCGCCCGGGGAGACTCCCGTCGGAAGACCGGCATCCTCCTAGGGTGCCTGAGAGTTCCCTGGGAGACCTGAGCGCCAGGGGTGAGCCTACCCCCGTCGATCGGCGGGGGTACGCCGGGTCTGCCAGACTGAACCGTCGACACCGGGTCGACGCCTTCGACCAGAGCCGCACCAGCTGGAGGAACGGGCATGAGCAGCACCAAGAGCCCCGGCGACGGACTGGTCCGGGCCGGCACGATCGTCTTCCTCGCCGGGTCGATCGCCACCATCGCGACCTTCGTCCCGCTCTTCTTCGGCCTGCCGCGGTTCCCGAGCATCGCGTACTGGGTCTGCATGCTGATGCCGGCCGGATTCCTGCTCGCGCTCTGCGGGCTGCTGCGCTCGGCCCGCGCCCAGCGCCGCCGCGCGGCCGCCTGACCGCCCGGGCGGCGCGCCGGGGCGCGATGGCCCCCGCCCCGGGCGGCCGGCAGCCTCAGCGGTAGGACTCCAGCCAGGCCGGGAACTCCGTCAGGTCGCCGAGCACCACGTCCGCCCCCGCCTCGCGCAGTTCCGCCGCGCCGTACGGCCCGGTGGCCACGCCGACCGCGACCGCGTCGGCGGCCCGCGCACCGCGGATGTCACCCAGGTGGTCGCCGACGTACACGGACGCACCGTGTTCCCGCAGCGCATCGCCCTTGCCCTCGGCCCAGGTGTCGCCGACCACGATGTCCGGGGCGAGACCGACGTGGTCCAGCTGGAGGCGGGCGTTCGGCTCGTACTTGCCGGTGATCACGGCGACCCGGCCGCCCCGGGCGCGGACCGCGTCGATCGACTCGCGCGCTCCGGGCAGCACCACGGTGCCCGGCAGCGCGTGCTCGGGGTAGAGGGCGCGGTAGCGGACCGCCATCTCGGCCACGCGCTCGGCCGGGAACCAGTTCGCCAGCTCGTGCTCGAGCGGCGGGCCGAGCCGGGTGACCACCAGGTCACTGTCGATCCAGGTGCCGGTGGCGGCGGAGAGGGCCTGGTAGGCCGCTCTGATCCCGGGTCGGGTGTCGAGCAGGGTCATG
Source organism: Kitasatospora cystarginea (assembly GCF_039533515.1). Taxonomy (NCBI): domain Bacteria; kingdom Bacillati; phylum Actinomycetota; class Actinomycetes; order Kitasatosporales; family Streptomycetaceae; genus Kitasatospora; species Kitasatospora cystarginea. The sequence continues at coordinate 92,068 of NZ_BAAATR010000017.1, read as the reverse complement.
TCGAGGTCGAAGCCGACGGTGAGAGCCATGGAACCCAGGGTATGCGGGCGATCCGTCCGTCCCGGGTCCGCCGGGTGAACGGATCGGGCGCCGGCCATTGGACTGCGACGCCCGGGCGCGCCCCGGGCGGCACGGCACTGACTACTACGACAATTCCGACATACTGGGCGGGCGGCCCCGTTCGCGATCACCCGTCCACGGCCGCACGTCCGCGATCACGGCCATGCGAGGAGGGCCCGATGCCGCGTCAGCTCTCCCGCCGCAGCGCCCTGCTCGGGCTGGCCGCGCTCGGCTCGGAAGCCCTGGCCGGATGCAGTTCCCCGCCCGGCGGCACCCACGGCGGCGGCTCCTCGCCCGGCCTGCCCGCCACGCCGTCGCCCACCGTCCCCGAGACCGGGCCACCGAGTCCGCGACCGCTGCCCAGCACCACCGTCACCGCCGCCACCGGCACGGTGGTGGTGCCCGGGTCGCCGGTCCGGGTGGTCACCCTGGACACCGCCGAGCTCGACTCGGCGATCACCCTCGGCATCAGCCCGGTCGGCGCCGCCCACGCCCCCGCCGACCGCGGCCTGCCGAGCTACTGGCCCGCCTCCTGGCTCGCGAAGATCGCCTCCGTCGGCACCGTCGGCAACCCCGACCTCGCCAGGATCTCCGCACTCGCCCCCCAGCTGATTCTCAGCAACCAGACCCGCGACGGCACCCGCTACGACGCCCTGAGCCGGATCGCCCCCACCGTCCTCACCCAGACCACCGGCTACCCGTGGAAGGCCGACTTCCAGCTGCACGCCCAGGCCCTCGGCCGGCAGGAGCAGGCCGCCGCGGTCGTCACCGCGTACGGGCGGCACGTCGCCCAGACCTCGCAGGCCATCGCCGAGGCCGGGTCCGCCGGGAAGCGGGTCAGCGTCGTCCGCTTCATCGAGGGCTCACCGAACGTACGGCTCTACGGCAGACAGAACTTCATCGGCACGCTGCTCACCGACCTCGGCCTCGCGCGGCCCGACCCGCAGAACGTCGACCAGTTCGACGTCGAGGTGCCGCCCGAGCAGATCGCCAAGGCCGACGGCGACGTGCTGCTCTACTCCACCTACGGCGATCCGGCGAAGGCCGCCACCGCCGCCGTACTGGCCGGCAGCGGCTGGCAGGCGCTGGCCGCGGTCAAGGCGCACCGGGTCTTCCCGGTGGACGACCAGCTCTGGTTCGAGGGGATCGGCTACACCGGCGCCAATCTCGTGCTCGCCGAACTCCAGCACCTCCTCGGTGGGTGATCCGCTCAACCCTTGGGGCTGCGGCGGAGGTTCACGACCAGCAGGAAGAGCGCCGAGAGGACCGCCGCCAGCCGCAGCACGGTCGGCGCGGCCGTCAGGGCCGCGTGGTTGAACTGGTCCGGGGCCACCGGGGAACCCCAACGTCCCTTCGCCCGGCCCCAGTACCAGACCGTCGAAGCCGTCATGGTGGCCATCGGGATGCCGAAGACCGCGAACTTCTTGGTGAGATCGCCCAGCCTGGCGGAGAGGTAGGCGGCGGCCCAGCCGACCAGCATGATCAGGATCTGCCCGGTCAGCGCCCCGGCGAGCAGCACCACCGCGGCGATCAGCAGCAGCGGCGACGGACGGCGGCCGGCCAGCAGGCCGGCCGCGCGCGGCGGCTTCCCCGTGGGGGCCGCCGGGGTGTCGCCAGTGGCGGGCACCGCGGCCTCGGCCGGGTCCTTGCGCGGGTCCGGTACGACGGGCGCGGCCGCGGGCTCGGCGCTGCCGAAGTCGAAGGTGACGCTGTCCCAGCCGGGGAAGTCGGCGGCGCTCGGTCCGGGGCCGGGCACGACCCGTCTGGGGCGCGGGGCCCCCGCAGCGGGTGCGCCCACCGCCGGGGCGGGCCCGGCCTGCGCTGCGGCGGGCGGGGGGTCCGCCGGCCCCTCGGGCGTGTACACGCTCTCCTCGGGTGCGGCACCGCCCGGCTGTCCGAGGACCCGCTGCGGCCTGTCAACCCGCCACCACTCACCGTCCGAGCGGCCACCCTCGTGCCCGTCCGCCATCGCCCCGCCACCCCGCCTCGTGTAGCCGTGCCGCCGACCGCCGACGGTACCCACTCCCTGAGTACCCACGCGAGCCCCGCACCCTCAGGGGCGCCGGGAACCTCCACGGGAAGGTGCGCCGCAGGGGCACGGGAGCTGCGCGAAAGCGGCGGGCACCCGCGCCGCGCCGATCCCGCCGGCGCGAAGTCGCAGCCCGGGGCGCGGGGAGTCGCGCACGGCCGACGGCAGGGTGCTGAGGCCGCCGACCCGTGGCCCGCAGGCGCCACCCACTGATCGCGTCAACGCCTCCCGCTCGGGGAGGTGCGCTCAAAGAACGGCCGACTAGGCTGGGTCGAATGACCGCATCGCAGCGTGCCCCGCGCCCCGGCCGAACCGTCGCCGCACCACGTACGCTCGCCGAGGAACTGCGCGCCCGCAGCGACGAGGCGCTGGCCGAGCTGCTGCGGGCCCGCCCCGACGTGCTGAACCCGGTGCCGAGCGACCTGACCCAGCTGGCCGCCCGACTCTCCGGCCGAGCCTCCGCGCTGCGCGCGCTGGAACGACTGGACCGCTTCACCCTGCAGGTCGCCGAGGCCCTGGCAGCCGCTCCCGAGGGCAGTTCCGAGGCCACCGTCCGCAACCTGCTGGCCGGTCCCGCCCGGGTCGGACCGCACCCGGGGGCCGCGGCGGCCGACCGCGCCGCCGTCACCGCCGCCCTGCCGACCGCACTGGCCGCCCTCCGCGGCCAGGCCCTGCTCTGGGGGCCGGACTCCGCGCTGCGCCTGGTGATCGCCGTCCGCGAGGCGCTCGCGCCCAGCGCCAACAACCCGGGCCGCACCGGCCTCGGCCCCACCTTCGCCGAGGCGACGGCCGGCATGTCCCCGGCCCGGCTGCAGCAACTGCTGGCCGGCGCCGGGCTGTCGCCGACCCCGGATCCGGTCACCGCCGTCGCCGCGCTCGCCGGGCTGCTCACCGACCGCAAGCGCTGCGCCGCGCTGCTCGCCGAGGCCCCCGAGGCCTCGCTCGCGCTGCTGGAGAAACTGGTCTGGGGCCCGCCCACCGGCACCGTCCCCGATGCCGCCCGCCCGGTGACCGCCGAGGAGGCCCGCAGCCCGGTCGAGTGGCTGCTGGCGCGCGGCCTGCTACTGCCGTCCAGCCCCGGTTCGGTTGTGCTCCCCCGCGAGCTGGCGCTGCACCTGCGCGGCGGCCGCAGCCACCGCGCCGTCGAGCCCCTGGCACCGGCGCTGGTACCGGGCCCCGAGCGCGATCCGCAGGCCGTGGACAGCGCCGCCGCCGGGCAGGCGTACACCGCCGTCCGCACCGTCGAGGAGCTGCTGGACGCCTGGGGCCTGCAACCCCCCGCGAACCTGCGGGCCGGCGGGCTCGGCGTACGCGACCTCAAGCGGACCGCGCTCACCCTGGAGTGCCCCGAGCCCACCGCCGCCTTCTGGCTCGAACTCGCCTACGCCGCAGGCCTGCTGGCCTCCGACGGCGAGGTGGACGAACGCTGGGCACCCACCCCGGCGTACGACACCTGGCTGCAGCAGCCGATCGCCGAACGCTGGGCGCTGCTCGCCCGCAGCTGGCTGGCCACCACCCGGGTGGGCCGGCTCGCCGGCACCCCTGACGGCAAGGGCAGGATCCGGGCCGCCCTCGGCCCCGAGCTGGACCGCACCCTCGCCCCGTCCGTCCGCCGCGCCACCCTCGCCCTACTGGCCTCGCTGCCGCCCGGCGGCACCGCCGGCGCCGGTGCGCTGCTGCCCGTACTGCGCTGGCAGCGCCCGCTGCGCGGCGGCCCCGTCCAGCAGGACGACCGCGAACTGCGGGACCACCTGGTCGACTTCACCCTGGAGGAGGCCGAGATGCTCGGCCTCACCGGCCGGGGCGCACTCGCCGCGCCGGCCCGTACGCTGCTGGCCTGCGGCGACCCGGCACCCGTGCTCGGGCCGCTGCTGCCGCAGCCGCTTGACCACGTGATCCTGCAGCCCGACCTCACCGCGATCGCGCCAGGGCCGCTGCTCACCCCGCTCGCCCAGGCGCTGGCACTCTGCGCGGACATCGAGTCCAAGGGCGGTGCCACGGTCTACCGCTTCACCACCGAGTCGGTGCGTCGCGCGCTGGACGCCGGGCGTACCGCCTCCGACCTGCACGCCTTCCTGGAGCAGCACTCCAGGACCGGCGTCCCGCAGCCGCTGACCTACCTGATCGACGACGTCGCCCGCAGGCACGGCGTGCTGCGGGTCGGCGCCGCCTCCTCGTACCTGCGCTGCGACGACACCGCCCTGCTGGCCGAGGTGCTCGCCGACCGGCGGGCCGCCGAGCTGCGGCTGCGGCTGCTCGCGCCGACCGTGCTGGCCGCCCAGGCACCGCCCGAGACCCTTCTCGCGGTGCTGCGCGGCATGGGCTTCGCACCGGCCGCCGAGTCCGCCGAGGGCGATGTGCTGATCACCCGCCCCGACAGCCACCGCACCCCGCCACGGACCTCCCCGGCACCCGTCCCCGACGGTCCGCCGCGCCCGGACGACGTCCTGCTGGGCGCCGCGGTCAAGGCGGTGCGCGCGGGCGACCGGGCGGCCACCGCCGTCCGCAAGGAGACGGTGGCCGGCCCCGCGGCCACACCGCAGCAGACCGGACCGGCCCGTACCGATCTGCGGCAGCTCCCCCGCACCGCCGCCGCCGACACGCTCGCCGCCCTGCAGACGGCCGTCCTGCTCGGCGAGCGGATGTGGATCGGCTACGTCAACGCGGAGGGACTGGCCTCGCAGCGCGTCGTCGACCCGGTCAAGGTCGAGGGCGGCTTCGTGACGGCGTATGACCACCTCACGGACGAGGTACGCACCTTCGCCCTGCACCGCATCACCGGCGTCGCCGAGGTGGACGACGACTCCGACTGACCGGCCGCGGGGCCGGGGCGCGGCGGCGCAGGGGCTCAGTGCGGCTTCTGCTGCTCCTTGGCCGCCGTCTCCTTGGCGTGCTGCTCCTTGGCCTGCTGGACGATCTTGTTGGTGTCCGGCAGCGAGAGGTCCTGGCCGCTGATCAGACTGGCCGCCTCCAGCCCGACGAAGGTGAAAGGCCCACCGGTCTCGCCGAGCCCGGCCAGGGCGTGCGCGGGGGTGGCGGAGGCCGCGAAGGCGGCACCGGACAGGACAACGGCGGAGAGTACCCGCTTCGGCGTCTTCATGCCCGGCTCAACGAGGATCCTCGGCACGGGTCACGTGCTTCGGGCCGAGTGCGGGACACTGGAAAGTCTGCGACCGGACCTACGGAGGTTTCCCCGCGTGAACGACGGACCGCTCATCGTCCAGAGCGACAAGACGCTGCTGCTGGAGATCGACCACCCGAAGGCCGCCGACTGCCGCCGGGCGATCGCGCCCTTCGCCGAGCTGGAGCGCGCCCCCGAGCATGTGCACACCTACCGGGTCACCCCGCTCGGCCTGTGGAACGCCCGCGCCGCCGGACACGACGCGGAGCAGGTCGTGGACGCCCTGGTGAACTACTCCCGCTACCCGGTGCCGCACGCGCTGCTGGTGGACGTCGCCGAGACCATGGCCCGCTACGGCCGCCTCCAGCTCTCCAAGCACCCGGTGCACGGCCTGGTGCTCACCACCACCGACCGGCCGGTGCTGGAGGAGGTGCTGCGTTCCAAGCGGATCGCCCCGCTGGTCGGCGCCCGGGTCGATGCCGACACCGTGATCGTGCACCCGTCCGAGCGCGGCCAGATCAAGCAGGTGCTGCTCAAGCTCGGCTGGCCGGCCGAGGACCACGCCGGATACGTGGACGGCGAGGCGCATCCGATCCACCTGGAGGAGGACGGCTGGGCGCTGCGCCCGTACCAGAAGCAGGCCGTCGAGGGCTTCTGGCACGGCGGCAGCGGTGTGGTCGTCCTGCCCTGCGGCGCGGGCAAGACCCTGGTCGGCGCGGCGGCGATGGCCGAGGCCAAGTCGACCACGCTGATCCTGGTCACCAACACCGTCTCGGCCCGGCAGTGGAAGCACGAGCTGGTGAAGCGGACCTCGCTGACCGAGGACGAGATCGGCGAGTACAGCGGCACCCGCAAGGAGATCCGTCCGGTCACCATCGCCACCTACCAGGTGATGACCACCAAGCGGAAGGGCGTCTACCCGCACCTGGAGCTGTTCGACGCCCGCAACTGGGGCCTGGTGGTCTACGACGAGGTGCACCTGCTGCCCGCCCCGGTCTTCAAGTTCACCGCCGACCTGCAGGCCAGGCGGCGGCTCGGGCTGACCGCGACCCTGGTCCGCGAGGACGGCCGCGAGGGCGACGTCTTCTCGCTGATCGGGCCCAAGCGCTTCGACGCCCCGTGGAAGGAGATCGAGGCCCAGGGCTACATCGCACCGGCCGACTGCTGCGAGGTCCGGGTCACCCTCACCGACTCCGAGCGCCTCGCGTACGCCACCGCCGAACCCGAGGAGCGCTACCGCTTCTGCTCGACCACGGCGACCAAGCGCCGGGTGGTGGAGGCCCTGGTCAGGAAGCACAAGGACGACCAGACGCTGATCATCGGTCAGTACATCGACCAGCTCGACGAGTTGGGCGAGGCGCTCGGCGCGCCCGTGATCAAGGGCGAGACCAGCAACCCCCAGCGCGAGAAGCTCTTCGACGCGTTCCGGAACAAGGAGATCAGCGTGCTGGTGGTCTCCAAGGTGGCCAACTTCTCGATCGACCTCCCGGAGGCGACCGTCGCCATCCAGGTCTCCGGCACCTTCGGCTCCCGCCAGGAGGAGGCCCAGCGCCTCGGCCGGGTGCTGCGGCCCAAGGCGGACGGCCACGCGGCGCACTTCTACTCGGTGGTGGCCCGCGACACCGTGGACCAGGACTTCGCCGCCCACCGGCAGCGCTTCCTGGCCGAGCAGGGCTACGCGTACCGGATCATCGACGCCGACGACGTGTGAACGGGTGACGGCCGGTCATGATGCGGCCGGCCGTCAGAGCTTGACGCCGTCGCGCCCGAGGAAGACCACCCGCGCGGCGGTGTCGAGCATGATCCCCACGGTACGGACGGCCTGGGCCATCGGGCCGCGGCGGCGGCTGTCGCCGACGGCACCCCGGCCGGGTCGGTGCTGCTTGATGCGTTCGCTGTTCATGCCCTCGACGTTAGGCGCCGTGCCACCGCCCGGTCGTCAGCCCGAAGGGCGCGATGACCTGGCCCCAGGTCCTTCTCCAGGTGTACGACACCCCTACGTCAAGGCGTACGTGAACCCTGAGAAAACGATTAGCGCCGGGCTCGGCGGCGGTCTAGGATCTCCGGTCTTGCCCCCTCCCGAACCGTGGTGCCAACCGTCGGCAGCCGTGGGAGGTCCCGGCCGGTCGGCAACCGGTCGCGTCCTTCACTGTGAGCTACGACGAGTCCGCCGCCCCATCGCGAGGACGGCCGGGAAGGTTCGCTGTGCACGCCCCCACCGACCACTCCGCCACCGACCCCCTGCAGCGCGAGCGCGACCACCTGGCCGCCTCCAGGTCCGCGTTGAAAGCCATGCGCGAGGACGTCGAGTCCCTCGACCTGCGCGACGTCACTGGCACCTGGGTCTCCGCCGCCGTCCTGCAGAACCAGATCGAGCAGCGCATCGCGGCGCTGGCCGACCTCGCCCACACCCCGCTGTTCTTCGGCCGGCTGGACTACCTGCACGCCATCAGTGAGCACCTGGCCGAGGACACAGGAGGGGGCGCGCGAAGCGCTTCGGGCAAGGGTGGTGGTGGGCGACGGGCGGGCGAGCGGTTCTACATCGGCCGCCGGCACGTGCACGACTCGGACGGCGACCCGATGGTGATCGACTGGCGCGCACCGGTCTCCCAGCCGTTCTACCGGGCCAGCCGCACCGACCCGATGGACGTCGAACGCCGCCGCCGGTTCGGCTACACCGGCGGCGAGTTGACCGCGTACGAGGACGAGAACCTCACCGACCCCGCCGAGTCGGACACCCGCTCCGCGCTGCTCGCGGCCGAGATCGAGAAGCCCCGCGTCGGCCCGATGCGCGACATCGTCGCCACCATCCAGCCCGAGCAGGACGAGATCGTCCGCGCCGACATCGCCGGCACCGTCTGCGTCCAGGGCGCCCCCGGCACCGGGAAGACCGCGGTCGGCCTGCACCGAGTCGCCTACCTGCTCTACGCGCACCGCGAGCGGCTCGCCCGCACCGGCACCCTGGTGATCGGTCCGAACCGCTCCTTCCTCCACTACATCGAGCAGGTCCTGCCCGCTCTCGGCGAGTTGGACGTGGCCCAGGCCACCGTCCAGGAGCTGGTCGGCCACGTCGAGGTCCGCGGCGCCGACACCGCCGAGGCCGCCACCGTCAAGGGCGACGCCCGGATGGCCGAGGTGCTGCGCCGCGCCGTGCGGTCCGGGATCAGCCTGCCCACCGAACCCTGCATGGTGATCCGGGGATCGCGCCGCTGGCGCGTTCCGGCGTACGAACTCGTCGAGATCATCGAGGAGTTGAAGGACCGGGACGTCCGCTACGGCGCGGCCGGGGAGGCGCTGCCGCAGCGCATCGCGCACGCCGTCCTGCTGAAGATGGAGCAGAGCGGCGAGGCCCCCGACGACCGGGTGCAGGACGCGGTCGCCCGCAACTCGGCGGTCAAGGCGGTGGTCAAGCAGTGCTGGCCGCCGGTCGACCCGGCCAAGCTGGTGCACCGGCTGCTCACCGACGCCGAGTTCCTGGCCGAGTGCGCGGAAGGGATCCTGGACGCCGAGGAGCAGGCCGCGATCCGGTGGACCAAGCCCGGCCGGTCCCTGAAGACCGCCCCCTGGACCCCGGCCGACGCCGTACTCGTCGACGAGGCGGCCGACCTGGTGCAGCGCACGCCCTCGCTCGGGCACGTGGTGCTGGACGAGGCGCAGGACCTCTCCCCCATGCAGTACCGGGCCGTCGGCCGTCGCTGCTCCACCGGCTCCGCGACCGTCCTCGGCGATCTCGCCCAGGGCACCACCCCCTGGGCGACCGGCAGTTGGCCCGAGGCCCTGCAGCACCTCGGCAAGCCCACCGCGCACATCGAGGAGCTCACCACCGGCTTCCGGGTGCCCGAGGAGGTCATCGCGTACGCCTCCCGACTGCTTCCCGCGATCGCCCCCGGGCTGGCGCCGGCCACCTCGATCCGCGACACCCCGGGCTCGCTGGCGATCGACCGCGTCCTCGACGGGCCGGACGGGCTGACCGAGGCCGTGATCGAGGGCTGCCGCAAGGCCCTCGCCCGTGAGGGCTCCACCGGACTGATCGCCGCCGACGACCGGATCCCGCTGCTCGCCGAGGCCCTGACGGAAGCCGGACTGCCGTTCCTCGCCCCCGGCACCGAGACCAGCACGGAGGCTCGGCTGACCCTGGTCCCGGCCTCGCTCGCCAAGGGTCTCGAGTACGACTACGTGGTCCTGGACGAACCCGCCGCGGTGGTCGCCGGCGAGCCGGACGAACGCACCGGCCTGCGCCGCCTGTACGTCGCCCTGACCCGCGCGGTCTCGGGCCTCATGGTGGTCCACTCCGAGCCGCTGCCGGAGCAACTGCGGGGGTAGCGAGCGGGGTTGCGGGGAGCCTCGGCCGGTCGCAACTCCCCGCACTCCGGCCGCCTCAACCGTCCAGCAGGGCGCGCCATTCGGCGACCTCGGCGGGGTCGACCGGGGAGGCCCAGCCGTTCTCGCGGACGGCGCTGCCGATGTGGAAGGCGTCGAAGCCGGCCGCCCGCAGCCCAGGGACGTGCTCGGCGCGCAGCCCGCCGCCGACCAGGATCCGCTGCCGATATCCCGGTTCACCGGACTTGGCCAGTTCCTCGGTCAGGACGTCGAGCCCGGCGTCCACGCCGGCCGCCGCTCCTGAGGTCAGGAAGGTGTCCAGGCCCGGCAGTTCGCCGACCGCGGTCCGGACGGCGGCCCGGTCGGCGCTGTGGTCGAGCGCCCGGTGGAAGGTCCACCGGCAGCCCGCGACAGCCTCCGCGACGGCGGTGGTCGCGGCCAGGTCCACGGCACCGCCCGCGTCCAGGAACCCGAACACGAACTCCTCGGCCCCCTCGGCCCGCAGCGCGGCGACGCGGTCGCGGAGCTCGTCCAGATCGCCCGGCGCGAAGCCGTCGCGGATCCGCAGCATCACCCGCAGCGGAATGGCGACGGTGGCCCGGATGGCGGCGAAGTCGGCCACCGAAGGGGCCAGTCCGTCGGCGGCCATGTCGGCGACCAGTTCGAGGCGGTCGGCACCGCCGGCCTCGGCAGCCCGGGCGTCCTGCGCCGTCAGTGCGATGACTTCGAAAATTGGTCTAGACATATCGTTACCTTGCCACACCCCGGGCCGGCGCCCAAGCCGGCGCGCGGGCCCCGCGTCGCGCGCCCGGCCCACCACATCCCGGGATGGGCCGGGCGGCGACGTCCGCCGAGGTCAGGCGGCTGCCGGCGGTTCGCCCTTCGCCCGTACGGCCTTGACGAGCCGGAGTGCGGCCAGCGGCAGTACCACCACGAACCCGACGGCCGCCAGCATGCCGATCGGACCCTCGAAGCCGTTCAGGAGGCTCAGCAGGTTGAAACTCACCAGCAACGGCAGCGCGCCGACGACCATCCCGGCCGGCCACAGCCGACGCCGGTGCACCGCCAGCAGGGGCAGGATGGCCAGCAGAAGCTGGAGCGGCCGCCAACTCGGGTCCCAGAACAGCGGGGTGTGCAGATAAGCCTGGCCGAACATGAGCAGCCAGGGCAGCACCGCACCCGCGAGCACCATCGGCAGCGTCCGGCGGGAACGGCCGCTGAGCAGGTCCGGCGGCGCCATCAGCAGCATGGCCAGCCACACCAGCGGCACGCTCACCACCCAGACGAGGCCGAGGAGGGAGGCGGAGAAGAGGGCCCTCCCCGCCAGCAGCGCCAGGCCGGGAACCGACGCCGCCACACCGGTCCAACGCGCCACGCCCCACCGCCCGGCGACGGCCGCCACCGCCGCCAGCGCCCAGGAGGCGACCAGGGCGAGCTGCCACGCATGCCCCTGGCCGCTCGACGACGGGTCGACCAGCCCGGAGAGGCAGAGCCAGAGCCCGAGGCCGGCTCCCAGCACGAACGGCACCGCCTGTGCGACCACCTGTCCCGGTACACCACCGGAGACCAGCCCGGTCCGCACCCGCAGGCCGTGCCCGGCGATGCCGGCGAGTTCGCGCAGGCGCAGCAGCCGCCCACCGCCCACCGTCACCGACTCGTACACGGCGATGATCTCCTCACCGCGGTCGTCCCGGTACCACTCCGGGTACAGGCTCAACGCGGCCTTCAGCGAACGGTCCGTCATGCCGTCACCCCCCTCAGCCTCGGACGGGCGGTGGACAGTCGACGCTCCGCCTCCACGACCACGGCGCGCAGACGCTCGGTCTCGGCGCTCAGCGCCGCACGTCCGCCGTCGGTGAGCGCGTACGTGCGCCGGGCGCGCCCGTCCACCACCTCGTCACTGGCGACCTCGATCAGCCCCTGGCCCAGCAGACGGTCGAGAGCGCCGTAGAGGGTGCCGGTGCGCATCCTGACCCGGCCGTCGGAGATCGCGGCGACCTCCTGAATGAGGGCATAGCCGTGCCTGGGGGCATCGGCCAGCGCGGTGAGCAGGAGCAGTGTGGGCTCCTGCATGGATCGCTCTGTCATGCGACTACATATATCGGCGAACTGCATATGCTGTCCACCGGCACCAGCAACGCTCCTGACCGTTCGTCCGATCCGGCCGACGCACGGTCAGCCCGACCCGCCACAATGACGGCATGCCGACCGAGACCCACCCGCTGCTCAAGGACTGGAACGCGCTGCTGACCCGCTGCGGCGCCACCGCCGACCCCGCGCCGTACGGGCGCGACCTGCTGGAGCGCTGGGCCGAACCCCAGCGCCGGTACCACACCACGGCACACCTCGCCGCGGTGCTCGGCCACGTGGACGGGCTGGCCGGGCACGCCGAGGACCCGGACGCCGTCCGACTGGCGGCCTGGTTCCACGACGCGGTCTACCGGTCGGACCGGTCCGAGAACGAGGAGCGCAGCGCCCGGCTGGCCCTCCGCGCACTGCGCGATGCGGGCCTGGCCGAGGAGTTGACCGCCGAGGTGGCCCGGCTGGTCCGGCTCACCGTCACCCATCGCCCCGAGCCCGGGGACGGCAACGGCGAGGTGCTCTGCGACGCCGACCTGGCCGTGCTCGGCGGACCGCCCCAGGCGTACGCGGCGTACGCGGCAGCGGTACGCGAGGAGTACGGCTTCGTTTCCGAGGACGCCTTCCGGGCCGGACGGGCCGCCGTGCTGCGGCAGTTGCTCGATCTGCCCGCCCTCTACCGCACCCCTGAGGCCCGGGAGCGCTTCGACGCCCAGGCCCGGGTCAATCTGGCCGCCGAACTCGACACGCTCGGCGGGTCATAGGCGCGGCCCCACCGGCCATGGACGCGGCCGCGCGGTCAGCGGGCCATGGCCTTGCGCCGGCGCAGCCCGGCGGCGGTCAGCCGGACCACCAGCTCCTTGCTGCCGACCGGCTGCGCACCCAACCGCAGGGCGTCCTGGTAGCGGGCGGCCGGGATGTCGTAGTGGTCTCGCTCGAACGCGCGCTCGGGAGCGCCGAGTTCGCAGGCGAAGGCGTGCAGTTCCTCGTACGAGACGTCGCTGACCAGGTGCGACCAGAGCCTGCCGTGGCCCGGCCACACCGGGGGGTCGATGAGGATCACGTCAGCTGCCCGACCGGCGCCACCACGATGCCGTTCTTGCCGCAGACCCAGTGCGGCTCCGGCCCCAACTCGGGCTCCACACCGAGAGCGTGCGGGTCGCCCTCGGCGGCGCAGGCGGTGCACAGCGGCCAGCGCCCGTACGCCTCCAGCAGCGCGTCCTGCACGTCCTGCGCCAGCAGCCCGAGCACGAAATCCGTTCCGTCCGGCCACTGCTCCAGCCACCAGCGCCGGTGCGTCACGGCCTTCTCGACCATCGAGACGACCTCCGCCTCGGCCACGTCCCGGGCGGTGAGGTCGGCGAGGATCAGGGCGCGGGCGGCGTGCAGTGCGGTTTCGATCTCAGAGCTGGCCATACCCCGATTCTCCCGCAGCTTCCTTGGCCGTCGGGACGCCGTCCGTCTTCACAGGACGATCTCCGTGCCCAGGCTCTGATAGACGCCCACGCCTGGCGGCAGGCACTCGATCAGGGCCCGGTGGACCTCCTCGGCGATCATGTTGTGGTCCACACCGGGCGGAGGCACCAAGTGGATCTTCCCCTCGTCGATCTCGGCGCGCCAGCCCTCCGGGACGTCCAGCTCCCGCCAGGTGTTCAGCAGATAGTTCCAGTGCAGACCCGGCTCGACAGCCATCGCGGTCACCGCTGACCTCCCCCCTTCCTCGTGACGCTGATCGCACTCACCGTACGGGTCCTCGGAGCCGCCGAAACCGTCCATGCGCCCAGCGTCCCACGAACGGGTGACCGCTTCCGGGAACGCCGCGAGGGCGGCCTCCCCGCTGTGGGGAGACCGCCCTCGTGGACGATCAGAACTCGCCGATCCTCGGGGAGGATCAGAAGTCCATGTCACCGCCCGGCATGCCGCCGCCGGCCGGGGCAGCGGCCTTCTCCGGCTTGTCGGCGATGACGGCCTCGGTGGTCAGGAACAGCGCCGCGATGGACGCGGCGTTCTGCAGCGCGGAGCGGGTGACCTTGGCCGGGTCGATGATGCCCTCGGCGACCAGGTCGACGTACTCGTTGGTGGCCGCGTTCAGACCGTGGCCGGCGGGGAGGTTGCGCACCTTCTCCACCACGACGCCGCCCTCGAGGCCGGCGTTGGTCGCGATCTGCTTGATCGGGGCCTCCAGCGCGACGCGGACGATGTTGGCACCGGTGGCCTCGTCGCCGTCCAGCTCGAGCTTCTCGAACGCGACACCGGCCTGCAGCAGGGCGACGCCACCACCGGCGACGATGCCCTCCTCGACGGCGGCCTTGGCGTTGCGGACGGCGTCCTCGATGCGGTGCTTGCGCTCCTTGAGCTCGACCTCGGTCGCGGCACCGGCCTTGATGACGGCCACGCCGCCGGCCAGCTTGGCCAGGCGCTCCTGCAGCTTCTCGCGGTCGTAGTCCGAGTCGCTGTTCTCGATCTCGGCGCGGATCTGGTTCACGCGGCCCGCGACCTGCTCGCTGTCGCCGCCACCGTCGACGATGGTGGTCTCGTCCTTGGTGATGACGACCTTGCGGGCGGTGCCCAGGAGGTCCAGGCCCGCGTTCTCGAGCTTGAGGCCGACCTCCTCGGAGATGACGGTGCCACCGGTGAGGATGGCGATGTCGCCGAGCATGGCCTTGCGGCGGTCACCGAAGCCCGGGGCCTTGACGGCGACGGACTTGAAGGTGCCACGGATCTTGTTCACGACCAGGGTCGACAGGGCCTCGCCCTCGACGTCCTCGGCGATGATGACCAGCGGCTTGCCGGACTGCATGACCTTCTCCAGCAGCGGGAGCAGGTCCTTGACCGAGCCGATCTTGGAGTTGGCGATCAGGATGTACGGGTCCTCGAAGGACGCCTCCATCCGCTCCAGGTCGGTGGCGAAGTAGGCGGAGATGTAGCCCTTGTCGAAGCGCATGCCCTCGGTGAGCTCCAGCTCCAGGCCGAAGGTGTTGCTCTCCTCGACGGTGATGACGCCTTCCTTGCCGACCTTGTCCATGGCCTCGGCGATCAGCTCGCCGATCTGGGTGTCGGCGGCGGAGATGGAGGCGGTGGAGGCGATCTGCTCCTTGGTCTCCACGTCCTTGGCCTGGGCCAGCAGCTGGTCCGAGACGGCGGCGACGGCCTTCTCGATACCGCGCTTCAGGGCCATCGGGTTGGCGCCGGCGGCGACGTTGCGCAGACCCTCGCGAACCAGGGCCTGGGCCAGCACGGTGGCGGTGGTGGTGCCGTCACCCGCGACGTCGTCGGTCTTCTTGGCGACCTCCTTGACGAGCTCCGCGCCGATCTTCTCGTACGGGTCCTCGAGCTCGATCTCCTTGGCGATGGAGACACCGTCGTTGGTGATCGTGGGGGCGCCCCACTTCTTCTCAAGGACGACGTTGCGGCCCTTGGGGCCCAGCGTCACCTTGACTGCGTCGGCAAGCTGGTTCATGCCACGCTCAAGGCCGCGGCGAGCTTCCTCGTCAAACGCGATGATCTTGGCCATCGGAAGTGGTCCTCCAGGACACGGTCGACTGCTCGGACCAAGAGGTGCCCGCGACGGACGGCACCCAGGAGCGGGGGTCCTTTCCCCTGCCGCTCCCCGGAACCTCACCGACCCGGTCCGTTGTCACTCTCGAGCGGAGAGTGCTAACGCCAATGATTAGCACTCTGGGATACCGAGTGCAAGCCCAATGCGACAGTGTCGACCGGGAGTCGGCGATCACGAGCGGCCGCCGGTGTCCGGATCCGGACACCGGCGAAGACAGCAGTGGACCCGCACGACGGGGGTCGTACGGGTCCACTGCTCGAACAACGTTGTGAGCGCCAGCTCGTGACCGAGCCGAGGGCTCCGCAGGCCGGAAGGTCAGACCGCAGCGGCGCGGACCATGTCCGCCTGCGGGCCCTTCTGCCCCTGGGAGATCTCGAACTCGACCCGCTGGCCCTCTTCGAGGGTGCGGTAGCCGTCCATCTGGATCGCGCTGTAGTGGACGAACACGTCCGCACCACCGTCGACCGCGATGAAGCCGTAGCCCTTCTCCGCGTTGAACCACTTGACGGTGCCCTGAGCCATTCCGAACTCCCCTTGTGCTGTGCTGGCCCTTCACGGACCCGCAGGGTGCGGGCCCAGGCTGGTAGGCCGGCCCGAGGAAACCCCCCTGGGCGCAGCCGTGCACGCCGCAAACCTCCGCCGCCTCCCGGGAGTTGCCGGGCCGACGGGTGATTGCGTGCGACCGCCGCTGAATGTATCCGGACAGGTGCCCTCTGCAACAGGCCCAACTTCCGGGAATTCCATCCGGAAGTTTTCGGATACCGCGGGATGAAAGCGGCAGACCGTGCCTATTCCCGCCGGGCATAATGGACGAACGCTCGCAAATCGCCGGTGAATTTCTGACGTCGTCCTGACATCTTCTGCGGCAGACTGTCCAAGGTCCGTCTTAGCGGCCGGAAGAGCCCTGTGTATGCGATCGGCCGTCAGGGCGTCGGGGGCGGGCCCGCCGCGGGCCGCGTTCCCGGGGTTGGCCGGCGGGATGCATGCCGGTATCTGCGCACTTTACCGCCCCTTCGGGCCACCCTTTTCCACCGGCACGCCGAGAGCCGCCGACCGGCACGGAAATAGCCATTCCATGCCCGTCGACGGCTCCCGGTGTGCTAGTCCCGCGGCATCCGGAGCGGGTGCCGGCCGGTCAGCAGCCGCCGGCCACCGCGGGGATGACCGAGACGCTGGCGCCGTCCTTGATCTCGGTCTCCAGGCCCTCCGCGAAGCGCACGTCGTCGTCGTTGACGTAGACGTTGACGAAGCGGCGCAGCTTGCCCGCGTCGTCCAGGATGCGGGCGGCGATGCCGGGGTGGTTGGCGTCCAGGTCGGCGATGACGGCGGCCAGGGTCGCGCCCTGGGCGCTCACCTCGGCGGCACCGCCGGTGTAGGTGCGCAGGATGGTGGGGATGCGGACGGAAGCGCTCATGGTGCGAAGCTCCTAGGTGCGGTGGTGTCTTGGGGCCGGGAGGGAGCGGGCGGGCGTCAGACGGACGCCAGGCCCGCAGCGCGGAAGGAGTTAAGCGTCGGGCGGATGGTGGCGGTCAGTCCCGCGTCGGCCACCGCGTCCAGGGTCTTCAGACCGTCGCCGGTGTTGATCGCGACGGTCTCCTTCGACGGGTCCAGCCGACCGGTCTCGACCAGCTTCCTCAGCACGCCGACGGTCACCCCGCCCGCCGTCTCGGCGAAGATGCCCTCGGTCCGGGCCAGCAGCCTGATCGCGGCCACCACCTCGGCGTCGGTGACGTCCTCGACCGCGCCGCCGGTGCGGCGGGCGATGTCCAGCACGTACGGGCCGTCGGCCGGGTTGCCGATCGCCAGCGACTTGGCGATGGTGTCCGGCTTGACCGGGCGGATCACGTCGCGGCCCGACTTGAAGGCCGCGGAGACCGGGGAGCAGCCCTCGGCCTGGGCGCCGAAGATCCGGTACGGCCGGTCCTCGACCAGACCGAGCCCGATCAGCTCCTGCAGGCCCTTGTCGATCTTGGTGAGCTGGGAGCCAGAGGCGACCGGGACGACGATCTGCTCCGGCAGCCGCCAGCCGAGCTGCTCGCAGATCTCGTACGCCAGGGTCTTGGAGCCCTCGCCGTAGTACGGACGGAGGTTGACGTTGACGAAGCCCCAGCCCGCACCGGCCGGGTCGCCGATCAGCTCGGAACAGAACCGGTTCACATCGTCGTAGTTGCCCTCGATGCCGACCAGTTCGCCGCCGTAGACACCGGCCATCACGACCTTGCCCCGCTCCAGGTCGTGCGGGATGAACACGCAGGACCTGAACCCGGCCCTGGCCGCCGCCGCACCCACCGCGCCGGCCAGGTTGCCGGTCGAAGAGCACGACAGGGTGGTGAAGTTGAAGGCTCGCGCCGCCTCGATGGCACAGGCGACCACCCGGTCCTTGAAGGAGTGGGTCGGGTTCCCGGAGTCGTCCTTGATGTGCAGCTGCGCGCTGAAGCCGAGTTCGCGGCCCAGGTTGTCGGCCTTGACCAGCGGGGTCCAGCCGGGGTTCAGGTTGGGCTTGCCGGCCACGTCGGCCGGGACGGGCAGCAGCGGGGCGTAGCGCCAGATGCTGGCCGGGCCGGCCTCGATCCGCCGGCGCAACTCCTCGGCACGGTACGACCCGAAGTCGTAGGCGATCTCCAGCGGGCCGAAGCACTCCAGGCAGGCGAAGCTCGGACCGAGCGGGAAGCGGGTGCCGCACTCGCGGCAGGACAGTGCGGCGGCGGGGCCGAGGTCGACGGTGGCGACGGGTACACGGGTAGCGGTAGCCATGATGGCGAGGCCTCTCTCCTCATCTTCCCCGTGGTGCGGTCGCGCCACGGGCCGGAATTGGCACCTGTCCCGCCGGGGCCTGTGCGACAGCCGGGCGAGAAGGTTGCCGGGACGTCGACGGGCCGTTCCCTCAGTCCCTCTGGATGAGCTCTGTGAAGTTGTGATCGCGCTGGTCACGCTGCTCGGCCGGCCCCGCGGTGCGAAGCCCCGGGCCGAGTTACGAAGACTGTAGCCGAAGGTGTCAAGCTCGAAGGGGAGCGTCCGACACACGAGATGAACCCGACAGTTTCCGCCCGAGCGCAAGGAGCGACACCGTGCCCGACCAGCCGACCCGCCGAGTCGAGGGGCGCGCCGATGCCGCAGTGCCGATCGGCGGCTGTGCCGCCCGCGACGGACGACAGGCGGCGAACGAGCACCGGGTTGAGGAGCGCCGGCACCGGATCGAAGCGCCCGGAGCCGAGCAGGCGGTGACCGCCCCCGAGGCCCTGCTGCCGGAGGTGGGGCGCTGGCTGCGCGAGCGCTCCTGGACGGCCGCCGACCGTCCCGTCGAGGCCCTGCTGGCGGCCAAGCGGGCGGCGGGCCGGGCGGGTACGGTCAGCGTGGTGCTGCCCGCGCTGGACGAGGAGCCGACGGTCGGCGAGATCGTCCGGACGATCCGGCGCGAACTGATGGAGCGGCTTGCGCTGGTCGACGAGCTGGTGGTGGTCGACTCCGGCTCGGTGGACCGGACGGCCGAACTCGCCGCCGCCGCCGGTGCCCGGGTGGTGCACCGCGACGACCTGCTGCCCCGGATACCCGCCGTCCCGGGCAAGGGCGAGGTGCTCTGGCGCTCGCTGCTGGCCACCTCCGGCGAGATCGTCTGTTTCATCGACGCCGACCTGCGCGAATTCGACCCGGTCTTCGTCTCCGGGATCATCGGGCCGCTGCTCACCGACCCCGGGATCCAGCTGGTCAAGGCGATGTACGACCGGCCGCTGGAGACCGCGGGTGCGGTGGTGCCGGCCGGCGGCGGACGGGTGACCGAGCTGGTCGCACGGCCGCTGCTCAACCTGCACTGGCCGCTGCTGGCCGGGTTCGTCCAGCCGCTGGGCGGGGAGTACGCGGCACGGCGTTCGCTGCTGGAGCGGCTGCACTTCCCGACCGGGTACGGGGTCGAACTGGGCCTGCTGGTGGACGCCCTGGACGAGGTCGGCCTGGACGCCCTGGCCCAGGTGGACGTCGGCGTCCGGCACCACCGACACCAGGACGGACAGGCCCTCGGCCGGATGGCGGCCACCATCTACCGCACCGCCCTGGAACGACTGGAGCGCACCCACCGCCTCAAGGCCGCGGACGACCTGGTCCACCCGCATCTCACCCAGTTCACCCGCGACCCGCTCGCCCGCGGCTTCGCCTCCCACACCCACCCGGTCGCGGCGTTGGAGCGACCCCCGATGCGGACGGTTCCCGAGTACACGGCGCGCCCCGCCGCCGGGTGAGGATCCGCGCGGGGTCGCCGCCGCGGTGTGTCGCCCGGGGTGCGCGTGGTTTGCAACCATTGCCGTCCGGCAAGGTTGAAGACGTGACTCCCCCTCTCGCGACGAGAGGGCGTCCCACTTGGCCCCGTGGAACCTCACGGCGGCCAAGCCCTGACCGCTGCCCGTGGGCAGGTCACTGACTGTACGGGTCCGCAGCGCTCCCATCCACCGCGCACCGGGAGCCCATCCCTTCGGATGAATCCGCGGCCCTGAGAAGAGGACTGATGGCCGACTTCGCGACCGAACGTTCGAATCCGACCGGCAGGGCACCGATCCTGGTGGCCTCGAACCGCGGCCCGGTGTCCTTCAGCATCGAGGTCGACGGCTCACTGACCCCGCGCAGAGGCGGCGGCGGCCTGGTCTCCGGTCTCTCCGCGATCGACGACCCGTCCTCCGTCTGGGTCTGCGCCGCGCTCGGCGACGCCGACCGCGCGGCGGTCCGCCGCTCCCCCGAGGGCAGGCTGGATCTGGGCGGCTTCGACGTCGGCGGCCAGGCCGTGCGGATGCTCGACATCGACCCGGACACCTTCAACCGCGCCTACAACGGGATCGCCAACTCCAGCCTGTGGTTCGTCCACCACCTGCTGTACGACACCCCCTTCTCGCCGCTCTTCGACGAGCGGTTCCACCGCGCGTGGGAGTCCTACGGCGCGTACAACGCCGCCTTCGCCGAGGCCCTGGCCGCCGAGGCGGCCCCGGGCGCGGCGGTGCTCGTCCAGGACTACCACCTCTCGCTCACCCCGGCCCTGCTCCGCGAGATGCGGCCCGACCTGCGCATCGGCCACTTCTCGCACACGCCGTGGGCCCCGCCCGAGTACTACCGGATGCTGCCGGACGATGTCGCCGAGGCGGTGCTCGCCGGCATCCTCGGGGCCGACCGGGCGGCGTTCCTGACGCTCCGCTGGGCGTTCGCCTTCGCCGACTGCTGCGAGGCGGTGCTCGGCGCGACGGTGGACCGGGACGCCCTCACCGTCACCCTCTCCGGCCGCACCACCCGGCTCGGTGTGCACAGCCTCGGCGCCGACGCCGACTTCCTCCGCTCCCGGTCCCACCGGCCGGACGTGGACGCCAGGTTGGCCGCGCTGCGCGAGTCGGTCGGCAGCTCGGCGGACGGGACACCGCGCCGGACGGTCGTCCGGGTGGACCGCACCGAGCTGAGCAAGAACATCGTCCGCGGCCTGCTCGCCTACCGGCACCTGCTGCGCACTCGGCCCGAGTGGCACGACCGGGTGGTGCACATCGCCTTCGCCTACCCCTCCCGCCACGACCTGCCCGAGTACCGGGAGTACACGGCCGCCGTCGAGCGGATCGCCCAGGAGATCAACGACGAGTTCGGTACGGAGCGTTGGCGCCCGCTGATCCTGCACGTCAACGACGACTTCCCGCGCTCGCTGGCCGCCTACCGGCTCGCCGACGTGGCCTTGGTCAACCCGATCAGGGACGGAATGAACCTGGTCGCCAAGGAGGTGCCGGTGGTCTCCGACGCGGGGTGCGCCCTGGTGCTCTCCCGCGAGGCCGGCGCCCACGCCGAACTCGCCGACGACGCCCTGGTGGTGAACCCGTACGACATCGTCGCCACCGCCGACGCCCTGTACCGGGGCCTGAACATGCCCGCCGGCGAACGCGCCGACCGCACCAAGCGGCTGGCCGACGCGGCCACCGTACTCTCGCCCCAGCAGTGGTTCCTGGACCAACTCCGCGCGCTGGACTGACGGTTCCGCCGCCAACAGGGCAGGGAGGGGGGGCGCGGCTCGCCCGCGCCCCGCTCCGCCCCGAGGCCTGTCGGTTCAGCCCGCCGATTCGATCCGGTCCGCCAACTCGGTGAGCAGCTCGGCCAGTCCGGCGGGTCCGGGCACCGAAAGGTCAGCCTGCTCCGCGAGTTCGCGCACCTGGGCCTCGCCCGCCACCGTCCCGCTGCTGCACACCAGCAGGCCGGGCAGCCCGTCCGCCCGGCGCTTCTCGACGGCCGCGTACGCCGGCAGATCGCCCAGGTCGTCCCCGGCGTACAGCACCGCGCCGGCCCTCGGGCGCTCGGCCAGGAAGGCGGTCAGCGCCGCACCCTTGTCCACCCCGGGCGGACGCAACTCCAGTACGTAGCGGCCGGGTTCGACGATCAGGCCGTGGTCGGCGGCGAGGTGGGCCAGCGGCTCGCGGAGCAGTTCGAGCGCGGCTTCGGGCGCGCCGGTTCGACGGGTGTGCACGCCCAGCGCCCGCCCCTTGTCCTCCACCCAGGTGCCGGGGTGGGCGCCCGACCGCTCCAGCACGCCGGGCAGTTCGGCGCGGGCGGCGGCCACCCCGGGCGGCGGCTCGGCGGCGGTCAGCTCGGCCGTCTCCGCCTCCCAGCGTTCGGCGCCGTAGTGGCCCAGCACGGTGAGGTGCCCGAGGCCGGGGGCGGCCGGGAAGCCGCCGTACCGCGCGGCCACCTCCGCCGGCCGGCCCGTCACCACCACCACCGCACCGACCAGTGGAGCCAGCCGGGAGAGCGCGGCCACCGCGTCGGGATGGGCGCGCGCCTGCTCGGGGTCGGGAACGATCGGGGCCAGCGTCCCGTCGAAGTCGAGCGCGATCACCGCCTCGGACGGGGCCGCCAGCAGGGCCGCCAGGCCCGCCCGGCCGACCGGGGTACTCGGTGCGAACTGTTCGGTCCTACCCATGCACCGACCCTACCCAGCACAGGGATGACTGAGCCTTCGAAGACGCGCGGAGCCGGGCGTGGCGCGCCGCGCGCCGATCCGGAAAGACCCGCCGGACAGGCCTTGGAGGCCGCGCGGACAGGGCCCCCGGCGTCCTAGCGTTCCGCCCGCTTGGCCTCCCGGATCCGGCGGAGCCGGTTGATCAGCACGGGGTCGTGCGCGAGCGCCTCCTCCCGGTCCAGCAGGCCGTTGAGCAGCTGGTAGTACCGGGTGGCCGAGAGGCCGAGCTCCTCCCGGATGGCGCGTTCCTTGGCACCCGCCGTACGCCACTGCCGCGCTTCCAGCGCGAGCACCGCGAGTTCGCGTTCGCTCAGTCCGGACACCACATCCACCTCCCTGCCGAGCCGGTACGAAGTGTCATTGTGCCCGGCTGCTCGGACACACCCTGTCACCCCCGCCGCACCCGCCGTCCGGCTAGCGTCGGGGCATGACCAACAGCTTCGCTCTGCACATCCCCGACCTCGAACTCGACCCCGAGCCGCTCGACCCCGACCAGATCGTCTCCGGCGCCCCGGAGGTCACCGGCAAGGTGCTCTGGGAGTCCGAGGACGGCCGCCGGCTGCGCGGGGTCTGGCAGGTCACCCCGGGCGTGGTGACCGACGTCGAGGCGGACGAGCTGTTCGTGGTGGTGAGCGGCCGTGCCACCATCGAGATCGAGGGCGGCACGACCCTGGAGGTCGGCCCCGGCGACTTCGCCGTCCTGCGCGAGGGCGACCGCACCACCTGGACCGTCCACGAGACCCTGCGCAAGGCCTACTCGATCGACCTCGGAAACGACTGAGATCCCGTCACTTCCCGGGGATGAATGCCCTGCCGGCCGGTGTTGCGGCGATCGAGACCCGCGTCACCGGACCGGCAGGACGACCGCCGTGACCGAGACCGGCACCGCCAACGGCAACCCCTTCGGCCTCTCCGTGATCGAGGAGTTCCGCGCCGGGAACGGCAGGGTGGGCGGCGCCTTCGAGGGCGTGCCGCCTCGCGCTGGTCCGCACCCGACGGCCACACTCTTCGCTGCTGCCCGACTCCCGCGCTCGCCACGGGGGTTCAGGCCACGATCACCCGCACCCCGGCCTCGGCGAAGGCGGCGGACAGCTCGGGGGTGATGCCCCCGTCGGTGACCAGTGTGCCGATCCGGTCCACGCCGCAGATCCGGGCGAAGACCCGGCGGCCCAGCTTGGAGGAGTCGGCGGCCACCACCACCCGGCGGGCCCGTTCGGCGAGCAGCCGGTTGACGCTGGCCTCGCCCTCGTGGTGGGCGGTCGCACCGTGCTCGGCGTCCAGCGCGTCCACGCCCAGCACCGCGACGTCCAGGGTGAGTTCGTTCAGCACCAGCCCGGCGAGGGGGCCGATCAGCTCGTACGACTGGGGGCGGGCGACACCGCCGGTCAGCACGATCTTCACGTGCGGACGGACCGTCAGCTCGTTGGCGATGTTCAGCGCGTTGGTCACGATGGTGACGCTCTGCCCCAGGCCGCTCTCCGGCCGTTCGGCCAGGTCGGGGCGGACGGCCAGCGCGCGGGCCACCTCGGTGGTGGTGGTCCCGCCGTTGAGGCCGACCACCTCGCCGGCCTCGATCAGTCCGGCCACCGCCACGCCGATCCGCTGCTTGGCGTCGGTGTTCCGGGCCGTCTTGTAGCGCAGCGGCAGGTCGTAGGAGACGTTGTGCGCCACCGCGCCGCCGCGGGTACGGGTGACCATCTGCTGGCGGGCGAGTTGGTCGAGGTCGCGCCGGATGGTGGCGGCGGAGACCTCCAGCGCGTCGGCAGCCTCCTCGACCTCCAACTTGCCGTGCTCGGCGAGCAGTTCCAGCAGGGCGTTCCACCGCTCGTACCTGGACACGCTGGGCCGCTCCTCCTGTACCGACGCACTCGATGCGACCGCCGCGAACAGCGCGGTCACTGCCGCGCGCCGATGCGCGAAGCCTGGACAGCTTCGCACATCAGTGCCGACCCGGACGTTGTCCGCGACCGGCCAACCGGCACACCGCCGGCCCCACTCATTGCGCAGTCCTGCGCGAAACAGCTATAAATCAATCAGATTCACGCACTCCGCGCTCCATGCACTCTCTGGTGCACCCCAGCAGGACGCAGCAATGGACCTGAGCACTCCGAGGAGCTCGCACCCATGGCTTTGACTTCCCTGACCGGCGAGGAGCTCGCCAGCCAACCCGCGAACTGGCGCCGCGCCGCCGCACTCGCCGCCGAGGCGTCCCCGGCGCTGCCACGACGCGGCGAGCGGGTCGCGGTGACCGGCTGCGGCACCTCCTGGTTCATCGCCCAGGCGTACGCCGCCCTGCGGGAGGCCGGCGGGCACGGCGAGACGGACGCCCTGGCGGCTTCCGAGTTCCGGTACGGACGCGACTACGACCGGGTCCTGGCGATCAGCCGCTCGGGCACCACCACCGAGGTGCTGGACGTGCTCGACCGGGTCGAGGCGCCGACCTCGGCCGTCACCGCCGACCCCGGCACCCCGATCTCCGGCGCCTCCGACCGACTGCTGGTACTGGACTTCGCCGACGAGCGCTCGGTGGTGCAGACCAGGTTCGCCACCACCGCACTGGCACTGCTGCGCGCCCACCTGGAGCTGGAGGGCGCACTCCCCGCAGGCGTCAAGAGCGTCCCGCAGGCCGCCGAGGACGCCGAGGACGCCATCGCCCGGCCGCTGCCCGAAGGCCTGCTCGGCGCCGAGCAGATCACCTTCCTCGGCCGGAACTGGACGTACGGGCTCGCCCAGGAGGCCGGGCTCAAGATGCGCGAGGCGGCCACCGCCTGGACCGAGGCGTACCCGGCGATGGAGTACCGGCACGGGCCGATCAGCATCGCCGCCCCCGGACGGGCCGTCTGGTGCTTCGGCGAACTGCCGGACGGCCTGGCCGCGGACATCGCCCGCACCGGCGCCCTGCTGGTGGCCGACTCCGGCACCGCCGGCCTGGACCCGCTGGCCGACCTGGTCCGGGCCCAGCGGCTGGCGGTGGCCCTGGCCGGGGCTCGCGGCCTGAACCCCGACGAGCCGCGCGGCCTGACCCGCTCGGTCGTCCTCGGCTAGAACCCCTCCGTCAGGAACTGCGCTCCGGCACGCCCCGCACGCTCCTGGACACCCGCCCGCGCCGTCCGTACAACAGGAAAAGGACGGCCGCCCATGGCCGCAGAACCCGGCACATCTCCAATGGCGACAAAGCTCACCCCTGCTGGACCAGACCAATCCCGCGACTGGACTAGACCTCTCTGACCTGGCCAAGGGACACTGTCACCCGTGAAGCACGTCATCGCACTCGATGTGGGCGGCACCGGCATGAAGGCCGCGCTGCTCGCCCCGGACGGCTCGGTGCTGTTCGAAGCACGCCGGCCGACCGGGCGGGAGCACGGCACCCACGCCGTGGTCGCCGCCATCCTCGACTTCGCGGCCGACCTGGCCGACGAGGGCCGCAGCCGGTTCGGTCGGGCACCGCTCGCGGCAGGCGTCGCCGTACCGGGGACGATCGACGAGAAGAACGGGATCGCCGTCTTCTCCGCCAACCTCGGCTGGCGGGACCTGCCGATCCGCAAGCTGCTCGGCGAGCGCCTCGGCGGCCCGGACGGCGCGAGCCTGCCGATCGCCCTCGGCCACGACGTCCGCAGCGGCGGGCTGGCCGAGGGACGGCTCGGCGCCGGGCGCGGCGTGGACCGCTTCCTGTTCGTCGCGCTCGGCACCGGCATCGCCGGCGCCATCGGCATCGAGGGACGCATCGAGGCGGGCGCCCACGGCTACGGCGGGGAGATCGGCCATGTCGTGGTCCGCCCCGGCGGCCCGGCCTGCGGCTGCGGCGCCCGCGGCTGCCTGGAGACCCTGGCGTCGGCCTCGGCCGTCTCCCGGGCCTGGGCCGAGCGCTCCGGCGACCCGACCGCCGACGCCGCGGCCTGCGCGAGGGCCGTCGAAGCCGGGGACGAGCGGGCGATCGAGGTCTGGCAGACCGCGCTCGACGCACTCGCCGACGGCATCGTGCTGGCGCAGAGCCTGCTCGATCCGTCGACGGTGATCGTCGGCGGCGGTCTGGCGGAAGCCGGTGACACCCTCTTCACGCCCCTGCGCACGGCCGTCGCCGAGCGGCTGACCTTCCAGATGCCCCCGGAGGTCGTACCGGCCATGCTCAAAGACACCGCCGCTTCCCTGGGCGCGGGCCTGCTCGCCTGGGACCTGCTCTCGATGGAGGTGACCGCGTGACGACCGCGCGGAATCAGTCAACGTCCCCCAGCCATCGGCCGGGTGAGGGCGCCCCCGGCCGCCAGGCCGAGGGGGGTGTCCCCTTCGCCGCCGGTACCGCGCTGACCGGTGCCCGGCTGGTGCTGCCGGGCGGTGTCGTCGAACAGGGCCGGCTGACCGTCGAGGGCTCGCGCATCGCGACGGTGGCGGCCGACGAGTCCCCGGCGGGCGGCGGGAACCGCGCCCCGGGCGACCTCGACCTGACCGGCCACACCGTCGTCCCGGGCTTCGTCGACCTGCACGTGCACGGCGGCGGCGGCGCCTCGTACGCCTCCGGGGTGGCCGAGGAGGCGCTGAAGGTCGCCCGGACGCACCTGGAGCACGGCACCACCACGACCATGGCCTCCACCGTCACCGGCGAGATCGACGACCTCTGCCACCAGGCGGCGGTGCTCTCCGAGCTGGTCGAGGACGGCGTGCTCGCGGGCATCCACTTCGAGGGCCCGTTCATCTCCCCGGGCCGGTGCGGCGCCCACCGTCCCGACCTGCTGCGCGCCCCTGACCCGGCACTGGTGCGCAAGCTGGCGGACGCCGCGCGCGGCCAGGCGAGGATGTTCACCCTCGCCCCGGAGCTGCCGGGCGGCCTGGAGTCGGTCCGGATGCTCGCCGACCTCGGCATCATCGCGGCCGTCGGCCACACCGACTCCGACTACGCCAAGACGCTGGAGGCGATCGAGGCCGGCGCCACCGTCGCCACGCACCTGTTCAACGCGATGCCGGGCATCCAGCACCGCGCCCCGGGCCCGATCGTCGCCCTGCTGGAGGACGAGCGGGTCACGGTCGAGCTGATCAACGACGGCGTCCATCTGCACCCCTCGGTGCTCGACCTCGCCTACGGCACGGCGGGCGCCGACCGGGTCGCGCTGATCACCGACGCGATGGGCGCGGCCGGGATGGGCGACGGGCTCTACCCGCTCGGCCCGCTCCAGGTCCGGGTCGAGGCCGGCGTCGCCCGGCTGGTCGAGGGCGGCGCCATCGCCGGCTCCACCCTCACCCTCGACGTCGCCCTCCAACGCTCCGTCACCGTCAACGGCCTGAGCCTCGGCCAGGCCGTGCACTCCCTGTCCACCGTCCCGGCACGGCTACTCGGCCTGTCGGACTCCATCGGCTCCCTGGAAGTGGGCAAGTACGCCGACCTGGTCGTCCTCGACTCCGACACGTACGACCTCGTCGCGGTGATGCGCCGCGGCGAGTGGATCACCGGCGCGGACCGCTTCCGCGCGGTCGCCCGGGCGGCCTGAGCCTTCCCCGTCCCATCGGGGGGTGAGTGGCGGCACTGCGCCCCGCCACTCACCCTCCGGGGGACGACCGTGCCCGTTGCCGGAGGCGGACCGGGACTGCGGCCCGGCCGGCGGGGGCGGTCACCAGGGCGGGGTGCCGTCCGACTGCGGCCTGATCGCCACCTGGTCGATCGGAACGGTGTTCCCGGCCGGGACCGAGATCGAGATGGTGTTGGCCCCGGCCTGCAGCTGCGGCCATATGTTGCTCCGGGTCCAGGCCTGGTCGGGATCGCTGGAGTGGGTGTAGTTCTGCAGCCCGATCGGGGACGCGAACTGCTTGCCGTTCACCATCACGATGCCGTTGATGTCGGAACCCGGGTTGTTGTAGTGCACCCAGAACTTGTACGTGCCCTCGGTGGCCACCGAAATCGTCCAGCTCACCGTCGAGGTGGGCCCGCCGGTCAGGGTGGCGTAGCTGCCGTCCGCGGACTTCGCGTTCTTGATCTTGTTGTCCACGGGGGCGTCCTGCAGCTGCAACTTGGACGCATCCGCGATCGTGTCCGTGGACGGCGGCGGCACCGAGGGCGCCGACGACGGCGAGGAACTCGGGTTCGCACTCGAACTCACCGGCGCGCTCGCGCGGTTGGACGGCTTGGCGGCGCCGTCGGACTTGCCCGCGTCGCCGCCGGACAGCGCGATCCCGCCGCCGATCGCGACCGCCGCGATCACCGCGACCACACCGATCACCGCGGCCTTGCCGCGCCCGCCGGAGGCCCGCTCCTCACCCGGCTGCGGGCGGGAGCGCTCGGCGTAGCGGCTCTGCTGCGGCACGGTCTGGGTCGGCACCGCCAACGGCTGCTGCCCGTACGGCGATCGCGACTGCTGACCGTACTGGGTGCGGCCGACCTCCACCGGGCGCGAGTACGGGGTGCGCGGCTGCCCCGGGATCGGAGTGGTGTCGGGCGCCGACTCGCCCTCCGCCGGGCGGTAGAGGTGGGCGAACGGGTCGTCCTCGGCCGCGCCCTCGGGCGCGCCGTTGCTGCCGGCCGTGGTCACGGTGGTCAACTCCCCATCGCAGCGCGCCGCACGGCAGCGCGCCGTACGGGCCAGTGGTGACGCTCGTACGCGGGAACCCTACCTTCCACAGCGGACAACAGAGAAAGGCGCCCTGAACTGCGCTCAGCCCGCACGCCGATGCGAACGCTCTCCCCGCGCGCCCCTCACAGCACCTCCACGTGCCCTCTTCTCGTCGTACATCCGCTCGTCCGCGGCGTGCAGGACCTCCTCGATGCTCATCCCGCAACCCGCCCAGCCGATACCCAGGCTGACGCCGACCCGGGTGGTCCGGTTGTCGATCCGCATCGGCGGGACGATCGCGTTGCGCAGCCGCCCGGCGAGGTCCTTGGCCTCCTCGCGGCCGATCCCGTCGGCCAGCACCACGAACTCGTCGCCGCCCAGCCGGGCCACCGTGTCACCCTCGCGCACGGCCTGCTGGAGCCTCCTGGCCACCTCGATCAGGACCGCGTCACCCGCCTTGTGCCCGAACCGGTCGTTGATCGACTTGAAGCCGTCCAGGTCGCAGAAGAGCACCGCGAGCCCCTTCTCGGCCCCGCCGCCCCGGAAGCCGCCGCTCCACAGCTCGCCGCCGCCCTCGGACGGCACCACGGCGTGCACGTGGTCCGGCGGCGCCTCCTCCCGGCGGCCCGGCGGGTGCCCGGCGGCGAAGTCCGCGCGGTCCCGCTCCGGCGAGCGCGAGTCGCCCGCGCCCCCGGGGTCGTCAGGGGCGCCGTAGCCGTGCGTCAGCGTGGCCGGGGCACCCAGCCCCTCGTAGTCGCCGTGCGCGCCGTACGAGGCACCCTGAGCGGCGTACGCGGGCTGGGTGTGCGGGGCCCCGAGCGGGTCGGCGTAGGCGGGGGCGGGGTACCCGGGCGGGGCGTAGCCCGGCGGGACGTACTCGGGCGGCGTGAAGCCGATCTCGCCGTGGGCGATCCCGGGGCGGGCCGCGGCGGGCCCCGCCGCCCCCGGCAGCTGCGCCTGGTCGCACAGCCGGTGGGCGAGCCTGGCCCGCAGCTCGGCGCTGTTGGGCAGGCCGGTGAGCGCGTCGTGGCTGGCCCGGTGGGCGAGTTGGAGCTCGTGCCGCTTGCGGTCCTCGATGTCCTCGACATGGGTGAGCAGGAAGCTCGGCCCCTCGGCGGCGTCGGTCACCACCGAGTTGCGCAGGCAGACCCACTGGTAGCCGCCGTCCCGCCGGGAGAGCCGCACCTCCGCCCGGCCGCCGTCGGCACTGGTCCGGTGCAGCAGCGCCAGGTCGTCGGGGTGCACCAGGTCGGCGAAGCGCTGCTGGCGCAGGGTCGCCCGGGGACGGCCGAGCAGCCGGCACAGCGCGTCGTTGACCCGGCTCAGCTGGCCCCGCCCGGCACCGTGCAGCTCGGTGATGGCCATCCCGCTGGGCGCGAACTCGAAGGCCTGCCGGAAGCTCTCCTCGCTGGCCCGCAGCGCCTGCTGCTCCTTCTCCAGCCGGGCCAGCGCACGCTGCATCTCCGCGCGTAGCCTCGCGTTGCCGATGGCGATGGACGCCTGCAGGGAGAACATCTCGAGGGCCTCGCGGGTCCACGCTCCGGGGCGCTTCCCGCTGCGTGGACGGTCCACCGAGAGCACGCCCAGCAGATCGCCGCCCGCGCTGTACATCGGGGCCAGCAGGGCATCGGCGGGGTGCCAGTCGTTGGCGTACACCGGCAGCGGGCCGTCACCGGTCCAGCGCGGGATGTCCGGGCCGACGGCCCAGCCCCGGTCGTACGGCAGGAAGCGCAGCGTGCCCCAGTGGTCGCTGACGCCGAGCAGCCGCTCCCAGGACTCCCGCGAGCCGACCTGACCGAGCAGCACGGCCGGCCCGCCGAAGGCGCTCTCCTCGATCTCCCAGACCGCCGCCACGACCAGATCACCGTCCGGCCGCACCAGGCTGACGGCGGCCGCGTCGAAGCCGAGCCCGTGCACCGCGCCCTCGACCACGGCCTGCAGGGTGCCTGCCAGGCTGCGGGCAGCGTTGAGGTCCGCCACGACCCGGTGCAAGGTGCGGAGGGTCGCCAGGCGGACGTACGGCTCCGACTCGGCTTCCATGCGGGGGCTCCCCGGCTGCTTCGGATAGTTCTTGATTGGTTATGGTCCGATTGCCAGAAGAACTGAATCACAGCGAGCACTGCGATCGGCACGCTCGGTCAACAATAGGCCGCCACTTGTGACCCAAATCACATAGCCCTTATGTATACATATGCCGTTCAGTCGCCCGAAACCCAGCCATTCCCGGACAATCACGAACATCGGGTGGCCGGCGGCCGGACATCGGCACTCAACCCCCGTGACGACCGGGAGGCGTCGGCCCACCACCTCGCGGGTGAGTCCTCCTCCGCCCACCCGGCACCTGATGGGACTCCGGTCCGGGTGGGTCCTACGACCAGGGTCCGATGCCGCCCACCCGCCGCGCCGACTACCGTGCAGTACGTGTACAGCTCCCCACAACCCGCCTCCGCCCCGACCGCCACGGCCGACGAGTTCCGGGCCGCGCTCGCCCAGCTCGCCGCCGGCGTCACCCTGGTGACCGCCCACGACCCCGAAGGCGGGGCCGACGGCGAGGACGCCGGGATGACCGCGACCTCGTTCCTGTCGGTGTCGCTGGAACCGCCGCTGGTGCTGATCTCGGTGCGCGAGGACTCCCGGATGGACGAGCTGCTCTCCCGGATCGACACCTGGGCGGTCTCGCTGCTCGGCGAGGAGCACCGGACGATCGCGTCCCGCTTCGCCATGAAGGGCCGCCTCAGCGACCGCCTGCTCTTCGCCGACACCCCGCACCACCGCGGCGAGTTCACCAACGCCCCACTGATCGACGGCGCCCTCGCCACCGTCGAGTGCCGCACCGAGCAGCGGGTCTCCGCTGGCGACCACACCCTGCTGATCGGCCGGGTGCTGGCGGCCCGCATCCCGGGCCCGGACACCAAGCCCCTGCTCTACTTCCGCACCGGCTACCGCAAGTTCGCCTGAACCCCGGGAGCGGCTGACAGCCGCGGGGCCTTCGCCCGTGAACCGCGCGCGCGGCAGCCCGGTCGCCCTGATCGCGGCGGTCTCCAACTCCGCCACCGCGCAAGCCCGGCGGCGGTCATCAGTAGGCGGACGGCCGGCTCCGCCCCCGCTTCAGCTCCGAGCGGTGCCGCTTGTTCTCCAGCCGCCGCTCGACCATCCCCCGGCTCGGCTTGGTCGCCCGCCGGACCTTCGGCGGCGGTGCCGTCGCCTCCCCCAGCAGCGACGCCAGCCGGGCGGCGGCAACCTCGCGGTTGCGCCACTGCGACCGGTGCTCGGAGGCGCGGACCACCAGCATCCGACCGTCCACCAGCCGGCCCGCGAGCCGCTCCAGCGCCCGCTCCTTCCAGACCGGTGGCAGGGCGTCCGAGGCGGCCAGGTCGTAGCGCAGCTCCACCTGGGTGTCGGAGGTGTTGACGTGCTGGCCGCCGGGGCCGGACGAACGCGAGAAGCGCCAGACGAGCTCGGCCTCCGGTACGACCACCGAGCCCCGAACGCGGATTGGCTCAGGCATGTCCCCCATCATCCCGCCCCGCCGCGCCCGGGTCACCCGGTTATCCACCCGTCGACCGAACACCTTCTCTCTTTGTCGCCATCCCCACTCGTCTGTCGCCATCTCCACTTGTCCACAGCTGTGGACAACCTCAGGTGGCACCCGCCGGCCCCGCGTGCCGGACAATGGCGTACGTGATCGAGCTCGACTACTCCCTCTCCGACCACTTCCCCGACCCGCCGCAGACCGACTACCGCACCGCGTCGGTACGCAGCCTGCGGTACGACCTGTTCTGCGGCGACATCTTCCTGGAGGCGGACGACCGGGACTTTTCCACAGCCTGGGGATGGGTGCCGGTGCTCGACTTCGCCTGGGCGCTCTGCGACACCGTCGAGGAGCTGGACCGCGACGTGCGCGGCAGCCGCTCCGCCGCCGTGCAGACCTTCGACCTGGACTTCACCCAGAACACCGAACTGCTGCGCTTCGCCCGCCGGTTCGGCCTGGTGGAGATCAGCGCGACCTGGCGGCGGAACTCCCCGCCCGCCGTGGTCCGCCACGCCGAACTGCGCCGGGAAGCCCGGGACTTCCTCCAGGACGTGATCGCGGATCTCACCGAGCTGCACGAGGGCCTGGGCGACAACCCCAACATCTGGACGCTGCAAGGGAAGTACCCCCGCGTCTGACCGGTCCCCGCCCGGGCCACACCGACGCGAGGACGAATCGGCCCCGCCTCGCCGGAACCGCGTCCGGCCCCTTTACGTTCTTTACGCACAAGAGCAACGAAGGGACACCACACACCATGCCAGTCAGCCTCTCCAAGGGTGGCAACGTCTCGCTGACCAAGGAGGCCCCGGGCCTGACCGCAGTCACCGTCGGCCTGGGCTGGGACGTACGGACCACCACCGGCGCCGAGTTCGACCTGGACGCCAGCGCGATCGTGCTGAACGCGGACGGCAAGGTCCTGTCCAACGGCCACTTCGTCTTCTTCAACAACACCAGCACCCCGGACAGCACCGTGGTGCACACCGGCGACAACCGCACCGGCGAGGGCGACGGCGACGACGAGCAGATCAAGGTCAACCTGGCCGGGCTGCCAGCCGAGGCCGGCAGGATCGTCTTCCCGGTCACGATCTACGACGGGATCGCCCGCGGCCAGAACTTCGGCCAGGTCCGCAACGCCTACATCCGCGTGCTCAACGCGGCCGGCGGCGCCGAGATCGCCCGCTACGACCTCTCCGAGGACGCCGCCGTCGAGACCGCCATGATCTTCGGCGAGCTCTACCGCAACGGCACCGACTGGAAGTTCCGCGCGATCGGCCAGGGCTACGCCTCCGGCCTCGCGGGCATCGCCCAGGACTTCGGCGTGGCGATCTGACGCACCGCACCGACGCGAACGCCCGGCCCCTTCAGCAGGGGCCGGGCGTTCGCGTCGGTATACGGCCGGCTGCTACCGCTGCCGGTTGTGCTTGGCGCGGAGTTCGGAGACCTCCAGGAGCTCGGTCTCGTCGTGCGGCGTCAGGTCGACCACCTCCGGGCGGGCGTGGTCGGGGCGCGCGTCCGCCTGCACCGGCTGCGCGGCGGGCGGGACGGCGGGCTCGGCAGCCGTCCCGGCCGCCCCGGGGACGGCGTACCGGACGCTCTCGGCCACGGCCTCGTCACCGACCACGTCCGCCAGATCGGCCCGCTCGCCCAGTTCCGCCACACCATCGGCGGCAGGCACCGGAGTTGCCGGACGAGCCGCGCCGGGACGCCCGAAGAAGCTGAACCCCGAGGACCGGCCGACCCCCTGCGGACGCGGACGCTGCCGCCCGGCAGGAGCGGCACCGCCCTGCGCGGGGGCACCCGCCGCCCCGAGCATCCGCGGCTGCACCGCAGCCCGCTCGGCCGTACCACCGTCCGACTCCGGCCGCGGCACCGACAGCGCCGGACGGGCCGGCAGCGGGCCGACCGCCGACAGCGCGGGCTGGGGCACAGCCGGCGCGACGGGAGCGGCGGAAGCAGCGGGCGCAGCGGGAGCGGCCATCCGCTCGGCCCCAGCGGGCAGGTCGGACGCGGCGGACACCGGCACGGCCGTGGCCGCGGGTCGGGCCGGCTCGGCGGACGCGGCGACCGGGGCGAGCCGGCGCACCAGTCCCCCACCCGGCCCGGCGGGCACGATCGAGCCCGCCGCACCGTCCTGAGCGGCCGCTGCCGCCGCGGGCGCCACCAGCAGCGCGGGAGCGGTCGGCGCCACCGGAACGAGCCTTGCCGCACCCGTCGCCGAAGCCGGCACCGCTTGCGCCTTCGGCCGCAGCTCCAGCTGCGCCCGCCCCGCGCCCTCCCGAGCCGCCGCGGCCCGTTCGGCCTTCCACTCCAACTGCCGCAGCACGGCCGCCGCACGGACGTACGCCGCCGGAGTGGCCGGGTACTCGGGCCGGGCCTCCACGAGTGCCCGCTGGGCCGCCTCCGCCTCCTTCATGGCCTGCTCGGCGACGGCGACCGCGCGTTCCCGGAGCAGCCGGGCGATCTCCGTCTCGGCCTTGGCCAGCCGAGCCTTCTCGGCGGTCAGCCGGCGGCCGAAACGGGTGGCCCGCTCCTCGGCCACCTCGGCGGCGTACTCGGCCTCGGCGATCTGCTCCTCGTACCGCTCCTCGGCCACCAGCCGGCGCTTCGCGGCCGCCTCGGCCGCCTGCTTGGCGATCCGGTCCCGCTGGCGCAGCAGTACGGCCATGCCGACCGCGCCGAAGACCGCCGCCACTCCGACCGACCGGACCAGCGGCACATCGGGACTGACCACCAGTTCGACCAGTGCTGCAAGGACGAGGGCACCCGCTGCGATCGGAGGTGCGGCCCGGCCGAGGACGGAAGATTGACGGTGGCGTCCACGTGACATGCCAAAGAAACTAGCGTGCGAATTGGGACCCTGTCAGCCGCGACACCCTTTCGGGTCTTGACAGCGAGCCAGAACCACTTCGGGTACCCGAACCACCACCTGACGTCACGACAGTTCCGCGGCGCGAACCACCGAACCCGCCGCGACTCCGACCACCGCGGACCCGACCACCGGGAAACCATCCGCCCGGTGCCCGCACGTCCGCCGCCGTCCGCTCAGCGGGGCGTGGCCGCCGGCCCGGACGGGTCGTCGTGGTCCTCGGGAAGCCGGCAGACATGCTGCAGCCAGAGCCCGGCGGCGACCACCCCGGCCCCCGCCAGCACCGCGAACCCGGCCGTCACGGCCTGCTGCTTGCGGGCGGTGACGTCCAGCAGTCCGAGCAGGAAGACGCCGACGCCGCCGTAGACGCCCGTCACCACCGCCGCCACCAGCGCACTGGCCTGGCCAAGGACCACCGCCCGGGCCGCGCCCAGCGGGTCCACGCCCTTGGCGCCCGGCTGGCGCTCCCGCATGGCCTTCAGCCGGCTCCGCAGCGAGATCGCGGTGGCGAGCAGGACCACGGCGACCACGGCCAGCACGATCGGCGCGGCCGTGGGAACGCCGGGCAACTGACCGAAGGAGTCCCAGAGCTTGGCACCTGCCCAGGAGAGCACCGCCGCCACGATGGCGATACCCAGGAGCAGGCGGAGGCGGAGCGGCTTCACTGGGACTTGAGTCCTTCCCGGCATGTGCGACGGCTTGGGGTGCCCCGGCCGACGGCCGAGGACGGATTGACGGACGGCCTCGCCGGCACGACGCCACAGGCCACCGTACCCGGGTCCGACCCTTCCGATCACTTACTCGTACGGCCGACCCCCGTCGCGAAGTTCCCGCCCCAGCGCGCACCGCCCCTCGCGCGCCCCGACCGCCGCCCGACCGGACGGCAACCGCACTCAGCCCCTCGCTCCGCACGGGGAGGTACGGCCGGACGCCCTCCGGCCCGCGCGGAGCCCCCGAGGACGCTCCGCGGCGTCGCCACCGAACGGTGCGGCCTACTCCGGCAGCCGCAGCTGGATGTCCTCGCGCCGCCAGACCGCCGTCCCGGCCTCCTCGCCCAGCCCCTTCAGCAGGTCGGCGACCCGGCCGTGTCCGGGCACCTCCCCGTCCGGCTCGGCGTCCAGCCACGGCGCGAGCACGAAGGCCCGCTCGTGCGCCCGGGGGTGCGGCAGCAGCAGCTGCGGGTCGTCACTGGTGACGCCCTCGTAGGCGAGGATGTCGACGTCCAGGGTGCGCGCGCCCCAGCGGACGGTACGGACCCGGCCGAAGGCGTCCTCGATGGCGTTGGCCCGCTCCAGCAGCGAGCCGGGCGGCAGCGTGGTGCGCAGCACGACCACGGCGTTGTAGTAGTTCGGCTGCTCGGCCGGGCCGCCGACGGCCTCGGTCTCGAACACGCCGGAGACGGCGGTGATCCGGACGCCGGGAGTGTCCTCCAGCGCGTCCACGGCACCCTGCAGGGTCTCCAGGCGGTTGCCGAGGTTGCTTCCGAGTGCGACAACGGCGTTCCGCGGGTTCTGCAGGGTCGAGTCGGCGCTGTCGACTCGACGCTCCAGGTCGAAGGCGCTCGGCAGGGCGGTCGGGTCGGTGCTCATCGGTATCCCTCTACGGCTCGGGCTGCGGGATGTTGAAGGGTACGCGTCATACGCGCCCCCGGTGAATGGTGACGGTCACATCGTCGAAGGGGACGGTGATCGGGGCGTCCGGCTTGTGCACGGTCACCTCGACCTCCTCCACCGCCTCGTGCTTGAGGCACTGGTCGGCGATCCGCTGGGCCAGGGTCTCGATCAGCTCGACCGGCTCGCCGGCGATGATCGCGGTGACCTCCTCGGCGACGATGCCGTAGTGCGCGGTGCGGGTGAGGTCGTCGCCGGCGGCGGCCGGACGGGTGTCCAGGAACAGCACGAGGTCGACCACGAAGGTCTGGCCCTCGATGCGCTCGCGCTCGAAGACACCGTGATGGCCCCGGGCACGCAGGCCCCGCAGGGTGACGCGGTCCAGCAACTCACTTCTCCCACCTGAACGACCCTGCCCGGAGCGGACAGGGTGGCGGGCCGGGTCGCCCGCCGCAATCGAATCTACCTGCGAGCCCCCGCGGACCTGGACCGTCCTACCCGGCACAACCGCCCGCCACGCGCACCGGATCGGCGATTGACGTGAACGTTGGGTGTCCACGCACGGAACGGGTGCACCCCGTTCGGTCACACCTTGCGCAAACGGTTCGCGATCAGTCGTCGTCCTCGTCGTCACCGCTGGTCAGGACGGGTGAACCGTGGTGCGACCAGAGTTTCCAGCCGTCCGCCGTACGACGGAACAAGTTGGTCGAGACGACCTTCCCGCCGATCAGCGGCCCGAGCTCGCCCTCCTCCTCGGCCTCGCCGCCGGAGAGGATGTTCTCGGTGCACGTGACGAGTGCCACATCGCCCTGCAGTTCGACCTCCACGTCGGTCAGGAAGAACTGGATGTACTCCGTGTTCATCATGATCAACATGTAGGAACGGGTGACCTGGGCCCGGCCGCGCAGCACCGGCCAGCCGGGGTGGACGCAGATCACCCCGCCCTTGTCGTCGGCCTCGCCGGCACCCAGCCAGATGGACTCGACGGCCTCCAGATCACCGTTCTCCAGCGCCTCGTAGAGCGCCCGGTTGGCCGCCAGGACGGCTTCCCGGTCCAGCTCCAGCGCCGCCTCGCGGCCCGTGTCGCCCACCCTGCCGTCACCCGCCATGCTTCCTCCAGAGCCGCACCAAGCCCCCTACCCCCTCCTCGCCGCCGCCTGTTGCCAGGCCGCGGCCACTCGTACGGCGTCGGCCGTGCCGGCCACGTCATGGACCCGGACCGCCCACGCACCGGCCTGGGCCGAGAGCGTCGAGATCGCCGCGGTGGCGTCGTCGCGCCGCCGGGCCGGGCGCGGCTCCCCGGTTTCCGGGTTGGCGAGCAGCGTACCCAGGAACCGCTTGCGCGAAGCGGCCACCAGCACCGGGCGACCGAGCGCCGTGAGCGCGTCCAGGCGGCCGAGCAGGGCCCAGTTGTGCTCGCTGGTCTTGGCGAAGCCGAGGCCCGGGTCGAGGATCAGCTGCTCCTCCTTCACCCCCGCGGCCAGCAGCGCCTCCATCCGCTGGGTCAGCTCGGCGGCGACCTCGGCCACCACGTCCTGGTACACGGCGAGGCTGTCCATCTCGGCGGACTGGCCGCGCCAGTGCATCAGCACGTACGGCGCGCCGGTGTCCGCGACCACCTGGGCCATCGTGGCGTCGGCCAGACCGCCGGACACGTCGTTCACCAGCCGGGCCCCGGCGGCGACCGCCTGTTCGGCGACGCTGGCCCGCATGGTGTCGATGCTGACCACCACCCCGGCCCCGGACAGCTCGCGGACCACCGGGATCACCCGGCGCAGCTCCTCCTCCTCGGTGACCCGGTGGGAGCCGGGACGGGTGGACTCGCCGCCGACGTCCACCAGGTCGGCACCGCTCGCCGCGAGCCGCAGGCCGTGCGCGACGGCAGCGGCGGGATCGAGCCACATGCCGCCGTCGGAGAACGAGTCGGGGGTGACGTTGACGATGCCCATGACCGCACAGCGGTCGAGCTGAGGGAGCCCGGGAAGGTGGATCATACGGCCATTATCGAGCCACCCCTGGTCGGAAAAACGATGACGGCTGACAGATTTCAGAATCTGTCAGCCGTCATAGGTCATTCACTACCGGTCATCGGTCAGCCGTCGCCGGATCTCCGTCATCCGTCATCGGTTCCCCCTCACCGGTTCCGTCACCGGCCATCGGTCACCGCATACCGGACGTCCGTCGGTCCGGCGCCGCACACCCCGCGGCGCCGCGCCCTCAAGCGGCCTCGGTCACCGAACCGAGCTGCGCCTGCTCCGGCATCAGCCCCTGGCGCTGCTTCTTCCGGCCGAACTTCGGCATACCGAGCGTGATGAAGGCCTCCGCCTGCATCACGGCGAACCCGATCCGCGGCAGGTCCCGGGTCTGCGGGTAGACCAGGAAGCGCGGCTCCCAGACCGGCTGGAACTTGGCGTTGAACTTGTACAGCGACTCGATCTGGAACCAGCGCGACAGGAAGACCAGCAGCCCGCGCCAGGCCCGCAGCACCGGCCCGGCACCGATCCGCTCACCGCGGG
Source organism: Kitasatospora cystarginea (assembly GCF_039533515.1). NCBI lineage: Bacteria > Bacillati > Actinomycetota > Actinomycetes > Kitasatosporales > Streptomycetaceae > Kitasatospora > Kitasatospora cystarginea. The sequence goes on along the minus strand of NZ_BAAATR010000017.1, from coordinate 52,876 downwards.
CCAGCGCCGAACGGAACATCGCGAAGTTCAGCGACACCCGCTTGACGCCCAGGTTCGGGGATTCCTGCAGCGCCGCCACGATCAGCAGCTCGTTCAGGCCGGGGTCGGCCGCCCGGTCACGCCGCATCAGCTCCAGCGAGATGCCGTCCTTGCCCCAGGGCACGAAGTGCAGCACGGCCTTCAGGTCGCTGCCGGGCGCGCCCGCGGGTTCGCCCTCCTCCGGAGCCTTGTGCGCCGTGACGACCACGCCGTTGTCGTCGCTCGGGTCGCCGAAGCGACCCAGCGCCATCGAGAAGCCGCGCTCGGTGTCGGTACCGCGCCAGCGGGCGGCCGCGTCGGCGACCTGCCGCTTCTCCTCCAGCGTCAGGTCGGAGACCCGGCGCACCTTGCAGGTGTAGCCGTTGCGCTCGATCCGCTTCACCATCTGGCGGACGTTGCGCATGGCACGTCCCGACAGCGAGAACGCGGAGGTGTCCACGATCGCCTCGTCACCCAGCTCCAGCGCGTCCAGCCCCGCCTCGCGGGTCCAGACCTCACCGCCGACCTCGCTGCAGCCGACCACGGCCGGCACCCAGGCGTGCTCACGGGCCTCCGCCATGAAGACCTTGATCGCACCCGGCCACGCCTCGACGTCCCCCACCGGGTCGCCCGAGGCCAGCATCACACCGGAGATCACCCGGTAGGAGATCGCCGCCTTGCCGGTCGGCGAGAACAGCACGCTCTTGTCCCGCCGCAGCGCGAAGTACCCGAGCGAGTCGCGCGCCCCGTGCCGCTCCAGCAGCGCCCGGACCTTCTCCTCGTCCTCGGCGGTCAGCTCCGGCTTCGGCTTCTCCGGCCGCAGCGCCAGGTAGGCCGAGATGAAGGCCGTCATCAGACCCAGCGCACCGAGCGAGTACGCCACCAGGTCGGTGACCCGCTCGGTGTGGTACCGGACCGGGCCGTCGAAGCCGAACAGGCCGTACACCGTCTCCTTGAGACGCTGGATGAAGGTCGGGTGCCCGACCTCGGAGCTCGGGTGGACGCTCACGATCACCATGCCGAGCAGCACGCTGAAGGCGCCCATGACGATCAGGTTGAGCAGGGCCCGCCAGCGGGTGCGCGGGTCGGCCTTGGCGTAGAACTCGCGCCGGTGGATCAGGACCACCGCGAACAGCGCCACCGACACCACCGCCGGGCCGATCTGGTGCCAGCGCAGCACGTGCAGCGCGGCACCGACCGGCAGCAGCACCACGACCGCCCGCCAGGCACGCCGCTTGCGACGGCGCAGCGCGTGCGCCAGCAGCACCAGCAGGGTGCCGACCATCAGGGTGCCGACCGCGGCCAGCGTGGTGGTGCTGCCCGGCAGCTGCCCGGCCCAGCTGTGCACCCGGGTGTGCCGAAGCCGGGGGAAGACGGCGCTGGCGATGTCCAGCAGGCCGATCAGCAGACAGGCGTATCCGACGGCTCCCGGCAGCCAGGCACGGGGAACGGAGGCAGCTTGGTTGCGCAGCGTCTGCAGGCCCCGCCGACGGGGCTGCTCAGGTGACGGCTCAACGGACACGGGAACGCTCATGGAAGCTCAGCGTAGAGGCTGGAACGGGCTGTCCTGTCACTCCCGGGGAGGAGCTGTGATGGACCTTCATGACTATTCCTTGGTCTGGCAATCCGTTCGTCAAGGAAGCATCCCCGGGCGGTAAATTCCCGGGGACACCCCTGCGGTGCGGACGCCTCGGGGACAGGGACGCCGCTCGGACGGCGAGTCCAGCGGGACGGCTGAACGGTCGGACGGCGGCGATGGCAGGTGGGTGGCCCAACGCCGGCACGCTGCGCCACGGGACGCCCCGCACACGCGTTACACACGCTGGACGCCGCATTCTAGAGCTTCGGTTGCACCCTCCGCAGCGGGCACGACGTGCCGGTACCCGGCCGTGACGGACCCGGGCGGCGCATCCCCGCTGGCTGCCCCCAGTCGACCGCCCCACGATGAACCCTGGCCCCACTGCTGCCCAAGGGAGGGCGAATCCGCATGGAACTGACCAGCAGTGCGCTTGTGTACTCGCTCACCGCGCTGGCCGCCGCCGCCCTGGTCTGCACCCTCTGGCTGTGGCCCCGGCTCGCCCGCCAGCGCCCGCTCCCGGTGCTCGGCCGACTCGGCCTGCTGGCGGTCATTCAACTCTCCGTGCTGGCCGTACTGGCGCTGTCGGTCAACAACTCGTACGGCTTCTACACCTCGTGGAACGACCTGCTCCACCCGGGCCGCGCGCCGCTGACCCTGGCGGGCTCCGAGCACCTCAGGGGCGCCGCGCCGAAGACCGCCGGCCTGGTCCGACCGACCACCGAGGGCGGGCTGGAGACGGTCAAGGACCTGCCGCAGGGCAAGCCGGAAGAGGTCGGCCGGGTGGACTCCGTCAAGGTCACCGGCATCGACTCCGGCCTCTTTGACCAGGTGTTCGTCTACCTGCCGCCCGAGTACTTCATCCCCCGCTACTCCCGGGTCCGCTTCCCGGTGCTGCTCACCCTGGCCGGATACCCGGGTCCCTCGCTCCACCTGGTCGAGGGGCTGCGGGTGCCGCAGACCGCCTGGGACCTGGAGCGGACCGGCCGGATCTCGCCCACCGTGATCGTGATGGCCCGTCCGACCGTCGCCCCGCCCCGCAACACCGAGTGCGTTAACGTCGCCGGCGGCCCGCAGACCGAGACCTGGTTCGTCAAGGACCTGCCGGACGCCCTGCGCGCCAACTACCGGCTCAGCCGCTCGGCCGACTCCTGGGGAGTGCTCGGCTACTCCACCGGCGGCAGCTGCGCGTTGCGCCTGGCCATGCGCCACCCCGAGGCCTACACCAGCGCGACCGGCATGCACGCCGACTACCAGGTGCCCAACGACCACTGGACCGACGGCGACCTGTTCGGCGGCGACCAGACCGACGCCCAGCACAGCGACCTCAACTGGCGACTGCAGAACCTTCCCGCCCCCGACGTCTCGCTGCTGGTGGTGAGTACCAGGACGGAGGAGGACTTCGCCCAGACCCAGGCCTTCCTCGCCAACGCCAAGCACGTCGCCGACGCCCACCCCGGGTTCCGGGTGGACTCGCTGGTGCTGGACGACGGCGGCCACAGCTTCGAGACCTGGCGGCGCGAACTGCCGACCGCACTGGAGTGGATGAGCGACCACCTCAAGACCCCGCAGGACCGCGAGCCGCGCCAGTAGCCGACGCTGCCCGGACCGCCCTCCCCCGGCCGGGTGATTCCCCACCGGCCACCGGCCGACGGGCCACCACCGGGGAACGTCTCCCGCCCGACCGGCTACCCCGCAGACGCCAGGAGGTCAGATGCTCAGCTCCCGTTCGCTCTTCGACGATATCTACCGCAACGACGAGGCCTACCGCCTCTTCTGCAGCATCGCGGCCGGCGGCGAGAACCAGGGCGGCTGGGAGAACGAGCGGATCCGGGCGCTGACCACCGACCCGGTGCTGGCCCCGAAGATCGGGCGGCACGGAGCCGACGAACGCAAGCACGGACGGATCTTCACCCAGCTGCTGCACCGGCGCGGCCTGGAGAAGGTGTCCGTCCCACCGGACACCGACTACTGCATGCTGCTGGAGCGCCAGGGCATCGGCCTCTCGCACGAGCGGCTCAACTCCGAGGTCCCGCTGACCGAGCGCGAGATCATCACCTATCTGGCGCACAGCCGGGTCACCGAACAACGGGCCGCCGAGCAGATGCGCCAGCTGGTGAAGGCGTACGGCGGCAACCCCGAACTGGCCAAGGCCATGCGGATGATCTCCGCCGACGAGGACAACCACCTCGCGTACTGCCACGAGGAGCTGCTCCGCCTCACCGCCGAGGGCCACGGCCCGTACATCCGGCACGCCCTGGAACACACCGCCCGCGGCGAGATCCGCACCCACCGCGATGTCGGCCTCGCGGTACTGCGGGCCATGGCGCGGATCCTGGGCTGGCCCCGCTGGCAGGTCGCCGTACTGGTCGCCGGCGTCCACGCCCTCTACCTCTACGACCTCACCCTGGGCCGCCACCGGATGGTCCGCCTCCGGATGCCCGCCAAGCGCAACGCGCTCGGCTCCGCGAGCAGGGACTAGCGGCGGGGATCAGGCGTCCAGGAGCACGGGCACACCGCTACGCCCCCGGCGCGTGCTCAGCGCCCGAGGATCAGGCTCATCGCCTCGGCCCGGGTGGCGGGATCGCGCAGCTGCCCCCGCACCGCCGAGGTGATCGTCTTGGCCCCGGGCTTGCGGATGCCGCGCATCGACATGCACATGTGCTCGCACTCGACCACCACGATCGCGCCGCGCGGCTCCAGGATCCGCATCAGCGCGTCGGCGACCTGGCTGGTGAGCCGCTCCTGCACCTGCGGACGGCGGGCGTAGACGTCCACCAGCCGGGCGAGCTTGGAGAGACCGGTGATCTTGCCGCTGGTGGACGGTATGTACCCGACGTGGGCGACGCCCTGGAACGGGACCAGGTGGTGCTCGCAGGTGGAGAACACCTCGATGTCCTTCACCAGCACCATCTCGTCGTGGCCGAGGTCGAAGGTGGTGGTCAGGACGTCCTCGGGCTCCTGCCAGAGGCCCGCGAATATCTCCTTGTAGGCGCGCGCGACGCGGGCGGGCGTCTCCTGCAGGCCCTCCCGGTCCGGATCCTCGCCGACCGCGATCAGCAGCTCCCGAACGGCCTTCTCGGCCCGCGCCTGATCGAACGCCCCGACTGGCACGGACTGGTCGAGAGTCACCGGGTCGATCATGCGTGCCTCGCTTGTGGTGGTTGGGTAGGCGGTCCTAGCAGCACGGATGCCGCGCCTCCAGGGTACAAACCCCGGTGACGCGGCATCCATTCCGTACGGTTCGCTCAGCTCTCCGTCGCGCCGTCACCGGCGACCGGCGGCAGCTTCATGATGTCCACCTGGGTGGTCTCCGCGGCGGCGGCGATGCCGTTGGTCAGCGCCAGTTCCTTGGGAGACTGCACCGGCGGGCGGGTGGAGGGCGTACGGCGGGCGGAGCCGGTCCAGGCCGGGCGGGCCGGGCGCTTCACGACCGGAGCGAAGATCTCGGCGATCTGCTCCTTGTTCAGCGTCTCCTTCTCCAGCAGCTCGAGGACCAGGTTGTCGAGCACGTCGCGGTTCTCGACCAGGATCTCCCAGGCCTCGTTGTGCGCGTTCTCGATGAGCTTCTTGACCTCCTCGTCCACCAGCCCGGCGACCTCCTCGGAGTAGTCGCGCTGGTGGGCCATCTCGCGACCCAGGAACGGCTCGGAGGAGTCCGAACCGAACTTGATCGCGCCGAGGCGCTCGCTCATGCCGTACTGGGTGACCATCGCGCGGGCGGTCGCGGTGGCCTTCTCGATGTCGTTCGAGGCGCCGGTGGTCGGGTCGTGGAAGACCAGCTCCTCCGCCGCGCGCCCGCCCAGCATGTACGCCAGCTGGTCGAGCATCTCGTTGCGCGTGGTCGAGTACTTGTCCTCGTCCGGCAGGACCATGGTGTAGCCCAGGGCCCGGCCGCGGGACAGGATGGTGATCTTGTGCACCGGGTCGGCGTTCGGAGAGGCCGCCGCGACCAGGGCGTGACCGCCCTCGTGGTACGCGGTGATCTTCTTCTCCTTGTCGGACATGATCCGCGTGCGCTTCTGCGGACCCGCCACGACGCGGTCGATCGCCTCGTCCAGGATGACGTTGTCGATCAGCTTCTTGTCCGAGCGGGCCGTCAGCAGGGCGGCCTCGTTGAGGACGTTGGAGAGGTCGGCACCGGTGAAGCCGGGGGTGCGCTTGGCGACGGCCGAGAGGTCGACGTCGGGCGCGATCGGCTTGCCCTTCTGGTGGACCTTGAGGATCTCCAGACGACCCTGCAGGTCCGGGCGGTCGACGGCGATCTGCCGGTCGAAGCGGCCGGGGCGCAGCAGTGCCGGGTCCAGGATGTCCGGGCGGTTGGTGGCGGCGATCAGGATCACGCCGCCCTTGACGTCGAAGCCGTCCATCTCGACCAGCAGCTGGTTGAGGGTCTGCTCGCGCTCGTCGTGGCCACCGCCGAGGCCCGCACCGCGGTGCCGGCCGACGGCGTCGATCTCGTCGACGAAGATGATCGCCGGGGCGTTCGCCTTGGCCTGCTCGAACAGGTCGCGGACGCGGGAGGCACCCACACCGACGAACATCTCGACGAAGTCGGAACCGGAGATCGAGTAGAACGGCACGCCCGCCTCGCCCGCGACGGCGCGCGCGAGCAGGGTCTTGCCGGTACCGGGCGGGCCGTAGAGCAGCACGCCCTTGGGGATCTTGGCGCCGACGGCCTGGAACTTCGACGGCTCCTGCAGGAACTCCTTGATCTCGTGGAGCTCCTCGACCGCCTCGTCCGCACCCGCGACGTCCGCGAAGGTGGTCTTCGGGGTGTCCTTGGTGAGCAGCTTGGCCTTGGACTTGCCGAACTGCATGACCCGGGAGCCGCCGCCCTGCATCTGGTTCATCAGGAACAGGAAGACCAGCACGACGCCGACGATCGGCAGCATCGACAGCAGCAGGCTGACGAAGGTGGACTGCTTCTCGGGGCTGATCGTGTAGCCCTCGGGCAGCGCGCCCTTGTCACCCGAGTTGATCTGGGCCTGCAGCGTGTTGGCCACGGCCACGCCCTGGTCGCCGACGTACGACGCCTGGAACTTGCTGCCGGACGGCGCCTTGCCGCCGGTACCGGCCGAGGGCAGCTTCGCGCCGTCCTTCAGCTGGATCTTGATCGTGTTCGAGTCACCAGTGGTGATCTGCGCCGACTTGACCTGCTTGGCATCGATCGCCGCGACGACCTGCCCGGTGTCCACCGTCTTGTAGCCGTTCGAGTCCGAAACGACCTGCATCAGCACGACAACGGCGAGGACGGCCAGCACGATCCACATGATCGGCGCACGGAAGTATCGCTTAACGTCCATCCATGCGGGGCGGTGACGCCCCGTCCCTCCTGCCACTCAACGGCGCTGCACGGCTGTCGGCCGTCGGCGCATCCGGTATGTGCTCATGAGAAGAGCGGTTAATTGGACCGTACCGCAGGCACCCCCGCTCACGACGAGAGCTGGGCGGCACGACGTATTTTCCTACCCCGGCTCAACGGGTGGGAACAGCGAGCTGTTCCCACCCGTCGCCCGAACGGTGTCAACCGTCGGACGGCCGATGGTCAGCCGCCGTAGACGTGCGGGGCCAGGGTGCCGATGAACGGCAGGTTGCGCAGCTTCTCCTGGAAGTCCAGGCCGTAGCCGACCACGAACTCGTTGGGGATGTCGAAGCCGACGTACTTGACGTCGATCTCGACCTTGGCCGCGTCCGGCTTGCGCAGCAGGGTGCAGACCTCCAGCGAGGCCGGGCCGCGCGAGCCCAGGTTGCCGAGCAGCCACGACAGCGTCAAGCCGGAGTCGATGATGTCCTCGACGATCAGCACGTCGCGGCCGGCGATGTCGGTGTCCAGGTCCTTGAGGATCCGCACCACGCCGGAGGACTTGGTGCCCATCCCGTACGAGGAGACCGCCATCCAGTCCATCGTGACCTGCGAGTGCAGCGCCCGGGCGAGGTCGGCCATGACCATCACGGCGCCCTTGAGCACACCGACGATCAGCAGATCCCGCCCGGCGTAGTCCCGGTCGATCCGCTCGGCCAGCTCAAGCAGCTTGGCGTCGATCTCGTCCTTGCTGATGAGCACCTTCGCCAGGTCGGCGCCCATGTCGTTCTGATCCACCGGGGATACGTCCTCAAACGTTCGGGGTCCTGTTTCGGCGACGGCCCCGCGACCTACTGCTCAGTTGTCGCTCTGTCGCCGAAAGACCAGCGTGCCACACCTTCGGGTGACCTCGACGCCCCCGGGTAGGTGTAGCGGCCCCTGACCGCGCCAGCCGGTGATCAACTGATCGACCGTCTCCAGGTGCCGGGCGAACAGGTCACCGCCCGGGCAGCCCGCCCGCAGTGCGGCCCGGCGCAGCACCCGGCGGCGGACCGCGGGAGGCAGTTCGGCCAGTTTCCCGGTGTCCAGTGCGCCTTCGCCCGTACGGAGGTCGCGCTCCGCCAGGGCCGCCCACTGATCGAGCGCATCGGCGTCGTCGCGGAACAGCCGGGCCGTCCTGGCCAGCGCCTCGACCACCCCGGCGCCCAGGTGCTTCTCCAGCACCGGCAGCACCTCGTGGCGGACCCGGGAGCGGGTGTAGGCCGGATCGGAGTTGTGCGGGTCGTCCCAGACCGGGATGGACTGCGCGGCGCACGCCTGGCGGGTGGCGGCCCGGTCCAGCTCCAGCAGCGGGCGGCGGTAGCGGCCCTTGTGCGCGGGCATCCCGGCGAGCGACCTGGCCCCCGAGCCGCGTGCCAGGCCCAGCAGAACGGTCTCCGCCTGGTCGTCCCTGGTGTGCCCGAGCAGCACCGCGATCGACCGGTGGCGCTCGGCGGCGGCGTCCAGCGCGGCGTATCTCGCGTCCCGCGCGGCGTTCTCCGGGCCGCCCTGCTGGCCCACCTCGACCGGGATCACCTCGACCGGGTCGAGGCCCAGCTCGCGCAGCCGGGCGGCGACCTGCTCGGCGCGTTCGGCGGAACCCGGCTGCAGGCCGTGGTCGACGGTGACGGCCCCGACCCGCAGGCCCAGCTTGGGCGCCTCGAAGGCGGTCGCGATGGCCAGTGCCATCGAGTCGGCGCCGCCGCTGACCGCCACCAGCACCAGCGGGGAACCCGGTGCAGCGGGGGTGCGGGGCAGCCCGGAGGGGTGGCGGCGGGCGTTCCCGATCAGCCGGGTGGCGGCGGCACCGCCGGCGGTGGTGGCCGCGGTCACGGCGACCGGCGCGGACGCGGGGCGGGTGCGGGGAGCCGGGGCGGTGAGGCTGACGCCGGCCTCGGCGGCGAGCTCGGTGAGGGCACGACGGACGGCGAGACGTATCGCCGCGACGGCAGGGTGTGGGCCCACGGTGAGGCACTCCTTGGCAGCTGGGGGACGGAGCGGGGCGGTGAGGGGGCCGGCCGGGCGTGACACCCTGTCAGCTTTCGGTCACCAGGTGCTCACAGATGGTCGCAGAATCCGGGCATCGGCTACGCCACCCGCGCCACCGGTACGACCACGGTCCCACGTACGGGTGAATGCAGAAACGTTTCACCACCCCCATCTGTACGCCTGCACCACTCGTGTGGGCTCCTCGCGGCCGGACCGCGCGCGGCGAAGGCACGCACCGCACCGGACCGCGCGGCACCACGCCCCCTGCAGGGCCGCCTGGGGATCACCCCCGGCGCGGGCCCGCCCCGATCGCGCACCGGCCCCGCGTCAGCCCCGCGTCGGCCTGCGGCTCAGCCGGTGACCCGGGCGACCCAGGCGGCGGGGTCGTGGATCTCGTCCTTGGTCGGGAGCGTGTTGGGGGAGGTCCAGACCCGGTTGAAACCGGCCATGCCGACGCGGTCGACCACGTCCCGGACGAAGACCGCACCGTCCTGGTACTGGCGCAGCTTGGCGTCCATGCCGAGCAGCCGCCGCAGCACCAGGTCGAGCCGCCCACTACCCCGGTCCCGCCGCTGCTGGAACTTCTCCCGGATCTCCGCAACGCTCGGCACCACCGCCGGGCCGACCCCGTCCATCACCACGTCCGCGTGCCCTTCGAGCAGCGACATCACCGCCGTGAGCCGGCCGAGGATCTCCCGCTGCTCGGGCGTCTGGACGAGTTCCAGGAGGGTGGTGGGCGCCGAGCCGTCACCCCGGCCGCCGAGTCCCGGCAGACCGCCGCCCAGGGCGTCCCTGATCCGTTCCAGCAGCGCGGCCGGGTCCACGTCGGTCTGCGCCAGGAAGGACTGCACCTCGGCCTGGATGTGGTCGCGCAACCAGGGGACGGCGGTGAACTGGGTGCGGTGGGTCTCCTCGTGCAGGCACACCCAGAGGCGGAAGTCGTGCGGGTCGACGTCCAGTTCGCGTTCGACGTGCACGATGTTCGGCGCCACCAGCAGCAGCCGGCCGGGGCCCGGCGACAGCTGCCCGGCCCCGTCCCCGGACCCGTCCGCGGCGAACAGCGCGGCCGGGCTGTCCGGGGCCACCGGGGAGCCCGCCGACGGAGCGGGCTCGGCCGGGGCGAAGGTCTCGTACTGGCCGAGCACCTTGGTGGAGAGGAAGGCCAGCACCGCGCCGACCTCGACGCCGGTCGCCTTCTCGCCGATCGAACCGAAGACGGCCGCGCCGGCCGAGTCTCGGCGGCGCGCCTGCAGCTTGTCCACCAGCGGCTGGACGATCGTCCGGAAGCCCGCCACATTGGCTCGCACCCACCCCGGACGGTCCACCACCAGGACCGGCGTGCCGGCCGCCGCGGCCAGGCTGCTGGAGCGCATGCCGGTGAACTCGCGCACGTGCTCCTCCGCCGCCAGCGCATGCCTGCGCAGTTCGGAGACCACCTCGCGGGCCTGCTCCCTGGTCACCTCGGGGCCCGGCCGGGCCAGCCGGGTCGCGGTCGCGACCGCGAGTTCCCAATCGACCATGTCGGCACCGCTGCTCGCGCTCGTCATGCCATCACCGTACGTGCTCTCCGCGGCCCGGGGGAGACACCCGCGGATCGTCCCGTGGCGGCACCACTCGGGGGAGGCGGGGAAGCGGGCGCCACGCACCCGGCGGGCAGCCCCGGCCCCGGCCGCCACGGGCTGCGGGCGGCCGGCCCCGGGCTGCCCGATTGCCGACCGGCCGTCACCCCGGGGTGGCCGCACGGTCGCTGACGGACTCGCCCGGCGCGCCTACCGGCAGCCGCAGGCGGCCAGGCGGGCGGCGGCGCGGTCGGTGGCGGCGCGAGTGGCGGCGCCGTCGGTGCTCTTGTTCATGAAGGCGAAGACGAGCACCCGACCGTCCGCGTCGACCACCGTGCCGGCCAGGGTGTAGACGCCGCTGTCGGCGAGGGTGCCGGTCTTCGCCCGGACGATCCCGGCCGCTTCCTGCGCGCCCGAGGAGGCGCCGAACCGGGTGCGCAGGGTGCCGGTGAAGCCGGCGATCGGAAGACCCGTGAGGACCGGCCGCAGTTCCGGGTGTTCGGGCGAGGCGGCCACCGAGAGCACCTTGGCGAGGACCAGCGGTGAGATCAGGTTGCCGGTGTACAGCCCGCTGCCGTCGCCCAGGACGACCCCGTTCATCGGTACGCCCAGCTTCTGCAGTGCCTCGGTCACCGCCGCCACCGCGCCGTCGAAGCTGGCGGGCTCGTGGGCGGCGAGCGCCGCCTGGCGGGCCAGTGCCTCGGCGAGGGTGTTGTCGGAGGTGGTGAGCGTCCGCTCGACCAGCCGGGCGATCGTCGGCGACTTCACCTCGGCGAGCTGCTGGGCGCCCTGGGCGGCCGAGGCCTGCTGCGCCTTGCCGTCCACCGTGATGCCCTGGGCCTTGAGCAGACCGGCGAAGGTCTCGGCGGTCTGGTCGGCCGGGTCGGTGTAGCGCGAGGGGGCGTCGATGGTGGCCGTCGGGTCGACCTTGCCCTCGTCGGCCATCAGCGGGGTCACCGGGGCGATGTTGGCGTAGTCGTTCTCCTTGTGCAGCAGCGGGCCGCTGTAGAGCGAGGTGTCGTAGCCCAGCTTCACCGTGCCGGTGCCGGCCGCCTTGAGGGCGGTGGCGGTCTGCCGGGCCAGTTCGGCGAGCGAGGCCGGGGCCGTTTCGGCGTCCACCGGCAGACCGCCGACCTGGATCCGGTCCGCGGGCAGCGCGGAGAGGGTCGGGTCACCACCACCGACGAGAGTGATCTCCCCGGGAGCCGCGCCCTTGACGACCCTGGTGGAGATCCGGGTGTCGGCCGGGATCAGCGAGAGGGCGGCGACGGCGGTGAGCAGCTTGGTGGTGGAGGCCGGGGTGGCGGGCGTGTTCTCTCCGGAGCCGTACAGGAGCCGGCTCGTGCTGCCGTCGGCGATGGCGAAGTTCAGCCCGCCCAGGCCCCGGTCCTGCAGGACCTGCGCCAGGTCGCGCTGGAGACCCGCCGTGGTCGGGAGCGTGTCGGCCCCGGCCACCGGGGCGGCGAGCACCACGCCGCCGGTGGCGGCCGCTCGCGCGGCAGCCGGGACGCCCGCCCGGTCCGCCGCCGGGGAGGGGTGGGCGAAGGCCAGGTCGCCGCCCGAGGCCAGCCCGCCCGTGGCCAGCGCCACACCCAGCACCCCTGCCAGCGCTACCCTGCATCGGCGTCCCACCCCTGCGCTCCGCTGCACCGACCCGCCCCTTTCCTGAGCACACCTTGCCGTAGGAGACACTTGGATTCTGTCAGTCCCTACCTTGGAGGAACCGTTGGAGTTCGACGTCCTGATCGAGATCCCGAAGGGCTCGCGCAACAAGTACGAGGTCGACCATGAGACGGGCCGGCTCCGCCTCGACCGCATGCTCTTCACGTCGACCCGCTACCCGGCCGACTACGGCTACGTCGAGGGCACCCTGGGCGAGGACGGCGACCCGCTGGACGCCCTGGTCCTCCTGGAGGAGCCGACCTTCCCCGGCTGCCTGATCAAGTGCCGTGCCATCGGCATGTTCCACATGACCGACGAGGCCGGCGGCGACGACAAGCTGCTGTGCGTCCCGGCGACCGACCCGCGCTGGAAGCACCTGGGCGACATCCACGACGTCCCGGAGTTCGACCGCCTGGAGATCCAGCACTTCTTCGAGGTCTACAAGGACCTGGAGCCCGGCAAGTCGGTCGAGGGCGCCAACTGGGTCGGCCGCGAGGAGGCCGAGGCCGAGATCAAGGCCTCGATCAAGCGCCTGGAGGAGAAGGGCGGCCACTGAGTCCTAGGGCTCGGCGGTCCCGGCCGGGGCGAGCAGCGGTGCTCGCCCCGGCTTTCTGCTGCCCTCCACCAGTCGGCCCGCCGTCCCCCTTGGCCTTTCGCTGCCGTCCTCCGGCCGGCCCGCCGCGCTCTCCCCGGAACTTTCCCACCTTTCCAGGACCGGGCCGAAGGAGCAGACTGGGCAGGGGCGTTTTCCCGACACCACGTCGGTAAGAATCCGGCACGGGAGGCGACGACCCCCGCTCGCAGCCCCGACCGGACCGGAGGCCCGAATGCCCAGCCATGAGCAGCCCCCCGCCCTCTCCGCCGTACTGCGAGCCGCCAGCAGCGCGGAGCACGAGGCCGCCGAGCACTCCACCTTCATGTCCCACCTCCTCGGCGGGCGGCTCGGCCGCGACGCGTACGCCGAGCTGTCCGGGCAGCTCTGGTTCGTCTACCGGGCGCTGGAGGGCCGGGCGGCCGAGCTGGCACGGCATCCGGTGGCGGGGCCGTTCATCGACCCCGCGCTCTTCCGTACGGCCTCGCTCGAACACGATCTGGAGCACCTGCGCGGCCCCGGCTGGCGGTCCGCTCTCACCCCGCTGCCCGCCACCGCCGTGTACACCGCGCGGATCGAGGAGCTCGCCGCCGACTGGCCGAACGGCTACCTCGCCCACCACTACACCCGCTACCTGGGCGACCTGTCGGGCGGCCAGATCATCCGCGGTGTCGCCGAGCGGACCTGGGGCTTCGAACGCAAGGGCGCCGGCGTCCGCTTCTACGTCTTCGAGGAGGTCGGCAACCCCGCCGCCTTCAAGCGCGGCTACCGTGCCAGGCTGGACGCGGCCGGGCTCGCCATGGACGAGGTCGAGCGCCGCCGGGTGGTCGACGAGTGCAGGCGCGCCTTCGCCCTCAACAGCGCCGTCTTCGCCGACCTCGACACCCGCTACCCGCTCAGCGCCTGACCGTCGGCGCGGCCACCGCCCCGCCGACGGAGCAAGGCCAGCTGGGCGGCCGGCCGACAGGACCGGGTGGGTCAGTCCTCGCTCTCCAGACGGAAACCGACCTTGAGTCCGACCTGATAGTGCCTGATCTGCCCGTCCTCCAGGTGCCCGCGCACCTGGGTCACCTCGAACCAGTCCAGGTTGCGCAGCGTCCGGGAGGCCCGGTTGATTCCGTTCCGGATCGCGGCGTCGACACTCTCCTGCGAGGAGCCGACGATCTCGGTGACGCGGTAGATGTGGTCGCTCATGGCGGTCTCCTGGGTACCTGAGTAGCGGCACGGCTCCCCCGCTCCACCGTGCCGCACCCGGTCCCCGCCCGCACCCGGGACAGCCCGGGCACGGGCTTCGGGCGGCCCGTCAGAAGGCCGCCCGCACCTCGCCGACCACCGCACCGCCACCGTGCAGCGGCGCGGTGCCGATCCGGTCCAGCACCTCGTGCCGCACACCGAGGCGCTGCAGCGCCTCGGCCAGCACCGGCCCCCGGGCCCGCTCCGCACCGTCGTCGATCTTGAAAGCGAGCGCCCGCCCGTCCGCCAGCGCGACCACCTGGACGGCCTCGGCCCCCATCTTGGAGAGTGCCCCGGGCACGGCCCGCATCAGCCAGGTGTCGGCGCGGCGGGTGCCCGCCACGTACTCGGGGTGGGCGCGCATCGCGTCGGCGACCCGGCGCTGCGGGGTGCCGGGCTCGGCGAGCACCAGCGCGCGGTAGGCCCGGGCCAGGCCGGTGAGCGAGACGGACAGCAGGGGGGCGCCGCAGCCGTCCACGCCCAGGTGCGCCGCACTCTCGCCGGTGGACTCCGCCAGGGCCTCCCGGGCCAGCTGCTGGATCGGGTGCGCCGGGTCGAGGTAGCTCCCGGTGTCCCAGCCGTTGGCGACGCAGGCGGCCAGCCAGCCGGCGTGCTTGCCGGAGCAGTCCATCATGATCGGGCTGCGCTGCCCGCCGCTGCCGAGCAGCGCCTCCGCCTCGACCTGGTCCAGCGGGAGGTCGGCAGGGGTCCGCAGGGCCTCCTCGGTGAGGCCGGCGCGCCGCAGGATCTCCCGCACGGCCTCGCGGTGAAACGGTTCTGCAGAGTGGCTGGAGGCCGCGAGCGCCAGCAGCTCCCCCTCGATCGGCAGACCGGCGCGCAGGGTGGCCACGGCCTGGAACGGCTTGGCGGTGGAACGGGGGAAGACCGGGGCGTCCGGGCGGCCGAGGGCCAGCTGCACCGAGCCGTCGGCCGCGAGCAGTACCAGCGAGCCGTGGTGACGGCCCTCGACGAAACCGGAGCGTATGACCTCGGCGAGGACGGGCAGGACGGCAGCAGACTGCGACATCGGTGAAGCTCCACGATGAGGGTGGCCGGAAAACGATCGGTGTGCGCCGGCCGCCCCGCCCCGCGGGATCAGCCGCCTGCGAGCAGGTCCTCGACCCGCGCCTCCCCCTCACGGTACCTGCGGGTGATCTCGGCACTGCAGCCGTCCGCCGTGCGCTGCAGAATCTGTCGCCGACCCGAGACCTGGCGCTCGCGCGCGGCCAGCCGCTCGAGGGCGGTCAGCAGGTCGGCGGTGGGGTGCGCGGCGAGGTCGGCCAGCTGGACGTCGCCGATCAGGGCGTCGGCCTCGCGCTGGTACTGCTCGCCGCGCGGCGTCCCGAGCGTGACGTGCCGGGCCGGGCGGCGGACGACCGACGGGGGGTCGGCGAGGATCGCGGGCAGCCGGTCCAGCAGGGCCACCGGCTCCGCTCCGGTCTCCGGGCGCGCACCGCGCCCGGCCTCCGCGCCGGCCGCCGGAGCGCCGGGGTGTACCCGGCGCCGTTCCAGCTCGGCCTGCAGGATGTCGAGGCGGCCCTGCAGCAGACGGCGGAGGTAGGAGAGGTCGGCCTCCTGCTCCAGGGCGTCCCGGCGGAGCATCCGCAGCTCCTCCAGGTCCAGCCCGGTGAGGTCGTACTCAGCGGGGCTCCCCGCCGCTACCGCATCCGCTGCGGCGGCCACCGGCTCGGGCCGCCCCGCTCCCGGTCCGGCGAACCCGTACGACTGATCGCGGGCCGTGCTGCTCGCGTCCATCAACCAACCACCTACCGCTGTCCTGGTCACGCTGTCCGATCCCGCCCCGCGCCTGCCCACCGGGCACCGCGTACTGCCGTGCGCGCACGCCCCCGTTCCGGAGCACGTCGAGGCGCCCCCGCGGGGTTCCCCCGGGACGCCGCTACCACCCGCCCGGGCTACCCCGGCCAAAACGGCGGTCCGGTCGTTCGAACACGGCGAGTCCGCGCCTTGCCACGCCCACAGCGTGCCACTAGGGCCGCCGCCGGCGCACCGACCGGCCACCCGAACGGCCCTCTGGCGAAACGAGGTGGCTGATATGACGAGAGCAACCCGCAGGCAGCACCAGGTCACTCCCGGCGCGCGTTGTTTCACCCCGGCGCGCGCTGGCGCCTTGCACGCCTCCGGCACAATGGCGGCATGCGAGCAGTGGTGCAGCGAGTGACCGAGGCAAGCGTCACGGTGGACGGCGAGAAGGTCGGATCGATCGAGGGACCCGGGCTCTGCGTCCTGGTCGGCGTCACCCACGACGACACCCCCGCCAAGGCGGCCCAACTGGCCCGCAAACTCTGGACGCTGCGCCTCCTCGACGGCGGCGAGGACGCCGTCGAGCAGTCCTGTTCCGATCTGGGCGCCCCGCTGCTGGTGATCAGCCAGTTCACCCTGTACGGGGACGCCCGCAAGGGCCGCCGCCCCACCTGGAACGCCGCGGCCCCCGGCCCGCTCGCCGAGCCGCTGGTGGACGCCGTGGCGGCCGAGCTGCGGACGCTGGGCGCCAAGGTGGAGACCGGCCGGTTCGGCGCGGACATGAAGGTCGCGCTGGTGAACGACGGCCCCTTCACGGTGCTGCTGGAGGTCTGACCGCGCCGGGCTACTGCGGGACGACGACCTCCTGCGCGGCCGGCACCGTACCGGCCAGTAGCGGCGCGTCAACGGGCACGTTCCGCTTGACGATCGCCAGCGCGATCGGCCCCAGCTCGTGGTGGCGCGCCGAGGAGGTCACGAAGCCGAGCGCGCGCCCGTCCGGATCGCTCGCCAGCCGCACCTCGGTACCGTGCGGCGGCAGCGTCTCCTCCAGGCCGTCCAGGTGCAGGAAGACCAGGCGGCGCGGCGGGCGGCCGAGGTTGTGCACCCGGGCGACCGTCTCCTGGCCCCGGTAGCAGCCCTTCTGCAGGTGCACGGCGGTGGTCAGCCAGTCCACCTCGTGCGGGATGGTGCGGTGGTCGGTCTCGAACCCGAGCCGCGGGCGGTGCGCCTCGATCCGCAGCGCCTCGTACGCCCAGATCCCGGCGGCCGGACCGTAGCCGGCGGCAAGTGCCTCCAGCCGGTCGCGCGGCACGAACAGGTCGCGCCCGTAGGGGCCCGCGGCAGAGCCGCCCGGCGACACTTCACGTACCGCCGCGGCGCCCTCGGCGGAGGCGGAGGATCCGTTCGGCAGGTGCACCACCGCGTAGTCGGCGGTCGCGTCCCTGACCTCCACCCGGTAGAAGAACTTCATGCTCTCCAGGTAGGCGATCAGCGCCTGCTGGGTGCCGGGCTCGACGTGCGCCCAGACCGTGCTGCCGTCGTCCACCAGGTAGAGGGCGTGCTCGACGTGCCCGTGCGGGGAGAGGATGAGCGCCTCGGTGGCCTGGTGCGGCGGGAGCTGGCTGACGTGCTGGGTGAGCAGCAGGTGCAGCCAGGACAGCCGGTCCTCGCCGCTCACGGTGATCACACCGCGGTGCGAGAGGTCCACGAAGCCCTCGCCGGCGGCCAGCCGCCGCTGCTCGGGGAAGATCTCGCCGTAGTGGGCGGCCACGCCCTCGTCCGGCCCCTCGGCGGGGACGGCGCCGGGCAGGGCGAGCAGCGGGCTCTTGGTACCGGTCATACCGGTCAGCTTACGGGTGTTCCCTGGGCAGTTTGGCGGTGCAGTCGGCGCAGCGGCCGAAGATGGCGAAATGCTTGAGGTCGGTGTCGAATCCGTGTTCGGCGCGCAGGCTGTCGATCAGCGGTGCGGCGATCGCGGTGTCGGTCTCGGTGACCTTGTCGCAGTCCCGGCAGACCAGGTGCAGATGGGTGTGCCGGCCCGCCAGGTGGTAGGTGGGGGCGCCGTGGCCGAGGTGGGCGTGCGAGACCAGGCCGAGCTCCTCCAGCAGCTCCAGCGTCCGGTACACGGTGGAGATGTTGACGCCGCTGGCGGTCTTCCTGACCTGACTGAGGATCTCGTCGGGCGTGGCGTGGTCGAGCACGTCGACCGCCTCCAGCACCAGCTGGCGCTGCGGGGTGAGGCGGTAGCCGCGCTCACGCAGGTCGGCTTTCCAGTCGGTGGGAGTGTCGGTGTTCGCCACGGTGGTGTCCCTACCCGGTTCGAGGTCGTGAGACAAGTGTAGGGACCGGCCGAACGACCGGTCCCCACCCCGCACGCTCCGGTCCGCCGCCTGGCCGGCAGCGGCGACTCAGCGGAAGAACGCGATGCCGTCGTCCGGCAGGTCCGCGATGTCCTGGATCAGTTTGGCCTGGTTGAGCACCTTCTTCAGCTGCGCCGACATGTACGGCCGCAGCGGGACCTCGGGGGCGGACTTCTCGCCGACCCAGAGCAGTTCCTCCTTCACCAGGCCGTAGAGCCGCTTGCCGCCGCTGTACGGGGCCGAACCCTCGATCCGGGCGACCGCGTCGGTGGCGAGGTCGATCTGCGGCTTGCCGTCGTGCAGCTTGCCGTACCAGATCTCCACGGTGCCGTCGTCGCGGACCGAGGAGAACTCGATCTCGCGCTCACCGCTGGTGCCGTGCGGGTTGGTGGTGATCCGCCAGAAGCCGTGCTCGTTCTCCAGCGGACGGACCTTCTCGCCGTCGTTGTTCAGCACCCAGGTGCGGGAGCGGAACTCCAGGAAGGGGCGGCCGTCGTGCCGGAAGATGATCTCCTGGCCGAAGTTGCACTTCTCCGTGCCGGGGAAGTCGTAGACGCCCGCGCCCTCCCAGGTACCCAGGAGGAAGGCCAGCGGGACGACGTCCTTGTGGAGGTCAGAGGGGATCTCGATCATGTTCCTGGTCGCTGTCGTCGGTGATGGACTCGACTCAACCGTACGGCAGCCGGGATCAGCGCTGGCCCTGGTACAGCTTCATCACCGAGAAGATGGCGAACCAGGTGATCAGGACGGCCATGAGAGCAAGCAGGCAGTCGAAGAAGATTTCGAGACCGGTCACGGGGCGCTCCCAGCAGCGGGGGATGGCGGACAGTACGACGGCGCAGAGTCTATCGGCCACCCCTCTCCGGGTCTCGGCGAGGCCCGACTTCCCGTCGCTATGGTGGCGTCATGACGAAGAAGCTGGTCATCAAGGTCACGGCCGGGGCGGACGCTCCGGAGCGCTGTTCGCAGGCGTTCACGGTGGCGGCGGTCGCCGTCGCGAGCGGGGTCGAGGTCTCGCTCTGGCTCACCGGCGAGTCCTCCTGGTTCGCCCTGCCGGGACGGGCGGCGGAGTTCGAACTGCCGCACGCCGCACCGCTGCCCGACCTGCTGGAGTCGATCCTGGCGGCCGGCACCGTCACCCTCTGCACCCAGTGCGCGGCCCGGCGCGACATCACCGAGAAGGACACCCTGGACGGGGTCCGGATCGCGGGGGCCCAGGTGTTCGTCAGCGAGATCACGGTCGACGGCGTCCAGGCCCTGGTCTACTGACGGCGCCCTCAGGGGCGCTGCTCGTGGTCGGGGCGGTCCCGGTCGTGGCCCGGCTGGTCCCACTTGGGGTCGTCCCAGCGCGGGTCGTTCCACCAGTCGTCGTCCCGGTCGCGCCGGTTGGCGAGGACGGCCGCGAGCGGCGGGATGACCATGGCGACCAGGCACATCCCGATCGCGGCCGCCAGCGACCAGAAGCGCACCACGCCCCACGCCAGGACGAACAGTCCGATGCAGATGCCCATCATGACGAAGTAGCGGATGTGGCGCTGACGTGCCTGCACGTCTCCAGGGTATGGCTGAGGACCCCCGCTGTGGCAGGGGCCCTCAGCGCGTTCGCCGATGAGTCGCGTCAGATCGCGATCGGGACCTCGGTCTGGGCCCCGGGGGAGGCGACCACCACGCGGTCCACGGTCGCGCCCGGCACCAGCGCGCGCAGCGTCCAGGTGCCCGGGCGGGCAAAGAAGCGGAACTGCCCGCTGGCCGAGGTGGGCACCTCGGCGGTGAAGTCGCCGTTGCCGTCCAGCAGCCGGACGTAGCCGTGCACCGGCTCGCCGTCGCGGGTCACCGAACCCTGGATGATCGTCTCCTTGGCCACGTCAACTCCTGCCAGGTCCGGGCCGCCGGCCTTCGCACCGCACATGTCTTCTCTCCTCTGGTTACCGGTGTCGGGCCGGGTGATCAGTTGCCGAGCTCGATCGGCACGCCGACCAGGCTGCCGTACTCGGTCCAGGAACCGTCGTAGTTCTTCACGTTCTGCTGGCCGAGCAGCTCGTGCAGCACGAACCAGGTGAGCGCCGAGCGCTCGCCGATCCGGCAGTAGGCGATGGTGTCCTTGGCCAGGTCGACGCCCTCGGCCTCGTAGAGGGCCTTCAGCTCCTCGTCGCTCTTGAAGGTGCCGTCGTCGTTGGCGTTCTTGGCCCACGGGATGTTGCGGGCGCTGGGGACGTGGCCCGGGCGCTGCGACTGCTCCTGCGGGAGGTGCGCCGGGGCGAGCAGCTTGCCGCTGAACTCGTCGGGCGAACGGACGTCGACCAGGTTCAGGTTGCCGATCGCGGCCAGCACCTCGTCGCGGAAGGCGCGGATCGAGGTGTCCTGGGCCTTCGCCCGGTACTCGGTCGCGGCGCGCTCGGGCACCTCGGCGACCAGCTCGCGGGAGTCCAGCTCCCACTTCTTGCGGCCGCCGTCCAGCAGGCGGACGTCGCCGTGGCCGTACAGCTTGAAGTACCAGTAGGCGTACGAGGCGAACCAGTTGTTGTTGCCGCCGTAGAGCACCACGGTGTGGTCGCCCGCGATGCCCTTGGCGCTGAGCAGCGCCTCGAAGCCGGCCTGGTCGACGAAGTCGCGGCGGACCGGGTCCTGGAGGTCCTTCTTCCAGTCGATCCGGACGGCGTTGCGGATGTGGTTCTTGTCGTACGCGGAGGTGTCCTCGTCGACCTCGACGAGGACGACCTTCGGATCGTTCAGGTGGGCCTGGACCCAGTCGGCGTCGACCAGGACGTCGCTGCGGCTCATGGGGTTCTCCATCCGGGGGCGGTTGGCGGAAGGCTGCTCGGGAAGTGCTCGACTACGCCCCGTCCGTGCATCTGTCCAGATGTCGAGACAGGGGAATTGCGGGTCGCACCGTGCTCAGATCGGGGGATGCCGGACGGCACTGGGCGGCAATGTGCCAGTTCAGACCGCTGGCAAGGGGTCGGGCGGGCCGGAAATGCCGGTCAGAACCGCCCGGTCAGCGCATTCGACACAGGCAAGCGGCCACGCGGCACAGGTCTACCGCCCGCCGCTTCGTGAGTTCCGCCTGTCGCTTCATGCCGACGATGCTAGGGACAAGCGCGGTCCACTGTCATCAGTGTGTCGAATATTGAGATGAAATGTTTCGAATATCGAGATTTCAGAATTTTCCCGATGCGCGGGGTCGTCTCGACGCTGTTCCAGGATCCCCGAAAAGGGGTGTTCGGGCAGCTCAGCGGGCTCGTCACTGGACAGTCCGTCTCGCAGAGCGATACGGAGACAGTCGTTCGACCAGCCCGCCGGGGACGGTCGAGCCCGGGGAGCAGGTGCGGGTCAGCCGACCAGCTTGACGTCGCTGCCGTGGAAGGTGAGCTTGAGGCCGTCCGGCTCGGGCGTCGCGCTCTCCAGGCTCAGTCCGGCCGGCAGATCGGTCAGGGTGAAGCTGCGCGGTCCCAGCAGGCCGTTCGCGGCCCCGTTCAACAGCGCTCCCAGGCCGCCGAGCCGGAAGCCGTCGGCGGTGATGGTGTCGCCCTTGCTGTGCACGCTGCCCTGGCCGACCGGCATTCCGCCGACCGAGGCCCCGACCTCGCCCGGCCCGGCGTAGGAGAGCTCGATCTGCTCGGTGCCCGAGACCAGCCTGGCCACGTCGCCGTACGAGACGACGCCGCTGCCGCTACCGCTGTGCACGGTGGCGCTGCGGTAGCCGCTGCCGACCTCCACCCCGGACAGCTGCATGCTGAACGAGCGCAGCGGCACCTTCTCCCGGCCGCCGCTGACCGTCACGCCCTCACCCGAGAGCCGGACGCTGTCGAAGCGGCCCGCCACCGCTTGGGTGAGGAAGGGGAACCCGTCGATCGAGACCTTCGGGCGGCCGCTGATCTTCCCGGTACTGACCAGCCGGTCGGCGGCCTCGTCCTGGGCCACGCCGACCGCGATCCGGTCCGCGCCCACCAGCAGTCCGAGCAGAACCGCCAGGCCGATGATCAGCTTGAGCAAGCCGCGCATGTATGACGTGCCTCTCGTCCCCGTCCGATCCAAGCACCGTACGGACCTACGACGAACCGAACCGGAGTCCGGTTCCGACCCACTGCCTGGCAGCGCCGCCTTCTCCTCAGGCGGAGCGCTCACCGGGCCGTACCCGCCGGCGACTCACCCTCCGGCGAAGGGGGGCAGCACCTCGACCGTGCCGCCCTCGGTGAGCAGGACGGCGGCGTGCTCCCGGTGACCCACCTGTTCGCCGTCCACCAGGTAGGAGCAGTGGTCGAGCACCTGGAGCAGGCGCGGACGACTCGTGTGCCGGGCGCGCGCCGCCGCCAGTGCTTCGGCGAGCGTCGCCGCCAGATAGGGCTCCTCGGCCGTCCCGGCGGCCGCCTTGGCGGCGGCCCAGTACCGGATGGTCCCCGCCACCGGGACTCCCGGCGCCGTCACCCGCTCAGGTGACGTCACTCGCGCGGGCGAGTCCAGCGCGTCACCGGCATCGGTGGTCGCAGCCATGGCAACCCCTCCTCGTCGTCCTCGCCCGGTGCGGCCGACCGGCTCCTGATGCCGGGCCGCCACTGTTCGGTGTACACGTACCGTGCGGCCGGTGCGGCTCCCATGATGACCGAGGCGGGCCCCCGACCGGGAACAGCCCGGCTCGAACCGGTCGGCGCGGCCGCCCAACCGACCCCGGGGCCGCACCAGGACCGGGTCAAGGCCAGGTCAAGACCGGTCCATGACGGGCCCCACCGGACGCCGACCCGGCCGCCGCCGTGTGGCCCAGCCGACGCTGGGACACTCTCCCGCTGCGCAGAGTGGTCGGCTATCCTCGTGGACGTAAGGGATCCGGGCAGAGTCGCCCCCGGGTCCTTTTGTGCATTCAGGACACCCACCACGGACGTCCTCACCGCCGGTGCCCCACCCGCGCCGACCACGAGGACCGCCCCGGGCCGCCACCCGGTGCGGGAGCAGACCCGGAAGGTTCGCGGATGAGCAGGGCACGAACGGAGCAGCAGGGGTTGCGGGACCTCCGGTGCACGTCCCGCGCCGCCCTGCGCTGCACCGGACCGGCCGGAACGTCCCCGGTGCAGAGTCCTCCCCCACCTCACTCTCACTTCGCAGCCGCCACTGCCGGCTGTGGCGGCAGCCGCCCCGCTGCGACCGCGACGACCCGGAAAGGGGACCACCGGGTATGAGTTCTCTTCTGCTCCTCACCAACGCACTGCAGCCGTCCGCCGAGGTACTGCCCGCCCTCGGACTGCTGCTGCACAACGTACGGGTGGCACCGGCCGAGGGGTCGGCCCTGGTGGACACGCCGAGCGCCGACGTGATCCTGGTCGACGGACGGCGCGACCTGCCGCAGATCCGCAGCCTCTGCCAGCTGCTGCGCTCCACCGGGATCGGCTGCCCGCTGCTCCTGGTGGTCACCGAGGGCGGACTGGCCGCCGTCACCGCCGAGTGGGGCATCGACGACGTCCTGCTGGACACCGCCGGGCCCGCCGAGGTCGAGGCCCGGCTGCGCCTGGCCATGGGCCGGCTCCAGGTGTCGACGGACGACAGCCCGATGGAGATCCGCAACGGCGACCTCTCGGTGGACGAGGCGACGTACTCCGCCAAGCTCAAGGGCCGGGTGCTGGACCTGACCTTCAAGGAGTTCGAGCTGCTCAAGTACCTCGCGCAACACCCCGGCCGGGTCTTCACCCGGGCACAGCTGCTGCAGGAGGTCTGGGGCTACGACTACTTCGGGGGCACCCGCACTGTCGACGTCCACGTCCGGCGGCTGCGGGCCAAGCTGGGTGTGGAGCACGAGCAGCTGATCGGCACCGTCCGCAACGTCGGCTACCGCTTCGTGGTGGCGACGGCCCAGGACAAGGGCGAGCGGCCGAGCGTCGAGCCGTCCAGAGCGGCCGCCGCGCAGGAGGCCTGAACCCGGCGCCGGGCCCGGCGGTCGCAACGGCGGCCGCCCGGCTTGTCCGGTTCTGCACCGGGTTCGAGGTCGCCGACGTGTGGCGTCCGTGACACTGCTCATAGCGCTGTCGTGCGACCCGCGTAGACTCCCTGCGTGGCCAAGGTGACGCGCGACGATGTAGCCCGACTGGCTGGGACCTCGACGGCGGTCGTCAGCTACGTCATCAACAACGGGCCGCGCCCGGTCGCGCCCGCGACCAGGGAGAAGGTGCTCGCGGCGATCGACCAGCTCGGCTACCGGCCGAACAGCGTCGCCCAGGCGATGGCCTCCCGCCGCACCAACCTGATCGGCATGGTCGTCCCCGACGCCCGCCAGCCGTTCTTCGCCGAGATGGCACACGCCGTGGAACGCGCCGCCTCCGAGCGCGGCAAGCTCGTGCTGATCGGCAACTCCGACTACGCGGACGACCGCGAGGTGCACTACGTCCGCGCCTTCCTCGGCATGCGGGTCTCCGGTCTGATCCTGGTCAGCCAGGGCCCCTCGCAGCGCGCGGCGGAGGAGTTCGCCGCCATGGAGGGCGCCAAGGTGGTGCTGCTGCACCGCCGCCCCGAGGCGATCGACGACGTCGCCGTGGTCAGCGATGACGTGGCCGGCGCCGAGCTGGCCGTCCGCCACCTGCTGGAGCACCACGGGCACCCGTACGTGGTCTGCTTCGGCGGCCCGGTGGAGGCGCCCGCGCCGGGCGACCCGGTCATCGACCACGTCGAGGGCTGGCAGCGGGCCATGGACGCCCACGACCTGCCCACCGAGCCCCACCTGCTGGACGCCCCGTTCAACCGCTACGGCGCCTACCAGGTCGCGGTGGAGCTGCTGCGCTCCCCCGACCGCCCGCCGGCCATCTTCTGCTCCACCGACGACCAGGCGATCGGTGTCCTGCGGGCCGCGCGTGAGGTCGGCCTGCGGGTGCCGGAGGACCTGGCGGTGGCCGGCTACGACGACGTGCCCGAGGCGGCGTTCGTCGACCCGCCGCTGACCACGGTGGCCTCCGACCGGGACGCCATGGCCCGGGCCGCGGTCGACCTGGTGCTGGACGACTCGCTGATGGTCCCGGGTTCCGACACCGAGCGGGTGCGCAAGTTCCCGTCGCGCCTGGTGGTACGGCGTTCCTGCGGCTGCGACGGGGCTTCCGGGAGCTGATCCGGCACACCGGTTGATCCGTACGCTGACCTGGCTTTATGAGAAGCCAACAGGCTTCTCGGCAGGTTCAAAGTCGGTTCTCATCAGATCTTCATCCAGCGGGCCGACGTTGGATCCATGAGCGATCAGCACCGCACCAACGAAGAGCAGGCGGCCACCGGTCCGTACCTCACCGGGTCGGACAGCAACGCCTCATACCGCTACGGCCACTGGCCCGCCCCCGAGGAGTCCCCGGCCCCGGAGGCCGGGTTCCCGACCGCCCCGCTCCCCGCCGTCGAGGCACCGCAGGCCCCGGCCCGCCACGCCGTGCGCGGCCTGCTCAAGGGCAGGCTCGCCCTGGTCACCGCCGTGGCCGCGATCGCCGCCGTGCTCGGCGGAGCGGCCGGAGGCGCGCTGGTCGGCCACCGGGCCACCGCCGCCGGCCCCGCCGCCTCCACCGTGGTCAGCCCGGTCTCCTCCAGCTCCACCGGCAACGTGGCCGCGATCGCCGCCGCCCTCTCCCCGAGCGTCGTCCAGATCACCGTGAAGTCCAGCACCGGCACCGCGACCGGCACC
Organism: Kitasatospora cystarginea; assembly: GCF_039533515.1. Lineage (NCBI taxonomy): Bacteria > Bacillati > Actinomycetota > Actinomycetes > Kitasatosporales > Streptomycetaceae > Kitasatospora > Kitasatospora cystarginea. The sequence continues at coordinate 27,146 of NZ_BAAATR010000017.1, read as the reverse complement.
GGCGTGGTCCTCACCTCCGACGGGCAGATCCTCACCAACTACCACGTCATCTCCGGCGCGGTCGGCGACGACGGCCAGATCACCGTCACCTTCCACAACGGCAGCACCGCGAGCGCCACCGTGAAGGGCACCGACAAGTCCACGGACGTCGCGGTGATCAACGCCTCCGGTGTCAGCGGCCTCGCCCCCGCCACCCTCGGCGACTCCGACAGCATGCAGATCGGCGACCCGGTGGTCGCCATCGGCAACCCCGAGGGCCTGACCGGCACGGTCACCTCCGGCATCATCAGCGCCAAGGACCGCCCGGTCACCGTCCAGGTCGACGAGGGCTCCACCCGCGACAACGGCGGCTTCGGCTCCCCGTTCCTCCCCGGCCAGCGCACCGGCTCCGCCCCCGGCGGGGACACCGCCAACTACAAGGCCCTGCAGACCGACGCCGCGCTCAACCCCGGCAACTCCGGCGGTCCGCTGATCAACGCCGGCGGCCAGGTGATCGGCGTCAACTCGGCCATGTACTCGGACAGCAACTCCGGTGACACGGGCAGCGACAACGCGGGCAGCGTCGGCCTCGGCTTCGCGATCCCGATCAACGACATCAAGCGGCTGCTGCCCAAGCTCCAGGCCGGTCAGACCCTCTGACCGTCAACCGAAGCTGTCGCAACCCGCCGTGTTCGCGGCCCGGTCGACGCACAATTGCTCAGGACACCCGGACGCAGAAAGGCCACCGGCCCATGACTCCCCCCGCCGACGACCGCACCTTCGCCGAGGCCGCGGGCTCCACCGCCCGCATCCTCGTGGTCGACGACGAGCCCGCCCTGCGGGACGCCCTGGAGAGCAGCCTCGCCTTCGAGGGCTACGACGTCACCACCGCCACCGACGGCTACGAGGCGCTGAACGCCGTCGAGCGCGAGCGGCCCGACCTCGTCCTGCTGGACATCATGATGCCCCGGATGGACGGCCTCACCGCCGTCCGCCGGATGCGGGGCCGCGGCGACGCCGTGCCCGTCCTGATGCTCACCGCCCGCGACGCCGTCGGCGACCGGGTCACCGGCCTGGACGTCGGCGCCGACGACTACCTCGCCAAGCCGTTCGAACTGGACGAACTGCTCGCTCGGGTCCGGGCCCTGCTGCGCCGCAGCGCCATCGCCAACGAGGCCGCCGCCCGCGCGGCCGCCGAGGACAGCGACAGCGACGTACTCGCCTTCGGCGGCCTGCGGATGAACACCGCCACCCGCGAGGTCAGCCGCGAGGGCAAGTCCATCGAGCTCACCCGCACCGAGTTCATGCTGCTGGAGATGTTCCTCTCGCACCCCCGCCAGGTGCTCACCCGCGAGCAGATCCTCAAGGCGGTCTGGGGCTTCGACTTCGAGCCCTCCTCCAACTCGCTGGACGTTTACGTCATGTACCTGCGCCGCAAGACCGAACAGGGCGGCATGCCCCGCCTGATCCAGACCGTCCGCGGCGTCGGCTACGCCCTGCGCACCGCAGCGGGCGCCGCGGCGTGAGACTGTTCCACCGGCTGACCGGCTGGTTCCGCTCCCGCTCCCTGCGGAGCCGGCTGGCCATGCTCACCGCCGCCGCGGTGGCGGTGGCGATCGCGCTGTCCGCCCTGGCGTGCTGGTTCCTGGTCAAGGACCAGCTGTACAAGCAGGTGAAGCAGACCCTGCAGGAGGCTCCCCCCAGGCCGGTCCTCCCGCAGGAGAAGCCGGCTTCCCCGAAGGGTTTGCTCAGCTGCGGATCGACCGCCTACCAAGCTCTCAGCCGCTCCAAACAGCTGGACAGCATTCGGCCGGCCCATCCATTCCCGAACAAGTGGGACGTCCAACTCGTCGCTGCCGACGGCATGGTCTGCTTCCCGACCGGCTCAACCAAGATCATCAATGTTGACCCCTCCGATCTCAGCCGCCTCGACTCCGGCCTCTCCTACACCTTTCGGGAAGGCAGCTACGAGAACGGACGCCCCGCCCTGGTCCGCCAGTCACCGGTGACGCTGGCGATGGAAGACGGGACGGCCAAGCCGTTCGTGATGCTGGTGGCCAACGAGACGGCCAACCAGGAGAACGCACTGCGCGGCCTCGGCCTGCTCCTGATCGGCGTCGCCGGCCTCGGCGTGGTCGGTGCCGGGGTGACCGGCACCCTGGTGGCCCGGCAGGCGCTCAAGCCGGTCGACCAACTCACCGACGTGGTGGAGCACATCGCCCGTACCGAGGAGGTCGGCACCACCATCCCGGTCCAGGGCAACGACGAGATCGCCCGGCTGGCCACGTCCTTCAACTCGATGTCCACCGCGCTGCTGAACTCCCGCGAGCGCCAGACCCGGCTGATCGCCGACGCCGGCCACGAACTGCGCACCCCGCTCACCTCGCTGCGCACCAACGTCGACCTGATGATCCGCAGCGACGAGACCGGCCGCCCGTTGCCGCCCGCCACCCGCACCAAGCTGCTGGGCAACATGAAGGCCCAGATGCAGGAACTCACCGTGCTGATCGGCGACCTGCTGCAGCTGTCCCGCCCGGACTCCCCCAAGCCCGGCCAGAACCTGACCGTGCTGGCGCTGCACGACATCGCCGCCCGCGCCGTGGAACGGGCCAGGCTGCGCGGCCCCAGCCTGACCTTCGCGGTCGAGCTGGACCCGTGGTACGTACGGGGCGACGGCCCGGCCCTGGACCGTGCCGTGATCAACCTCCTGGACAACGCGGTCAAGTACTCGCCGCCCGGCGGCACCATCGAAGTCGCCCTCCACCAGGGCACGTTGACCGTCCGCGACCACGGCCCCGGCATCCCGCCGGACGAACTCCCTTACGTCTTCGACCGGTTCTGGCGCTCCCCGTCCTCCCGCCAGCTCCCCGGCTCCGGCCTCGGGCTGTCGATCGTCGCCCAGACGATCCAGGACACCGGCGGCGAGGTCGCCCTCGGCCCCGCCCGGGACGGCGGCCCCGGGGCGCTGGCCACCATCCGCCTGCCCGGCCAGTCCGACCTGCCGCAGTAGGACCGGTTAGGACGGATCCCCGGACGCCGAGGGGCGGGGCGCCCGAAGGCGCCCCGCCCCGCAATGTGCAGGCGAGGGTCAGTCCTTGTCCTCACCGGTGCCGATGACCTTGATCCGGTCCTGCGCGGGCACGGCCAGCGGGCTGCCCGCCTTGCTGTGCGCGCCGAGGTAGGCGGTAAGGACGTCCAGGTCGGAGGCGCCGACCAGCTTGTCGGTGCCGGCCGCGAAGGCCGGGAAGCCGTCGCCGCCACCGGCCAGGAACTCGTTGGCCGCGACCCGGTACGAGGCGGCCGGGTCGATCGGCGCGCCGTTCAGCTTGATCGAGGGGACCACGATCCGGTCGGCGCCGGTCTTGGTGAGGTCGAGGGTGTAGGCCAGGCCGGCCGAGGACTGGAGGATCTTCGGCGCCTCGGCGTTCAGGCCGCTCACCTGCTGCTGGAGCAGCTGGATGACCTGGGCCCCGGTCAGCGTCTTGACCTGCATCATGTTGGTGAACGGCTGGACGGTGAACGCCTCGCCGTACGTCACCACGCCGTCACCCTCGCTGCCGGCGGCCTTGTAGACCAGGTCGGAGCGGATGCCGCCGGGGTTCATGAAGGCGATCTGCGCACCGCCCTTGTCCTTGGGCGCCATCCCCTCCAGCTGGGCGTCGGCGATCACGTCGCCGAGCGGCTTCTCGAACGCGGTGGAGCCACGGCCGTTGACGTCCGCGCCGATGTAGCCGACCGGGCGGTTGGCGATCGGCGCGGCCAGCTTGTTGTACTGGTCGATCAGCCTGGTCATGTCGGGCGCCTTGGGCACGTCCCGCCGCACCACGTGGTTGGCCGCGGTGACCGAGGGCCGGACGATGGTGCCGGTCCGCCGGTCCAGCTTCAGGTCGATCTCGGTGTACAGCCGACCGAAGGAGGCGGCGCTGGTCACCGAGCGCGGGACACCGTTGGGGTCCGGGATCGAGCAGGCGTAGGAGTTGTGGGTGTGCCCGGTGACGATCGCGCCGACCGCCGGGTCGAGCTTCTTCGCGATGTCCACGATCGGGCCCGAGATTCCCTGGCCGGCCGGGCCGCAGTCGTAGTTGTACGTGCTGGAGGCCGGGTACCCGCCCTCGTGGATCAGCGCGACGATCGAGTTGACGCCCTTGCGCTTGAGCTCCGCGGCGTACTTGTTGATCGTGGTGACCTCGCCCGCGAACTTCAGGCCCTTGACGCCCGCCGCCGTGACGATGTTGGGCGTGCCCTCCAGCGTGACCCCGATGAAGCCGACCTTGACCCCGTGCACGTTCTTCACCCAGTACGGGGGCAGCAGGGTCCGGCCGGTCTTCTCGTTGGTGACGTTGGCGGCCAGGTACTGGAACTCGGCGCCCTTGAACTTGTGCCCGCCCTTGCAGCCGTCCGCCGCACAGCCGCCGTTCTGCTTGCGCAGCAGCTCGGCCGCGCCGTGGTCGAACTCGTGGTTGCCGACGCTGGTCACGTCCAGGCCGAGCTTGTTCATCGCCTCGATGGTCGGCTCGTCGTGGAACAGGCTGGAGAGCAGCGGGCTGGCGCCGACGATGTCTCCGGCGGCGACGGTGACCGAGTTGGGGTGCCCCTTGCGGGCCTGGCGCAGCTCGGTGGCCAGGTACTCCACACCGCCCGCCGGGGTCGAGACGACCTCACCGGTCTTCGGGTCGACCTCCTTGATGGTGCCGGAGGATCCCGCCGGGGGCTCCAGGTTGCCGTGGAAGTCGTTGATGGCGAGGAGTTGGAGGTCCTCGGTCCCGTGGTGGCCGTGGGCCTCGGCGACCCCCGGCACCAGCACGGCCCCGATCAGTCCGGCGGCAACGGCCGCCGCCCGCATCCGGTGTCTGGCTGTGGACATGCGTATCCCCCTGTGAGCGGCGTGTTGGCCACTGAAGCCTAGGTTCAACGCGCGTAGCTGTCAGGACATCTGACGTAACGAATGCATTGCCGATTCTTGACCCGGGGGAAAACCGACCGGCTATCGGCTACATCCGCGGCTCGGCGGCCAGTTGCTGCTCCGCCCGGTTCCGCTCCGCCACCGCGTCCTCGGTCATCGCGCGGTCCGTGTACACCAGCGGCCGCTCCGTCTCGGTGATGATGTGCTTCACCACCTGGACGTTGCCGTTGACGTCCCACACCGCGATACCGGGCGACAGTGTCGGGATGATCTCGACCGCCCAACGCGGCAGACCGAGCACCCGCCCGGTGGACCGCGCCTCCTCCGCCTTCTGCATGTAGATCGTCCGGGTGGAGGCCATCTTCAGGATCGCCGACGCCTCCTTGGCCGCCGCTCCGTCCACCACGTCCGAGAGGTGGTGCACCACCGCGACGAACGACAGGCCGAGCCGCCGTCCGAACTTCAGCAGGCGCTGGAACAGCTGGGCCACGAATGGACTGTTGATGATGTGCCAGGCCTCCTCGACCAGGAAGATGCGCTTCACCCGGTCCGGCCGCAGCCAGGTGTGCTCCAGCCAGACCCCGACGATCGCCATCAGGATCGGCATCGCGATCGAGTTGCGGTCGATGTGCGACAGGTCGAAGACGATCAGCGGCGCGTCCAGGTCGATGCCGGCCGTGGTCGGCCCGTCGAACATGCCGCGCAGGTCACCGTCGACCAGCCGGTCCAGCACCAGCGCCACGTCCAGTCCCCAGGACTGCACCTCCTGGACGCCCACCCCGAGCGACTCCACCGAGGTGAGGTCGGGATTGCGCAGCGTGGTGATGATGTCGTCCAGTACCGGCTGGCGGTCGGTCACCGTCGCGTGCACATGGGCGTGCGCGGCCTTCAGCGCGAAGCCGGCCCGCTCCTCCAGACCGCGCCCCATCGCCACCTCGATGATGGTGCGCAGCAGCGACAGCTGGCCGGTGGTGGTGATCGCCGGATCCAGCGGGTTGAGCTTCACCCCGCCGTCCCTGGCGGCCATCGGGTCGAGCCGGATGGACTTTATCCCCAGCGCCTCGGCGATCAGGTTCCACTCGCCGACGCCGTCCTCGCCCTGCGCGTCCAGCACCACCACCTGCCGGTCCCGGAAGCGCAGTTGGCGCAGCACGTACGTCTTCTCCAGCGCCGACTTGCCGTTGCCGGACTCGCCGAGCACCAGCCAGTGCGGGGCGGGCAGCTGCTGCCCGTACAGCTGGAACGGGTCGTAGACGTAGCCCTTCCCGCTGTACACCTCGCGACCGATGATCACGCCCGAATCACCCAACCCCGGTGCGGCGGTGGGCAGGTAGACCGCCTGCGCCTGCCCGGTCGAGGTGCGGACCGGCAGCCGGGTGGTCTCCACCCGGCCGAACATCAGGCTGGTGAAGGCGTCGGTGAGGTTGCCGAGCGACATGACGCGGGCCTCCAGGGAGAATCAGCGGCGGATGCCCGTGGCGAACGGGAGGGTGTTGACGAAGGCCCGGTGGTGCTCGCGGTCGCACCACTCCAGCTTCAGGTAGGACTTGCCCGCCGAGGCCCGGATGGTCCGCTTGTCACGGGCCAGCGCCTCCGGGTTGCGTGCGGACACCGTGATGTACCCGACCAGGTTGACCCCGGCCGCGCCCGAGGCCAGGTCGTCACCGCGCTGGTCCACCCGGCCCGAGTGGGCCAGGTCGCGCGGGTCGACCGTCCGGTTCATCTTGGCGGCGCGGCTGGACTCCGCCTCGTCGTTGGTCTTCTCGGTCAGCATCCGCTCGATCGCCACGTCGGTCGGTTCCAGGTCCATGGTGACGGCCACCGTACGGATCACGTCCGGGGTGTGCACCAGCAGCGGCGCCAGGAAGTTGACCCCGACCGGGGTCAGCGGCCACTCCTTGATCCAGGCGGTGGAGTGGCACCACGGCGCCCGGGTCGCCGACTCGCGCGTCTTGGCCTGCAGGAACTGCGGGTGGGTGGCGTCCAGCTCGGCCGGCCAGGCGTTCCGCTGGGACATCGCCTGGATGTGGTCGATCGGGTGGTCCGGGTCGTACATCGAGTGCAGCAGCGAGGAGAGCCGCGCCTGGCCCAGCGGCTGCCGCACCCGGATGTCCGCCTCCGCCAGCCGGGCGCAGATGTCGGTCAGTTCACGGGCCATCACGGCCGCCAGGCCGTCGTCGTCCCTGGCCCGCCGCCCACCGGCCGTCCGGCCCATCGCGTGCGCCTCGGCCGCCAGGTCCCGGTTGTAGTGCATGCAGGCCACCAGGTACGCCCGGTGCTGCTCGGAGGAGGTGGAGACCATCGACTGCAGCTGGTCGTACGAGTCCTTGAGCCAGCCCGACGCATCCGCGTTGCCGCGCCGCTCCACGTCCTTGGCGTGCGCGTCCGGGTCGGCGGGCAGGGTACGGGCCAGCATCTGCAGCCTGGTCACGAAGCCGTCGCCGTTGGCCACGTGCTTGAGCAGCGTGCCGAACCGGTCGACCAGCGCCTCCTGGTCCTCCGAGTCGCGCAGGCCGACGCCCGGCCCCTCGATCTCGATCGCGGCGGTGACCGTACGCCGCTCCAGGTGCATCAGCACCGCCACCTCGTCCGGGCCGAACGGCGCGCTCAGCCAGCGCAGCCGGCCGACCCCCGGCGGCGGGCCGACCTCCACCTCACGGCCGTCCAGACGGGTACCGGCGTCCACCGCGTCCGAGCGCCACACCGCCCGGCCGCTGCGCACGATGCGCCGGTAACTGCGGTTGATCTCGACCCACTTGTAGAAGGTGCGGCGCCGGTACGGCACGTACACGGCGGCGATGGCGAGCAGCGGGAAGGCGACCAGGCCGGCGATCCGCAACGGCAGGACCGGCATCGCCAGACCCCAGATCATGCCGAGGAAGGCCCCGAAGATGATCAGCATGATCTCTCCGGACTCCCGGTTGCGGCCGATCGGCGCGTTGGGCCGGGACTTGCCGATCAGATAGGTGCGGCGCTGGTGCACGTACGGCTGGGCGTACTGGGCGCCGTACTGGCCGAGCGGTTCGCTGCTCACGACCCGTCACCCTCCCTTCGCTCGACTGCTGCTGGTGATCACTCTGCCTGATGCGACGCCTTCACGACGAGGGCTTGGGGTCCCGTGGCGGCGGAGCCTGGGCAGGGGTCGCCGGAGCCGGGTTCGCGGCACGTCCGGCGTGGGCGGCGATGCCCGAGCCGACCGTGCTGCCGGTCGAGGTACCGCCCTGGGCGTTGGCCGCCTGCGGGCCACCGCGCGAACCGTGGGTGGTGATGCCCTGCTTGACCAGGTTGGCCGGGCCGTTGATCATCGCCGAGCCGGCGCTGACCGCGCTGGCCCTGGCCCGGCGCATCTGCAGCATCTCGTCGCCGAAGCCCGGCACGAAGCGGTAGACGGCGGCACTGGCGAAGATCGACAGGAACAGGATGGCCAGCCCCGAGAGCACCCGGGCGAAGTCGTCGTCGGCCCCGGCGCCGGTGGCCACCGCCCCGGCCAGCCCGAGGATGATCACGATGATCGGCTTGGCGAGGTCGACCGCGACCATCATCCCGGCCCAGCGCCGCACGTGCTTCCAGAGTTGCTTGTCCACCAGCCCCGCGTACACGGCGGTGCCCAGCAGCGCGCCGACGTACAGCATCGCGGCGCGGATCAGCAGTTCGATCCAGAGCACGGCCGCCGCCAGCACGGCCACCAGCGAGACGATGATCAGGATCAGCGGGCCGCCGCCCAGACTGCCCTTCTCCAGGGTGTCGGCGAAACCGCCCAGGTAGGTGCCGGTGTCGGACTTGGTCCCGGCCGCGACGGCCGTGGTCAGTCCGTCGGTGGCACTCACCACGGTGTAGAGGATCAGCGGGGTGAAGGCCGAGGCGACCACCGTCAGCCACAGGAAGCCGATCGCCTCCGAGATCGCCTGGGTCAGCGGCGCACCCCGGACCGCCCGCTTGGTGACCGCCAGCAGCCAGAGCACCAGCGTGATCACGGTCGAGCCGGCGAAGACCACTGCGTACTGCTGCAGGAACGCCGCGTTGGTGAAGTCCACCTGCGTGGTGCCGTCGATCGCCCCGGACAGCTTGCGCACCACCCAGGCGGCCGCCTGCGCGCAGCCCTTGGCGAGCGAGCCCAGCGGGTCGGTGACGCTGGCAACGGGGCCGGTCGGGCCGACGACCTGGGCACCGGGGGGCGGGCAGATCTGGTCGTTGCCCGGCAGTGGGACCTGGACGTTGCAGGTCGCGCTCGGACTCGGACTGGAACTCGGGCTCGGATCGGCGAAGACGCGCTGGGCGGTGAGCAGCGCGAAGAGCTGGACGGCGGCCAGCGCGCCACCGAGCGCACCGGCCCTGCGGACGAAGGAGCCTCGGTCAGCGGGCATAGCGGAAGCCTCCGAAGTCCTGGACGGCTGTGGTGATCTCCTCGGCGGTGGCGGCCTGCTGGTCGCCGGGGACGGGGGCCGGGCCGGTCTTCCGGCTGTAGTCGGTGAGCTTCCAGTCGCTGCCGGTCCAGCGCATGGTGAGGCTGAGGGTGAACCAGTCCGCAGCGACCGGCTGGGTCGAGCCCTCCCCGGCCAGCCCGTGCAGCCCGGTGCACCAGACGTCCACCTTGGTCGCGGTGTCGGCGGAGTTGGTGGTCTTCGTCCCGACCGGGACGGTACGGCTGACGAAGGTCAGCCCCTTGGGCGCCCTGCCCTGGGCGTCGAGCCCGAACTTGGCGATGATCTCCGGGGTGAACCCCTGGTCCAGCCGTGCCTGGAGGGCGGCGGCCACGGTCGGGTCCGTGATGGTGGTGATGACGGTCCGTCTGGTGTCGGCGCGGAACATCTGCTCGGAGCCGAGCGCCACCGCGTAGTTGGCCGCCGCCGACTGGGCGCCCTGGTCGGTGTGCGGGTAGCCGTTGGCAATGCCGTTGCTGGTGGTGGAGACCGGGTCCCGGCCGCTCGGGAGGGTGGCGGCGGGGGCGGGCGTGGCCCCGTCGGCGGAGGAGCCGGACTTGCCGGGTGCGGGCTTGCCGCTGTTGGCGATGGAGATTCCGATCACCAGCAGGACGACCACGCCGAGGACGGCCAACAGGGTGCGCAGGGGCCGCGGCTGGCGCCCGTTCACCTGTTGGTAGACGGACTGTTCGGCGACCGGTAGCCGCGTGCGGGTGTGCGGCTGGTCGTCGGACACCGGCACTGCGGCCCTCCTGGTGCGATGGAGCCCAGGGGCCCCGAGGTCGGATCTGGTGCACACCCGGCGGGGATGCGCGTCAACCCCAGCGGATGCAGCACGACCGCTCCGCCAGGGGCGACTAGATGACTATCTGCTCGTCAGATGGCCATGCCGTAAACAATGGTGAACAGCGTTCCCAGGGAACCAATGATGAACACGCCGGTCAGCCCGGCGATGATCAGCCCCTTGCCCTGCTCGGCACTGAAGGAATCCCTCATCGCCGTGGCGCCGATCCGCTGTTTCGCCGCCCCCCAGACGGCGATCGCCAGACAGGCCAGAATAGCCACCGCCATGACGACCTCCACCATCACCCGGGCCTCGGAACCGAGACTCGCGAACGGCCCCCAGTCCGGGGCGATTCCGCCGATGATGGTGTTGATATCGGCTTTCTTGGGTGGGTCCGCCGCTAGCTGACCGATCAACTCACTGCCGTGCACGCTGCTCAGGTTCATTCCATCTCACCGCCCGATCAGGCAAATTCAAGGCCCACAGCACCCCCGGCGCGAAGAGCCGGAACCCATTCTTGGCCAGATCTGATGTCGCTTTGGCTACTTCTCGCGGATTGGTCGTGCGGTGCGGCACAGGTACGACAGGATGTCCACCGTACGAAGGATACCGCTCACTCTCAGTATCAGTGATGATTGCGCTGAGCAACGCCTTCCGGAACACGTGCAACTGACGATTCGTCGGGACGGTGCTGATGGTACTCGGGAAGGCAGGAGCCGGAGCCACGGGTGCGGGCGCTCTGGCTCTCGGCAAGGCGGGCGTCGTGGCCGCGGCCGCGGGCGTCGTGGCCGTCAGCTTCGTCACGACCGTCACTCTCGGCACCTTCGCCGCCAGCGGCACCGCCCAGGGGGCAGCGAACAACCTTCCGCTCTCCAGCGGGTCCGTCCCGGCCGCATACCAGCCGCTCATCCAGAAATGGGGCACCCTCTGCCCCGAGATCACCCCTCCGATGCTGGCGGCCCAGCTGTACCAGGAGAGCGGTTTCGACCCGTCAGCCCGCAGTCCCGCCAAGGCGTACGGCATGGCGCAGTTCCTGGAGGGCACCTGGGCCGTCTACGGAACGGACGGCGACGGGGACGGCAAGGCCGACATCTGGAACCCGGCCGACGCGATCGCCTCCGCCGCCAGCTACGACTGCGCGCTCGCCAAGGACGTCGCCCAGGTGCCGGGCGACAAGCAGTCCAATCTGCTGGCCGCCTACAACGCCGGCCCCTACGCGGTCATCAAGTCCGATGGCGTCCCGCCCTATGCCGAGACCCAGGGGTACGTCCGCAGCATCAAGGCACTGGCCCGCAGCTTCACCGCGCCCACCGCGACCCTCCCGGTCATACTCTCCGCCCAGTCGTCGGGCGCGATCTACTACGCCCAGACCAAGCTGGGCACGCCCTACCTCTGGGGCGGCGAGGGCCTGCCCTCCCAGGACGGCCGGTTCGACTGCTCGGGCCTCACCCAGGCCGCGTACGCCAGCGTGGGCATCACCCTGCCCCGGGTGGCCAACGACCAGTGGTACGCCGGCGAACACCCCTCACGCGACCAACTGCGGCCGGGCGACCTGGTCTTCTTCGCCAACGACCTGAGCGACCCGCGGTCCATCCACCACGTCGGCATCTACGTCGGCGGCGGCTACATGATCGACGCCCCGCACACCGGGGCGGTGATCCGCTACGACACCATCGATCAGAAGGGCTACATCGGCGCCACCCGGGTCACCTCCGACGGCGCCCAGGCGCTGCCCCAGCGCGGCACCGACGGGTCCATCACCGCGCCCAACGCCCCCGGTCAAGGAGCGGCAAAGAGCTGACACCAGGTCGACAACTCGTGTGCAAGCGAGGTGGACGGTCAGTCAAGTTTCCATAACAGCAGGTTTCCGTGGAACCCTGGGCCACACGAGTGACGTTTTGCCCGTCGATCACGTTTGATCAGAACGGAACCACCGACCAGGGAGGTGCGGCGTGTCAGCGCTGCTGGCCGACACGACCGGCCCTGATCTCAGTCTGCTGCGTGCGATCAACGGCCTGGCCAAGGCGTCGCCGGTGTGGCTCGACAGCCTGGTCTCCTGGATCGGCGAGTACGGCATCCTGATCGGGCTCGCCGCGTTGTGCGCGACCGGCTGGCTGCAGGCCCGCCGCCGCCCGGACGCACCGGTGGCCATCGCCGGGATGATCTGGGTGCCGCTCTCGGTGGCCATCACCGAGGTGGCCAACATCCCGATCTCGGCGATCGTAAACCGGCCACGGCCCTTCGTCGACCACCCCGACCTGGACGTCCTGGTGCAGGGCAAGGCTGGCACCCTCTCCTTCGTCAGCGACCACTCCGCGATGTCGATGGGTGTCGCCGTCGCGCTGTTCCTGGTCAACAAGCGACTCGGGATGATCGCAGGCAGTCTCGCACTGCTCCAAGGCTTCTGCCGGATGTTCATGGGTGTGCACTATCCGACCGATGTGATCGGCGGCTTCGCGCTGGCCACCGCGGTGGTGCTGCTGCTGGCTCCGATCGCCATGGCCGTGCTCGTCCCGCTCTGCCACTCGTTGAGCCGGACCGCGATCGCGCCACTGCTGACGGCCCGGCAGGGCGGCGACCGGGCCACCGGGCGCGGGCAGGGCGGCGGCAGCGGGCGGCGCCGGGGCTCGGAGGGCCGCCGCCGCGGGCGCGGCCGGGGCTCCCGCTCCGAGGACCAGGGCCGCGACTCCGACCTCGCCGCGTGAACCGGCCCTGACGGGCGGCGCTGGAGGCGGCCACGCGCACTGAGAGGCCTTCGCGCGTGCCTTCGAAAGCTCCCGCTGCTCGCGCGCCCCGGGCCTATTCCGCTTCGGCCAGCAGGTGCTCGTCGATGTCACGGCGGGCGCGGTCGCGGGAGCGGCGACCCGGGGCGAACCAGCCGCAACTGCAGGCGGCGAAGCAGAAGGAGCCGCGTTCGTCGAGCGTCACCCGGTGCGGGGCGACCGGATCCGCGGCGAGGGATGAAGGGGCTGTGCCGGGACGAACCGGTAGCTCACTGGACACCTGGTCACCGTAACCCGCGCCACCCCCGGCGCGCGACGGACTCCGCGCGCCCTTCCCCGCGTAACCCCGGATCCAGCCACTCGTTGCACCGTGAAGAGTTCTGCCCACCCGGGTAGGCGGTTTGCCGGGCCGAGGGCCCGAGGGGGTTGTCTCAAGAGTGAACACGCTGACCGGAAGCCACCGACGCATCGCTGGCCCCGCCCGCACCGGCGCCGTGACGGCCCTGCTCGCCCTCGCCCTCACCGCCTGCGGCAGCGGCAGCCGTGCCGCTGAGAGCTCGGCCGACCAGCTCTCCGCCGATCCGCTCACCGCCGTGCGCAGCGCCGCCGACATCACCGGGCGGACGGGCTCGGCCAAGGCCGTCACCGAGCTGGTCACCGCGTCTCCCGACAAGAAGGTCGTCTTCAACGGCAGCGGCGGCTACGACTACCAGAACCGGATCGGCAAGCTGGAGATCGACGTTCCGCCGGGCGCCGCCACCACCGGCAAGATCGTCGAGGTGGTACTGCCCGGCACCGTCTACCTGCAGAACAGCGGCGCCAAGATCCCCGAGGGCAAGTGGGTGAAGCTGGACGTCCGTCAACTCGCGGACGGGAACCTGGTCAGCAGCGGGGCCACCGACCCCGCCAGCGCCGCGGGGGCGCTGCGCGGCGCGCAGAAGGCCGAGCTGGCCGGCGCCGAGACCGTCGGCGGCGTCGTGCTCAAGCACTACAAGGGCACCCTCGACCTGGCCAAGGCGGCCGCCGCCACCGGCGGCCGGGGCGGTGACGGGCTGCGGATGGGTGCGCAGACCTTCACGGTGAAGGAAGTCCCCTACGAGGCCTGGCTGGACGCGCAGGGGCGGCTGCACAAGGTGGTCGAGACCTTCTCGTTCGCCGGGGTGGCCGGTTCCAAGGAGGCGAAGGACCAGGTGAAGGTGGTCTCCACGGTCTCGCTCTCCGACTTCGGTGCCACGGTGGACGTGAGTGAGCCCGGAGCCGCCGACATCGTCTCGATGAAGCCCTCCGCCTCACCCAGCTAGCGGCCCGTGGCCGTGCCCGAAATAGTTCCTGCGGCGGCAGAGATGGCCCGTCCGTGCCATGGGGGATGGCCCGCTTCCTCCCTACGCTGGTGTCGGAGGCTACCGGCCTCCTGCCGTACGGTCGGAGGGGTGGTGCGCATGGGGGCGTCCTCGGAAGGCCGCAAGGGAGGCCACGACCAGACCGCACTGGACGAGATCGAGCTGGCCGGTGAACTGATGATCGCCGCTACCGCCAGCCCCGAGGAGCGGCTGGCCCCCGAGCACATCGACCAGGTCCTGCTGAACTGCGACATCTCCGGAGCCGATGACGCGGCACACCGGCCCGACTCAGGCTCAGATCCCGCCCCGGGGGAGTCAGGAACGCAGTAGTCGGGAGATCGCGGCGCCGGCCTCCGCCACCTTGGCGTCCAGCTCCGCGCCGCCGTGCTCGGCTGCGGCGGCGACGCAGTGCCGCAGGTGCTCCTCCAGCAGCGCGAGTGCGAAGGACTGCAGTGCCTTGGTACTGGCCGAGACCTGGGTCAGGATGTCGATGCAGTAGGTGTCCTCGTCGACCATCCGCTGCAGCCCCCGCACCTGGCCCTCGATCCGGCGCAGCCGCTTCAGATGATCGGACTTCCGCGAGCTGTAGCCGTGCGGCCCGTGCGCCTCGGTGTTGGTGATCGTGGTCATCCCGGCCCGCCTTAGGTGTCTTCGTGACCCACCAATGTCGAACAGCCCACCCCTTGAATGTGTTCCCGATCACGTGCGATCGGTCACGGTCCCAGGCTGTCCGGCGGGAGCAATCCGGCCGCTCTTCCGTCAGACTGGGGGCTCACCTCTGCACGGCGCTGTGCAGACCTGCCCGCCCGTCTTGATGCCCTACGGAAGCGGAAGTTCCGATTCGCGTGTCGTCACCCCGTTTGCACAGTTGTGACGGCTTGCGCCTAGCATCGTTCAGTCCCTACCCCGCACATCGGAGATTTCCGTGCGTTTTAGCCTGACCCCGAAGGAGACGAGCTTCTACGACATGTTCGCCGCAGCCGCGGAGAACCTGGTCGTCGGATCGAAGCTCCTGCTGGAACTGCTGGGTTCAGACGTGTCGGCCCGCGCGGAGATCGTCGAGCGCATGCGCGCCGCCGAGCACGCCGGCGACGACACCACCCATGCGGTGTTCCACCAGCTGAACTCCTCCTTCATCACGCCCTTCGACCGCGAGGACATCTACTCCCTGGCCTCCTCGCTGGACGACATCATGGACTTCATGGAGGAGGCGGTCGACCTGGTCGTCCTCTATGACATCCAGACCCTGCCGAAGGGCATCGAGCAGCAGATCGAGGTGCTGGCCCGGGCAGCCGAGCTGACCGCGGAGGCGATGCCGAACCTGCGCAGCATGGAGAACCTGACCGAGTACTGGATCGAGGTCAACCGGCTGGAGAACCAGGCGGACCAGATCCACCGCAAGCTGCTCGCCCACCTGTTCAGCGGTCAGTACGAGGCCATCGAGGTGCTCAAGCTGAAGCAGATCGTGGATGTCCTCGAGGAGGCCGCCGACGCGTTCGAGCACGTGGCCAACACCGTGGAGACCATCGCGGTCAAGGAGTCCTGACCGGCGTGGACATGGCAGCACTCATCGCCGTCATCGGCGTGGCGTTCTTCTTCACGTACACCAACGGCTTCCACGACTCCGCGAACGCCATCGCCACCTCGGTGTCCACCCGGGCGCTCACCCCCCGGGCGGCGCTGGCGATGGCCGCCGTGATGAACCTGGCCGGCGCCTTCCTGGGCAGCGGCGTCGCACACACCGTCTCCAGCGGGATCATCGAGACCCCGGCCGGCAGCCAGGGCATGGGCATCCTGTTCGCCGGCCTGGTCGGCGCGATCGCCTGGAACCTGGTCACCTGGTACTTCGGCCTGCCGTCCTCGTCCTCGCACGCGCTCTTCGGCGGCCTGGTCGGCGCCGCGCTGGCCGGCGGGACCGAGGTGATCTGGTCCGGCGTGATCGACAAGATCATCGTCCCGATGGTGGTCTCGCCGATCGTCGGCCTGATCGGCGGCTTCCTGGTGATGCTCGCGATCCTGTGGATCTTCAGGCGGGCCAACCCGCACCGCGCCAAGCGCAACTTCCGGGTCGCGCAGACCGCCTCGGCCGCCGCCATGGCCCTGGCCCACGGTCTGCAGGACGCCCAGAAGACCATGGGCATCGTGGTGATGGCGCTCACCATCTCGGGTCACCAGCACGGCGGCGACATCCCGATCTGGGTGAAGATCTCCTGCGCCACCATGCTCTCGCTGGGCACCTACGCGGGTGGCTGGCGGATCATGCGGACCCTCGGCCGCAAGATCATCGAGCTGGACCCGCCGCAGGGCTTCGCCGCCGAGGCCACCTCCTCGGCGGTCATGTACATCACGTCGTTCGTCTTCAAGGCGCCGATCTCCACCACGCACGTGATCACCGCCGCGATCATGGGCGCGGGCGCCACCAAGCGGATCCGCGCGGTGCGCTGGGGCGTGGCCAAGAACATCGTGCTCGGCTGGTTCATCACCATGCCCGCGGCCGGCCTGGTCGCCGCGCTGATGTACGAGCTGGTCCGCGTGTTGTTCCTGTAACCGGACACGGTGTGACCCGACACCGGCCGGACATGGCAGGGCCCGCCCCCACATCTCGGGGGCGGGCCCTTCATCATGCTCCGCGGCGGCACCGCCATGCAGCGCCGCAGAGCAGTCTGCGGATCGGCCGGATCAGCCGAAGCGACCGGAGATGTAGTCCTCGGTCGCCTGCACCGACGGGTTGGAGAAGATCCGGTTGGTGTCGTCCAGCTCGATGAGCTTGCCAGGCTGGCCGACGCCGGCCAGGTTGAAGAAGGCGGTGCGGTCCGAGACGCGGGCCGCCTGCTGCATGTTGTGGGTGACGATCACGATGGTGAACTGCGACTTCAGCTCGCCGATCAGGTCCTCGATGGCGAGGGTGGAGATCGGGTCGAGCGCCGAGCAGGGCTCGTCCATCAGCAGTACCTGCGGCTCGACCGCGATGGCGCGGGCGATGCACAGGCGCTGCTGCTGACCGCCGGAGAGGCCGGCACCGGGCTTGTGCAGCCGGTCCTTGACCTCGTTCCACAGGTTGGCGCCCTTGAGCGACTTCTCGACGACGCCGTCCAGGACGGACTTCTTCTTGACCCCGGCGAGCTTCAGCCCGGCGACCACGTTGTCGTAGATCGACATGGTCGGGAAGGGGTTCGGTCGCTGGAACACCATGCCGACCGCACGGCGGACGGCGACCGGGTCGACGCCTGAGCCGTACAGGTTCTCGTCGTCCAGCATCACCTTGCCCTCGACCCGGGCGCCGGGGATCACCTCGTGCATCCGGTTGAGGGTGCGCAGGAAGGTCGACTTGCCGCAGCCGGAGGGGCCGATGAAGGCCGTCACCGAGCGGGGCTCGATGGTCATCGAGATGTCCTCGATGGCCCGGGTGTCGCCGTAGTACGCGGACAGTCCACTGACGTCGATGCGCTTGGCCATGATCTTTCTTCTTCTCTCGTCTCGTACGTCAGTCGGTGTCAGTGGCCGGCCTTGGGCGACCGCCAGCGGGCGATGCCCCGGGCGATGAGGTTGAGCCCCATCACGAAGGCGATCAGCACCAGGGCGGCACCCCAGGCACGGGCGTAACCGAAGTCGTTGTTGACCAAGGCGTACTGCTGCCAGATGTAGAGCGGCAGGGACTGCTGCGGGCCGTTGAACGGGTCGTTGTTGATGAAGTCGGCACCGAACACCAGCATCATCACCGGCGCGGTCTCACCCGTGATTCGGGCCACCGCCAGCATCACACCGGTGGTGATGCCGCCGATCGCGGTCGGGATGACGATCCGCAGGATGGTCTTCCACTTCGGCACGCCCAGGGCGTACGAGGCCTCGCGCAGCTCGTTCGGGACGAGCTTGAGCATCTCCTCGGTGGAGCGGACCACCACCGGCATCATCAGGATCGACAGCGCGAGGCTGCCGGAGAAGCCGGAGTAGGCGAAGCCGAGGACGATGTTCCAGAGCGAGAGGATGAACAGGCCGGCGACGATGGACGGGACACCCGTCATCACGTCGACGAAGAAGGTGACCACCTTGGCCAGCCGGCCCCTGCCGTACTCGACCAGGTAGACGGCGGTCAGCAGGCCGATCGGGGCGGCGATCGCGGTGGCCAGGCCGACCTGCTCCAGGGTGCCGATCAGCGCGTGGTAGATACCACCGCCGGGGCCCGCGGAGATGACGTTCTTCATGGAGTGGCTGAGGAAGTTGCCGTTCACCACGCCGGCGCCCTGCTGGATCGTGTAGATCGTCAGGGAGGCGAGCGGAACGACGGCCAGCACGAAGGCGACCCAGATCACCGAGGTGGCGAGGCGGTCCTTGGCCTGGCGTCGGCCTTCGACCTTGGCCGCGAGGCCGTAGCTGATGACCAGGAACAGCGTGGCGGAGATCAGCCCCCACTGCAGGTGGCTCTTCAGCCCGGCCCCGGCGCCGATCCCGCAGCCGAGGGCGACCGAGAGGACCGCCGTGGCGGGCGGGGCCCACTTGGGCAGCCGCGCGGAGGTCAGGCCGCGGCGCAGCAGCGGCTCGGCGGCGGCAGTAGTCGTCACGGTGCTCATGCGCTGTACTCCTTGCGGCGCGCGATGATCAGGCGGGCGGCGCCGTTCACCAGGAGGGTGATCACGAACAGGACCAGGCCGGAGGCCATCAGCGCGTCCCGGCCGAAGGGCAGGGCCTCGCCGAACTTCAGGGCGATGTTCTGGGCGAAGGTGCCGCCGCCCGGGTCCAGGACGTGCAGTGACAGGACGTTGCTGGCGGAGAGCACGGTGGCGACCGCGATGGTCTCACCGAGCGCGCGGCCCAGGCCCAGCATCGAGGCGGAGATGATGCCGGGGCGGCCGAAGGGCAGCACCGCGGTCCGGATCATCTCCCAGCGGGTCGCGCCGAGGGCGAGCGCCGCCTCCTCGTGCATCCGCGGGACCTGGCGGAAGACCTCGCGGGTCACCGCGGTGATGATCGGCAGGATCATGATCGCCAGCAGGATGCCGACGGTGAACAGGTTGCGCGGGGTCACACCGTGCTGGGTCTGGCTGAAGACGTACGTCCAGCCGAGGTACTGGTCCATCCAGGCGGTCAGGCCGTTGATGTGCGGCACCAGGAAGAGCGCGCCCCACAGGCCGTAGACGATGCTGGGGACGGCGGCCAGCAGGTCCACCAGGTAGGCGAACGGCTGGGCGATCTTCCGCGGCGCGTAGTGCGAGATGAAGAGCGCGACACCGATCGCGACCGGCACCGCGATCAGCATCGCGATCAGCGCGCTGACGATGGTGCCGAAGGCCAGTACGGCGATGCCGAAGACCGGCTTGGGGCCGTCCGGGTTCCACTCGAAGGTGGTGAGGAAGTTGCCCTCGTCCTTGGAGAGGGCCAGGCCCGAACGGTAGGCCAGGAAGCCTGCGATGGCGGCCATGATGACCAGCAGCAGGATGCCCGAACCCCGGGAGATGTTGAAGAAGATGCTGTCGCCGACACGGCTGTCGCGTCGTGGCCGACGGTCCCTGCCCTCAGAGGCGGCAGGGGGGGATGAAGTCATGATCGTCTACTCCGGTCTGGCGGCGCTGCCCCGCAGGAGGGCGGCACCATGGCGGCGGTGCCCCGGACTATGTGGTCGTGAGGTCGGCCGGGCAGCCCTGCCCCCCTTTCGAGGGCTGCCCGGCCGGTGGTGCGGATGGATCAGGCGAGGGTCGGAATGACGGCCTGCACCTTGGAGGCCAGCTCCTTCGGCAGCGGGACGTAGCCCTTGGCGCCTATGGCCTGCTGGCCGTTGTCGCTGATGGTGTAGGTCAGGAAGGACTTCAGGGCGTCCAGGGTGTCGGCCTTGTTGCCCTTGTCGCAGACGATCTCGTAGGTGACCAGGACCAGCGGGTAGGAGCCCTCGTCCTTGGTCGCGTAGTCGAGGGTCAGCGCCAGGTCGCTGCCGGTGCCGGCGATCTGCGCCTTGGCGAAGGTGTTGGCGGCGTTCTCGGCGGTCGCGGCGACCGGCTTGGAGGCGCCGGTGGCGATCGAGGCGCTCTTCAGGCTGTTGGTCTGGGCGTAGGACAGCTCGACGTAGCTGATCGAGTTCTTGACCTGCTTGACCTGCGCGGCGAGACCGGCGCTGCCGTTGGCCGACTGGCCGCCCTTGCCCGCCCAGGTCTTGCCCGACGGGTAGCTCCAGGCGCCGCCACCGGCCTTCGACAGGTACTTGGTCAGGTTGTCGGTGGTGCCGGAGTCATCCGAGCGGTGGAAGGCCTGGATGTCGGCGTCCGGCAGGGTGACACCCGGGTTCAGCTTGGCGATGGCCGGGTCGTTCCACTTGGTGATCTGCGAGTCGAAGATCTTCGCGAGGGTCGGGCCGTCCAGGACCAGGTTGTCCACGCCGTCCACGTTGTAGACGATCGAGATCAGACCGCCGACCATCGGAAGGTCGATGCCCTGGCCGGTCTTGCAGATGGCCTTGGAGGCGTCCACCTCGGCGGGCTTCAGGGCCGAGTCGGAGCCCGCGAAGGTGACCTTGCCCTGGTTGAACTGCTGGACACCGGCACCGGAGCCGCCGCCACCGTAGGTGATCGTGGTGCCCGAGCAGGCGGAGCCGTACGCGTTCTTCCAGATGTCGATCGCGTTGCTCTGCGCGGTCGAGCCCGCCGCGAGCAGCTGGCCCTTTCCGGCACAGGCGATCTGCGCGGCCGGGGCACCGCTGGCGCTGCCACCCGAGGCCGAGGAGCTGGGGGTGTTGTCGTCAGAGCCGCAAGCCGAGAGCGACAGCGACCCAACGAGCGCCATGGCACCGATCGCGAGGGCCTTGGTGCGGGCGTTCCGCTGGAGCTTCACAGGGTGTCCCTTTCTGTGGCACTACCCGCGCAGTCAGACTGAGCATCGCTCGCACGCACGGGTTTTGCTGAGGTCCGGGGCCCGTTCGGCCCTCCGGTAACCCTGAAGCTAGGCCGGGCAGGTGACACGTCAGGCGGTCACAAATGAACGGAGAGTGAACCTCGAACGGATGGCAGGAAACAGCGTCCAGTAGTAACGGTTGCGTCACGGGCAGAACGCAGCGAGATCACTCGGACGGAACACGCCACCGGTCGGCCAGCAGCGCCAGCAGCGCATCCACCAGTTGCCGGTCACGCTCGTGGGTCAGCCGCTCACGCGCCTTCCGCGGCGGCAGCCACTCCATCCGGTCCACTTCCCGGTTCGGCACGAACCGGCCGCCGGTCGGCACCGCCGCCCAGTACCGGACCTCCTTCGGCCGGCCCTGCGCCAGGTAGTGCTGCGCCGGCAGCTCCTCCCCCAGCACGCAGCTCAGACCGGTCTCCTCCCAGACCTCACGCAGCGCGGCCTCGCGCCAGCCCTCCCCCGGGTCCAGCTTCCCCTTCGGCAGGCTCCAGTCCCCGTACTTCGGCCGGTGGATCAGTGCGATCCTGGGCTTCTTCCGCCCCTTCCCGTTCTTCTTCTCCGGCCCGGGCACCCAGAGCACCGCACCCGCCGCCAGGATCGTCGGCCCGTAACCGGACCGCCGGCGCATCTCCTGGCCGAGGCCTGCTCCGACGCCGCGCCGTGCGCTCAGGCGGTTGCCCATTCATCCCATCCGTGGTGCTGGAGGTACCCCCTGGGTCTCCGGAAGACCAAGGGAGAGTTTCGGCCACTGGTGGCCGAAGGCGTACCTGGCCGCCTCCACCTCCAGTCGCTGATCAGCATGCACCACACCGAGGACGTAGGCCGTCGCCGGGGTGATCCGCGGCGTCCGCGCTGCCGTGGCCACGGTGACCGCCGCGTCCGCCGCCTCCTGGTGGCGGTGCAGCGTACGGTCCAGCAGGTCGAGCTCCGGATCCGGGGCGCCGCAGACCTCCAGCGCGTACCTGGCCCGCTTGACCAGGATCCGCACCCGGTGCCACGGCGCGTCGTCCGCCGCCACCGCGGAGTCCGCGTCCACCTCGCCGTCCCGGGCCCGGGACGGCTCCAGCTCCCTCGACGCCGGGACCGTGCCCAGCCGGTGCAGGCCCTCCCCGCCGTACGGGGTCGCCGCCCGGCTCAGCGGCAGCCGCTGCACCTCCGCCGCCAGCGCGCCGAATGCCTCCGCCGCCAACGCCGGCAGCGCCCCACCCGGCTGGCCCGACACACCGCCCTGCAGCGGGACGTCGCTGGCCAGCAGGGTCATCCGGTCGGCCAGCGCGTGCAGCCGGGCCGACCGCAGCTCCTGCAGCACCGTGGAGTGGGCCCTGGTCCTGGCCAGGGTGAGCTGGCGCTCCAGCAGCGCTCGCGCCTTGGGCGCACCCGTGTGGCCCGCGAGCATGCCGGGCCCCTGCGGATCGGTCTCGCTGAGCGAGTCGAGCGCCGCCAGCAACCGGGCCGACCGCCGCAACAGGGCCGGCTCCTGCGCCAACAGGTTGAGCAGCCAGCGCAGTTCGGACCTGCTCTCCTCCGCCCACTCACGGTCGAAGACCGCCGCGAAGGTGTGCAGCGCACCGCCGATCCGCCGCACCGCCCGGAGCAACTCCGCGGTGCCCGCCGCCGCGGCCGCACTCGCCCCGCCCGCCGGGAGCGCCCCCGGTCTCGAACCGGCCTCGCCCACCGCCTGCGGCAGCGCGCGCAAGAACGCGCCCGCCTGGGCGGTGAGATAGCCGGAGATGATCTCCCCGGTGGAGGCGATCGCGGCCTTCGGCCCGGTCCGGGCCGTCATCGGCACATCGGTCATGGCTGGGTTCCCCGTCCCCCCGGGGGCCGTTCCCCAGGGCTGGTGGCCGACTGCTGTGGACGCTGGTCGCTGCCACGGCCGCCTGCCGAATGCCGCCGGCCGGCTGCGGTGCCGACCGGCGACGCGTGCTGAGCTGGTAGGTGCTGAGCTGGTAGGTGGTGCGGTCAGATGGAGCTGGGGTGATGGGTGGGTGATCCGGTCAGCGGGCCGCCCGGGACGTCCGGCGGCGCTGACGCGAATCGACCAGGAGGTCCTGGACGTGCCGCAGCGGCTGCCCGTCGCCGTCCTGGGAGTGCCTGGTCCAGGCCCCGTCCGGGCCGAGGTGCCAGGACGCGGTCTCGTCCGCCATTCCCAGGTCGAGCAGCCCGGACAGCTCCACCCGGTGCGCCGGATCGGTCACCCGGAGCAGCGTCTCGATCCGCCGGTCCAGATTGCGGTGCAGCATGTCCGCACTGCCGATCCACACCTCGGGCTCGCCGCCGTTGCCGAAGACGAAGATCCGCGAGTGCTCCAGGAAGCGTCCCAGGATGCTGCGCACCCGGATGTTCTCGCTCATCCCGGCCACGCCCGGCCGGATGGCGCAGATCCCGCGCACCCACACGTCCACCGGTACCCCCGCCTGGGAGGCCCGGTAGAGCGCGTCGATCACGGCCTCGTCCACGATCGAGTTGACCTTGATCTTCACGTAGGCGGGCCGCCCGGCCCGGTGGTGCGCGATCTCCGCGTGGATCCGGGCCAGCAGTCCGTCCCGCAGCCCGCGCGGCGCGGTCAGCAGCCGCCGGTACGACTCCCGCCGCGAGTAGCCCGAGAGCCGGTTGAACAGGTCCGAGAGGTCCGCGCCGACCTGCGGATCCGCGGTCAGCAGCCCCAGGTCCTCGTACAGCCGGGCGGTCTTCGGGTGGTAGTTGCCGGTCCCGACGTGCGAGTAGCGGCGCAGGACGTCGCCCTCCTGGCGGACCACCAGCGACAGCTTGCAGTGCGTCTTCAGCCCGATCAGGCCGTACACCACGTGGCAGCCGGCCTCCTCCAGCTTCCGGGCCCACTTGATGTTCGCCTGCTCGTCGAACCTCGCCTTGATCTCGACCAGCACCAGTACCTGCTTACCCGCCTCCGCCGCGTCGATCAGCGCGTCCACGATCGGCGAGTCACCGGAGGTCCGGTACAGCGTCTGCTTGATCGCCAGCACGTCCGGGTCGGCCGCCGCCTGCTCCAGGAACGCCTGTACCGAGGTCGAGAAACTGTCGTACGGGTGGTGCAGCAGCACGTCGCGCTCACGCATCGCCGCGAAGATGTCCGGCTGCGAGGCCGACTCCACATCGGTCAGCCCGCGCGCCGTGCCCGCCACGAACTTCGGGTACTTGAGCTCCGGACGGTCCAGCTCCGCGATCCCGAACAGACCCGTCAGATCCAGCGGCCCGGGCAGCGGGAAGACCTCCGCCTCGGTGATGTTCAGCTCGCGGACCAGCAGGTCCAGGATGTACGGGTCGATCGACTCCTCGACCTCCAGGCGCACCGGTGGACCGAACCGCCGCCGCATCAGCTCCTTCTCCAGCGCCTTGAGGATGTTCTCGGTGTCGTCCTCCTCCACCTCCAGGTCCTCATTGCGAGTGACCCGGAAGGCGTGGTGCGCCAGCACCTCCATCCCCGGGAACAGCTCCTCCAGGTGCGCCCCCATCACGTCCTCCAGCGGGACGTACCGCTGCGGCGACGCCTCCAGGAAGCGGGAGAGCGACTGCGGCACCTTCACCCGGGCGAAGTGCTTGTGCCCCGACACCGGGTTGCGGACCACCACGGCCAGGTTGAGGCTCAGGCCCGATATGTACGGGAACGGGTGCGCCGGGTCCACCGCGAGGGGCGTCAGCACCGGGAAGATCTTCTGCCGGAACAGCGTGTGCAGCCGGGCCTGCTCCTTGTCGGTCAGCTCCGACCACCGGACCAGCTCGATGCCCTCGACCGCCAGGTCCGCCAGCACCTCCTGCTGGAAGGCCGCGGCGTGGCGGGCCATCAGCTCACGCGACCTGGTCCAGATCTGGTCCAGCACCTCGCGCGGCTGGAGACCGGAGGCCGAGCGCTGCGCCACCCCGGTGGCGATCCTGCGCTTGAGGCCGGCCACCCGGACCATGAAGAACTCGTCCAGGTTGCTGGCGAAGATGGCCAAGAACTTGGCTCGCTCCAGCAGTGGTATCCGCGGGTCCTCGGCCAGCTCGAGCACCCGCTCGTTGAACGCCAGCCAGCTGCGTTCCCGGTCCAGGAACCGCCCCTGCGGGAGCTCCTCGAGCTCCGGGGTGGCGGCGGAGGTGTACTCGTCGTGGTCCTCCAACGCCAGGCCGAGCACCGAGGAGACGCCCGGGACCGGGATGGCGGCGTCGGTGCCGGCACCGGTGCCGGTCAGTGGGTTGGCCTGGGCCGGCGCGGTCGCCTGGGTGACGGGGTCGGCCTGACCCGCCTGACCCGTCTGCTTGCCCGTCTGCTTGCCCGTCGGAGCGGTCGTGGGGGCGCTCTTGGCGGACGCGGACGCGGGCGCGTTCGAGCGCTTGGCGGCTGCTCTGGCCTTGGTCGCCGGCGCGGCGGCCGTTGCCGAGGTACCGGTTGCCGACGCGGCTGCGGAGCCCGTGGGCGAGGAGGCGGACGGTGCGGCAGATGCGGGGCGGGGGACGCTCATGGGTTCCAGCTCCTCCAGCAGGACGGTGTCCGGGCAGTGCCCGGCGCTCGGACGGCCGGAGCCCGTCGTCACGTGAGCGCCGTTTCCGCCCTCCGGCCCCAGCTCCCTTCCGCTGGGTGCGACCGGAAGGCGGTCGACCCACGGATGCTGGCCGGCCGCGCAGGGACGAGGCACTACGGACGTCATCCTGTGATCTTCGCGGCGGCAATTTAATCCACGGTAAACACCGCATGGCCGGGAGGAAAGCTGACGCAGTCACCCCCGTGGTGCGGCTGCACCGACATGCCGAAGGTCCACCCGGGAAACCCCGGGTGTCCCTCATGGCGCTGTCGGTCCCAGGAACCCCGCCCGGACTCGATCACGGGCTCGGCCCCGGCTCCGGACTAGGTCACGGCTCCGGGGCCGGCCGGTCACGAATCCCGGCGGGCCTGGACGCGGTACATCAGGTCCACCTCGTGGATGGTGAACCCCAACCGTTCATATACCCGGACGGCGGCCGAGTTGTCAGCATCCACATAAAGCATCACGGTCCGCTGCCCGCGGTCCTCCGCGAGGTGCCGAAGCCCGATCGCCGTCAGCGCCCGGCCCAAGCCGTTGCCCTGCTCCGTCGGGTCGACCCCGACCACGTACACCTCGCCGAGCCCTTCCGGATGCACCTTCGTCCAGTGGAACCCGACCAGCCGCTCACCACGGAAGGCCAGGAAGAACCCGCTCGGGTCGAACCATGGCTCGGCCAGCCGGTCGGCCAGGTCCTGCTCGGTCCAGGAGCCCTGCTCCGGGTGGTGCGCGAACGCCAGTGCGTTCAGCCGCAGCCAGGCCGCGTCGTCCTGACCGGGGCGGAACGCACGTACCTCGACCCCGTCGGGCAGCTGCACGGCTTCCGGCACGGCCGCGGTGCGGCGCATCTGTCGCAGCTCACGCACCAGCTCGGCGCCGTGGCCGGCGGCGAGGTGGCGGGCCGCCGGGTGACCGCCGTGGGCCCAGAACTCCACCGACGCCTCGGGGGCCGCGGCCACTGCCTCGACCAGGACCGCGTCCACCAGGTGTCGGCCAAGGCCCTCCCCACGGGAGCCGGGTGCCACGGTCAGCTCGGCAGTTCCGGCCTTGCCGCCGCTCGGCATCTCCAGCTGCGCGTAGCCGGCCGCCTTGTCGCCGTCGGCCTGCTCGCCGGTCCACTGGATCAGGTGCACCACACCTGGGCGGGCCTCGGTCGCCTTGAGCCGGAGCCTGCCCTGCTCGGACACCGCCTGGCGCCCGTCCGCGACCGCGGCCGCGGCAATCACGTCGGCAGCCGCCCGGGCCTCCGCCGCCGAGAGCAGCGGGGCAGCGACGACGTTGCTGACTGCGCTCGGCAGCGTCCGGGAGTGGGTACGGCGCGACGACTCGGAGCTGGGAGTGGCGGAAGAACTCATGAACCGACCCTACGTCGCGTCAGCCGTGGCTTGTAGGGCTTTCCCGCAGTCAGCCACGGCTCTGTCAGCTGCGCCGCAGGGAGCTCCGACCGGGTTCGCAATGCCAGGGGCCGGACGGGGCCTGTCTCCGGATTACAGGATTCGGGAATGCCCGGAAATGCGGAAAGCCCCTCCCGGTATCCCCGGGAGGGGCTTTCACTAAAAATTGTTCGGCGGCGTCCTACTCTCCCACAGGGTCCCCCCTG
>NZ_BAAATR010000016.1:67436-173311 GCF_039533515.1 Kitasatospora cystarginea | reverse complement strand
AGTCCTTGGCGACCTGACCGACCGAGCGGTCACCGCGCCGGCACAGCTCGACGATCTCGGCCTTGAACTCCGACGTGAACGAGCGGCGAGGGCGCGGTTTGTTCCCCATGCTCTCCATGATGGACATCATCCTTACCGGGACCGAAGCCCCTGATCAGGGGTGTCCGTCAAAGCGAATCAAGCCCAGTCGACAGATACCTGCCGAACTCGCACAACGGTGGGATCGGCGTCTGTGTCTCCTCGTCGAGGTATACCGGCGTCCCGTCGAGGATGCCCCGCCGCTTCAGCAAGGTGGCCACCCTCGCAGCAGAGATCACATCAGTGTCCAGGTACTTCTCCAGCAGCCCGGATTGCACAAAGGCGAGATCCATACTCTTCCCTCCCCAGGAGCCGGAGAGGAACTTCCCTCAGCTCACCCGTCTCGCACCACCACAACGAGTCGAGACTGAACCACACATCTCATGAGACAGTTTTGAACAGCGGAAAGAACTCCTGGGTGAGCAGGACTTCGCCGCGCAGCTCGACGTCCACCGCCTCGGTGAGCAGGGCGGGCAGGCCGAGCACGGCGTCGGCGGCGTGGGTGATGTCCTCACCCGCCAGTCCGTCGCCCCGGGTGATCAACTGGACCAGCCGGCCCGCGCGGTAGCGGGCGGCGACCGCCAGGCCGTCCAACTTGGGCTCCACGCACCAGCCCTGCACCGGCTGCCCGAGTCTGCGTTCCAGCCCGGCGGCCCAGGCCGCCAACTCCTCGGCGGAGAAGACGTTGTCAAGACTGAGCATCGGCACGGAGTGCGGGATGTCCCCGACCGCCGCTCCTCCGGCGACCTTGCCGGTCGGTGACGCCGGCAGCGCCTCGCCGGGGTGCGCGAGTTCGTACGCCTCGATCGCGCGCAGCAGCTTGTCGTACTCGTCGTCACCCAGCGGCGTGCCGCCGTCGGCGTAGTAGGCCGCGGCCGCCTCGACGGCGGTGGTGACGGCATTGGCGTAGGCGGCGGGAGAGACCAGAACGGCTGTTTCCTTCATGCCGCTCATCATGGCGGTAGGCACTGACAACGCCGCCGCCTGCGAGCTCTCGGACGAGGAGGCCGGGCTCGTCAGCGCGGCACGCGGCCCCAAGTTCCCCGGGCCGCCCTGGGTGGGACCGAACGGCCTCGGCGGGTGCGACGGAGGTCGTTTCGGCTACTCCCTGCGGCTGGTGAGGTAGTGGGTGGCGCACGCGGAGGCCAGGCACAGGGCGGTCGCGACGGCCAGCATGCCGGTTGACCGGGCCAGCAGGGCGGTGGAGTCGGTGGAGGTCGCCATCAGCCGGAAGAGCCGGTTGACGGGTGGCACCCCGTGGGTGAAGAGGAAGCCCATGACCAGGGCCAGCGCCAGGAGCAGGGCAACGCCCTGGCGTCTGAGGACCAGGCGCGAGCACGGCAGTCCGATCGCGATTCCGGTGAGCGTGCAGGTGAGTTGGGCGATCACCCCGAGCAGGAGATCGGCCGGCCGGACGTGGTAGGAGCCCACCCAGAGCGGGAAGAGCAGTCCGAAGACCATCAGGAACAGGCAGCTGATCAGCACCGTGGCGATCGAGCCGGCCAGCACCTTGGCCGCCCTGCCGCTGCCGACCACCACGATCGCCCGCTGCACCGGGCTGTCGATACCGATCAGCGCGGTGGTCAGCCAGGTCGAGGCGACGAACAGCGCCCCCGCCGAGCTGGCGTACGCCGGCGGGAGCGGGCCGCTGCCGTTGGCGGTCAGCACGCCCATCAGACCGGTGAACAGCAGGAGCGGCGCCAGGTACCGCTGGGTGTGCAACACGGTGGCGAACGAGTAGCGGATCAGGGCGATCATCGGAAGCTCCCTCCCGGCACGGCGGCCGTGTCCTCGACCGGCTGCCCGGCCTCCCGGTCCCGCTCGTCCCGGGTCACGGTCAGTACCGACCACCCGCCGCGCAGCACGGCCAGCAGCAGCGCGTCCACGGAGTCGCGGTCCACGGTGACGACGAGACGGGCGTCGCTCCGTGCGACCGACCGCACACCGCCGATCGCGTCCCAGTCCGGCTCGCCGGGTGTGCCGCCGTGCTCCGGGAGCGTCAGAACGACCTCGGCCGCCGGACGGTGAGCGGGCTGCGCCTGCGGCGGTCGGAGCGCCACCGTCCCCTTTCTGACGGTGTAGGTGCGCGAGGAGAGCACCCTGGTGATCGACTCCCGGTGGTCGGTGAAGACCACCGAACCGCCGGCACGTGCCACCTCGGACATGATCTCCGTCAGGGTGCCGTGCGCCGAGGCGTCGAGTCCCGACCAGGGCTCGTCGAGTACCAACAACTCCGGTTCCACCAGCAGCGCCTGAGCCAGCGCCACCTTCTGCGCGTTGCCTTTGGACAGGGTGTGCAGCCGGGCCTCCTTCCCGCCGACCAGCGCGAGGCGGTCCAGCAGCTGGTGCGCCCTGGTGGCGGCGACCCGCGTGCCCAGGCCCCGGATACGGCCCATGTGGGTCAGGTACGCCACGGCCGACATGCGCTCGTCGGGGGCGAAGCGGTCGGGGACGTAACCGACCTGCCGGGGCCGGCCGGAGACCACCCCGCTCGTCGGCCTGGAGATCCCGACCAGCATCCGCAGCAACGTCGACTTACCCGACCCGTTGCCGCCTGTGAACGCCACCACCTCCCCGGCGGGTATCTCCGCGTGGACGTCTCTGACGACCCACTCCCCTCGTCCGTAACGCTTGCTCACTGCCTCGAGCCGTGGCACGTCAACTCCTCGTCCCATCCGACTGACTGACTGACTGACGTCACCCGACCACGATAGGAGGTCAGCGAGTACGCGACGGCCCTTCTCCGAACTAACTGGCCCGGACGGGAATCGTGTCAGAAGTCTGGTCTAGGTTTGGCCTGTGAACCACAGCAGCTCCAAGGCCGGGGCGTCCCGCGAGCCTAACTTGCCGCCCTACCAGGTAGTCCTAGCGGAGACTGATTGGGGTTCGCTCCAGACGGCTTTCGGGAACGGTGAGTGCCTTCCCAAAGTCCTGGCACGGTTGCTGGAGCCTGATCCCAAGGTGCAGGTCACCGCTTTGTCGGAACTGAGTGAGCTGGTCGGCCACCAGAACAGCATCTACGAAGCCACCGCCCCCGTCGCCATGTATGTCGCCGGCATCCTCGCCCACCCGGTGGCCATGACCCTCCGGCCGTATCGCAACGTCCCCATCCGCGCGACATTGTTGAACTGGTTGGTTTCCACGGCCTACGACGCCTCCGACGAGATTGTCGACCGCACCGAGCAATACTTCCCTGGCTTCCTCACCCACGACACCACGCTGGCGGCCTTCCGGGACCTGCGCCCGATGCTTTATCGAGCCGTCGCACCCTTCCTGCAGGACAGCCACGCGGACGTGCGCGAAGCCGCCGGCCTCGCCGCGCTGATCCTCGCCGAACACCCCGCGCTTGCCCAGCGCCGCGATCACCTTGCGGTGCACGCGCGCCGCATCCTAGACACCAGCAGCGACGCCCCTAACCGGCGCGTTGCCTGGAAGGCCCTCGAAGCATGGGGCCACGACGTCAGTGACATTGAACCTTTTCAGGAGGAGCCCTGGGACTGCGGGCCGCACAGCGATGGCCGCGGCGATCTCGAACCTCCCTTCTGACTGATAGGCGAACGGCCCACCGGCCCAAGAAGTGCGGCCAGCCGAGTATTTCGGAACGAAAAGCGGTCCAGGAAGGTTCAGTTGGGTGTCCAGACGTCGGGCTCGGAGGCGGTCACGAGGTGTTGGATCGTCCTGCGATCTGATCGAAGGTCGGGAGACCCAGGTGGACGACGGAGGGCTGAAGAGCCGCGTCCAGTTGGGTGAGCTTCCCGTGGGCGCCGGCCAGGCTGATCTCCAGTCCTTCGACTTCGCCGAACCAGCCTTCGCGTTGGGCTTCGGCGATTCGGTCGATCAGGTTGTCGCGGATCTCGATCAGGCGGTTGTGCTGGGAGGGCTCGGGGCGGAGGAGCGAGCATCGGACGCAGGCGTGTTCATGGATGCAGGCTGTTCCGAACGCCCTCGCGCAGGTGCCGAGCGAGAGCTTGCGCTTCTCGAAGTGGGCTAGGAAGGCATCCCACTCCTCGTCGGTCGGGGTCCGGTATTCCTCGCTGGGGCGGATCGTTCGCCGGCGCGCGATGAACGCCCGGTGGGACTCGATGGCGTCGGCGGGATAGATCGCGTTGTAGCCCATTGTGGTGTTGATGTCGGAGTGGCCGGCGAGAACCTGGGCGATGTGGGGCGGCAGGCCGCTGCGGATCGCGTCGCTGATGAAGATCCGCCGGAAGTCGTGCGGT
Source organism: Kitasatospora cystarginea (assembly GCF_039533515.1). Classification (NCBI taxonomy): domain Bacteria; kingdom Bacillati; phylum Actinomycetota; class Actinomycetes; order Kitasatosporales; family Streptomycetaceae; genus Kitasatospora; species Kitasatospora cystarginea. The sequence goes on along the minus strand of NZ_BAAATR010000016.1, from coordinate 169,013 downwards.
GAGAAGTCGAGCGGCTGGCCGGCGGAGTCCGTGAGACCTGCCCGTCCCAAGACGTCGTTAAGGCCATTTCTGATCAACGACCGTGACACTGGCGTGAGTTGTCCGCCGTAGACCCACTGGAACAGCAGCGGCATCGGCGGGTTGTGGACCTTCTCCGCGACGTCGTAGCTGACCACCATCGGAATCGCGCCTGTGCGCGAGTCACGGACGCGGGCGATGATCGTGCTGAGGACGTCCGCCAACTCCGGGCTGACCAGCAGGAGCCGCTCCTCGTCGGTCTTCGACGGCGCGACCTGCAGAAGCGGAACGACCTCGCCGGTGCTGGGCAGTTTGTACTGAATCAGGCTGTGATGGCTGGCTTCCAGCATCTCCTCGATCCGGACACCGGTGTGGTGGAGGAACTCGATCGTGGCCCATGCCCAGAACGCTCGTTCCTCGGCCAGTCCCAGGTGGGCTCGACGGCCGGTCTCGTCATAGGCCCGGAAGGGCGTCACCGAGTCCTGCTTCTGCCGGGTGTAGGTCTTGCCCATGAACGTGAACCGCCCGCCCAGCGGGGCGGCCCGTAGAGCGTCCATGCCCGCGTTGGCCTCGGCCCAGTTCTCTCTGGCGACCCTGACCAGGGTCGCCAGAGCGGGCAACCGTTCGCGGGTGCGCTGGTCCATCTTGGCCTTGCGGCGCTTCTCGTGCTTTGCGGTGCTGGCGTCGGCCTGGCTCACCGGGCAGGGTGCCACCCAGGGGCCCCAGCGCTCGGGTTCCTCGACAGCCCAGTGGGCCAGGTCGAGGTAGAAGGCCCGGACGCCCATCATCAGGTTGCCGTAGTTCGCGCGCTCGGACACCGTCTCGTGGATCGAGCCGTCTGGCAGTCGCTGGCGTGTGGTCTTGGTTCGGCTGGCCTGCTTCCAGGCCGCGGCGACCTCGGGGGGCAGCCGTAGGGTGTCGATGCCGGGCTGGATGCGTTCGATCTGAGTCCAGAAGTTCCTCACCAGGGTCCGAGACGCGTCCTCCAAAGACGTGTAGTCCATGGTGGGTTGGCACTCTTTCAGGTAGTCGACCAGCAGGTTCCGGATCGGCTTCGACTGGGGGTTGTAGCGGTCCACGAGCTGCTCGACCGAGACTTGACCGGAGGTCCGGGTCAGGAATCTCAGGGTCGTCGGCGCATCGGTCGGCATGTGCCCCAGGTCCCGCAGCCACGAGTAGAACAGGCTCTGGCCGGCGGTGCTGGGCCGATACTCGCGGAAGGCCTCCATGAACTCCAAGGAGTCGCCGACCGTGATGTCCGCCAAGCCTCCTCCCTTGGAGATGACGATCTTCACCAGCACGCTCTTCGCGAGCTTGCCGAGGTGGGAGGACCAGGCCTGCGGGCCGACCATCTGCTCCAGGCGGGCGAACCCTTCGGGATCGCGGTGCTGGCAGATGACCGCGCGCATGTTGGTCGACGACCGGGTGAGCTGCCAGCGGAGCGAGGGACGGAGCACTTCGGCGCTCACCAGGGCGAGCAGGCCGGAGTTCAGGATGCCGCTAGCGTTCGCCGCTCCGTATCCGGTCCAGCCTGCGGAGCGCTTGTTCCACTCCGAGCCGGTGCAGCTCGCGGCGGGGCTCGCGTTCCAGCGCTGCTGCCAGGTGTCTCCCGGGTGGTGCTGGAGCCAGCGGAGGATGTTCTGAGCCCCGCGCCGCCGGTAGTCGTGGGTGGAGTCGCTCGCAGCCCGCAGCGGCGGCCGGTTCAGCCGCGCCATAACCTCCTCGTAGGACTGGCTCGTCTCAGGCCAGTCGTCCTCGTAGGGCCGGGGCGGGAAGCGCTCCGTCAACGCCACCAGGGCGGCTCCCGCGAGTGGCTGCGGAGCCCGGGCGGAGTTGGAGACCGGCGCCTCCAGGGTCTGGGCGAAGGTCACCAGGAGCTCCCAAAGAGGTTCTTCATCGAGTCGGGGTTGTAGCCGGGGGCCGGGGGCGCCGGGGGTCGCTCGCGTTGCTGTGCCTGGCGTACGTGGTGGGCCCGGACGCGTTCGATCACCTCGTCCTGGCTGGCCGGCAGGTAGAGCTGGGTGGTGGTGAGGTGCGCGTGGCCGAGGACCCACTGGACGTCGGTCAGCGGCATCTTCGGGTCTCGCGCGAGCCGGTAGGAGGCGGTGTGCCGAAGGTCGTGCAGGGTCCAGTTCGACCCGAGGAGATCGTTCGCCCGGTTGAACATCGCCCTGGCCGCGTCGTAGCCGAGCGGCCGCCACGGCCGCCTCAGCGCCCACCACAGCGGCAGGTTCGGTCCGACGGGGACGCCAGCACGACGGGCTTCCTCTTGGTAGAGCCGCAGCCAGACGAACGCGTCTGTCGAGCAGGGGAGTTGCTGGTAGGCGCGGGTTCCTTTCCGGACGATGCCGAGGAGCTGCTGGCCGGCCAGTGCGTCGCGCTGCCGGCTGGTCAGTTGTTCTTCCGCGCGGGCGCCGTTCGACACCCAGAAGGCCAGGAGGGCGCGATCGCGGTTGTGCCGCAGTGCCGCGAACAGCGCGTTGAACATCTCGTCAGGGATTCGCCGCGGGGTCCGCTTGGGGATCTTCGGCCGATAGCGGCCCGCCCGTTCCTGGCGGAAGGGCTGGCCGGGCTCATGGTGGGCGTTCGCGCGGTCACCGCGTCGGGAGCGGTCCAGCGGGAACGGGTTGATGATCGGCCCGGTGCCCTCCTCCAGATGGAAGGCGTAGAACGTGCGGAGCACGGTCTCGCAGTGCGCACGGGTCTTCACCGAGTACTTCGGGCCGGGCGAGGCCTTCCCAGTGATCGCGTTGGGTGTGCCCGGTGCGGTCTTGCGGCTCGTCTTCGGCTTGGGCGCGGTCTCGGCGGTGTAGCCGGCCTTACGGTGGCGCCAGTGCAGTCTTTGGGGCTTGTCGGCTATCCGCATCCACCGGGTGAAGTCCCGGGCGTCCACGCGGGTCGCGTGGTTCCACTCGACATCAAGAGCCCAGAGGAACCGCCACCAGCGCAGCAGGTCCATTCCGTACGAGCGGATCGCGGTGGCGGGACTGTCCACCGCCTGGAGCTCTGCGAAGTAGGCGCGGACTGGCTCGACGACAACGCCGTTCGGGTCCAGCAACTGGTACGGGCCCCATGGGTTCCCGGTCTCCTGCAGCTTGCCTATCTCGGGCAGGAAGAACCGCTCCAGATCCCGCTCGGGACGATCAGTTTCGAACACCCGGGGAAGCTAACAGATCATGCCTCTGACCTGCGAATATACCAAAGTTAGTTCGGTTAACGGGCCATCCACGCCAGGTGTCAGCCGGGCCGTACCACCGAAGCCACTGCCGACGGGTGGCGTGCCGGTACCACCCGACGAGAACCCGTCGGATGGTGTCGGCCCGGCCCCGGAGAAGCTGGTGTCCGGTCAGTAGTTCCAGACCCGCCCGCTGCCCGGGTTGACCTCGGCGGCGAAGTCGTCCGCGAGCAGCGTCAGCACGGCGCGGCCCTCGATCCGGGTCAGCCAGTCGTGCGGAAGGCGCACGTCCCCGTGGCGTGCGCCGAGCAGGTTGCCGCAGATGGCCCCGGTGGAATCGCTGTCGCCGGAGTGGTTGACGGAGAGCAGCAGCGCGGCCTCGACGGTGCGCCCGGCCAGCGCCGCGTAGAGCGCGATGGCCAGCGCCTCCTCCGCGATCCAGCCCGCACCCAGGCTCTCCACCATCGAAGGGGTCGGATCGCCCTCGGCTGCGAGGTCGATCGCCTTGCGCAGCGCGGCGGTTGTCTCCTCGTGGCCCGGATAGCGGGCGAGGACCTGCATCGCCCGCAGCGCGGCGCCCTCCAGGCTGTCTCCGTTGACCAGGCGGCTGATCATGGCGGCGAGGGCACCGGCGGCGTAGTGACCGGTGGGGTGGCCGTGGGTGATCTGGGCGCAGCGGGCGGCGAGCTCGAAGGAGGACTGCGCGCCGGCTCCGGTGAAACCGAAGGGTGCGGAGCGCATGACGGTGCCGCAGCCCTTGGAGTCGGGGTTCACCGGCCCGGGCGTTCCGTCGAGCCCGCCCCACGGCTTCGGGGTGTGGGCCTCCCTGAGACCGGAGAGGCACGCGTTGCCGGGAGCCCGCCGCGCGTACAGCCAGGTCTGCTCGCGCAGCCATCCCGAGTGGTGCCGCAGGCTGCCGTCCCGGGGCGGCGGGGCGGGGTGGTTCTGGGTGTCCAGCCAGCGCAGGTAGGCGTCCATGACCATCGCCGTCTCCGCCCCGCCGATGCCCTTCGCTGCGGCTCGGCGGTAGGCGCCCAGGACCCCTTCGGCGGTGAAGAGGGTCATCTGGGTGTCATCGCTGATCCGTCCGGTCACGCCTTCGTGGTCCGGAACGAGACCGGTGACCCCGGCGGCTCCGAATCTCTCCCGGATCGCCCCCAGGGAGAGGAACTCGATCGGATACCCGAGGGCGTCCCCGATGGCCCCGCCGAGCACACAGCCCCGGATCCTGGAGCGGTACGCCACCAACTCGTCCCATGACTGGTACATCCTCGAAACCCCCGTAATCCACTGGTCATCACGCTTGCGCCTGCCACATGCTAGAGGTCGGCGGTCTCGCCACCGGCCCTCGCCGACCCCGTTGCTCAGGGGACGGTTGACCGTGTCGGGGCCGGCCCCGGCCGTGTCGTGACCGCAGCACGGCGTGCACGGTCCACCAGCAGCACTGTGGCAGCTCCACCATCCGCCGGTGCGGGGTCACAAGCGTCTCCGGGCAGGCAGGAGTACCCGCCTCCGCCGGGCCGGGGCGGGCACTGTGCGCGAGGTGCCCGTCCCCGTCGGCCGACGGGGACGGGCCTGCCGGTGGGATCAGTTGGCGCCGGTCGAAGTGATGGCCGGGGCGCAGGTCTTGGGTGCGGCGTCGTGGTGGCCGGCCAGCCAGAAGCCGACCAGGAGGCCCGCGACCGCCAGTACCTTGTGCCGGTTCTGCTTCCACCACGACGGTGATCCGGCTGCCATGAAACGCAGTTGGGCGTACTCCGGATGCTCACGGGGCGGGGCGTCCCTGAACAGTCCCATCTCTGGTTAACCTCCGCTCACTACGGGCGAGTTCATGACGATACGCCCCATTCCTCCTTGATCGCTGGGATTAAGTGCGGCTCGCGGAAAGCGGCGTCAACGCTGCCGCTCGAGGAGCACCGCGATGCCGTCCAGAATGCGCTGCAGGCCGAACTCGAACAGGCCGTCGAGGTCGAAGTCGTACCCGACCTCGATGAGCCGTCGCATGTTCGGGAAGTCACCGGCGGCCAGGATCACGTCGAGCGCGGGCTCCTGACTGTCCAGCCACTCCTCGCCGTCGAGGCCGGTGAGCGCCTCCGCGTCCATCTCCAGCTCCAGATTGACCGCGGTGCCCCGGACGTAGTTGAAGAGCATGAGGTGCGCGGTGAAGACCGTCGACAGGTCGAGACCGTGGCCGTCCAGGGCGGCGAGTGCCCATTCGGTGTACGGAATCGCGCCGGCGATCGGCTGCGGACGGGTCACCGAGAGGGCCGGCGCCAGCCAGGGGTGCCTGCGGAACATCGCCCACAGCATCCCGGCGGTGAGTTCGAGCCGTTCCCGCCAGCCCTCCGGCGGCTCCTCGGGCAGCGGCGACTCGGCGAAGACCCGGTCCATCATCTGCGTCAGCAGGTCGTCCTTGTCGGCCACGTGCCGGTACAGCGACATGGTCGCCACCCCCAGCTCGGCCGCCACCCGGCGCATCGAGACCGCGGCGAGCCCTTCCCGGTCGGCGACCTCGACGGCCGCGGCGACGATCCGCTCGGATGCGAGCGCGCCTTCCGGTCCGCCCCTTCGCCGGCTACGCGCCGCCCGCTCCCCGGCCCCGGCAGCAGGCCGGACAGGGGCCTCGGCACAAACCGCGCCAGGAACCGGGCCGGGAGCCGCGGCGCAGACCGCGACGACGGTGCCGACACCCGGCACGGCACGGACCAGACCCGCCTGCCGGAGTTCGGTGAGGACCCGGGTGGCGGTCGCCATCGCGACTCCCCACTGCCGGGTGATCTCACGGGTCGAGGGCACCCGGTCACCCGGCGCCAGCTCACCCGACTCGATGCGCCCGCGCAGCTCCGCGACGATCCGGCTGTAGCGCGGCATGTCCTGTTTCTCCACGTCTCCCTCTCCGCACTAGTGCACCTCGGATGGCAACGCCAGCTTAGCCGCAGCACCGAACGGCACCAAGAAGAGCCATCCGCACTAGTGCACTGGATTGCCAACTTCCCTAGTCAGAAACGGTTTTAGGGCTTGCATAGTGCACTGCGTACGCCATACATTCTGCTCTATGCAGAACACCGAGATCCTTGTCTCCGGCGGCGGCATCGCCGGACCCGCGCTGGCGTACTGGCTACGCAAGGCAGGCTTCACCGTGACCGTGGTCGAACGGGCACCGGCTCCCAGGCCGGGCGGCCAGACCGTGGACCTGCGGGGCGCCGGCCGTACCGTGATCACCCGGATGGGGCTGATGGACCAGGCCCGGGCGCTGAGCGTCGACCAGCGCGGCCTGGCCCTGGTCGACGCCGCCGGCCGGTTCACCGCCCGGATGCCGGAGGACAGCTTCGGCGGCGAGGGCATCGTCTCCGAGATCGAGATCCTCCGCGGCGACCTGGCCGACCTGCTCCACCAGACGACCCGCCACGACGTCGAGTACCTCTTCGACGACACCATCACCGGGCTTGACCAGGATGCGGACGGAATCACCGTCACCTTCGAGAAGTCCGCCCCGCGCCGCTTCGGACTGGTGGTCGGCGCGGACGGACTGCACTCGGTGGTGCGCGCTCTCGCCTTCGGCCCGGAGTCGGAGTACGTCCGCCCGCTCGGCGTCCACCACGCCTGGTTCACCGCCACCGAGGCCATGGAGCTCGACGGCTGGTACCAGATGTACAACGCCCCCGGCGGACTCGTCGCGGCGGCTCGGCCGGGCCGCCTCCCCGGCGAGGTCAAGGCCGGGCTCAGTTTCCGCTCCGCCCCGATCGCCTACGACCGCCGCGACACCGACGCCCAGCGGGAGTTGCTGGCCCGGCGGTTCGCCGGCGCCGGATGGGAGGTCCCGAGGTTGCTGCGGGCCATGCGCACCGCACCCGACTTCCACTTCGACTCGATGGGCCAGGTACACCTCGACACCTGGTCACGCGGCCGCGCGGTACTCCTCGGCGACGCCGGATACTGCGCGACGCCGCTCACCGGCCTGGGCACCAGCCTGGCCCTGGTCGGCGCCTACGTACTGGCCGGCGAGCTGGCCGCGGCCGACGGCGACCACCGCGTCGCCTTCCGCAACTACGACCGGATCATGCGCCCGTATGTCGACCAGGCGCAGGAACTGCCGCCCGGCGGCGCCAAGGGGTTCGCACCGTCCAGCGCGCTGGCCATCCGCCTGCGGGCCGCTTCGATGCGCTCGATGACCCGCTGGCCGATGCGGAACCTGATGGCCGCGCAGTTCGCCAAGGCCGGGAACATCACCCTGCCCGAGTACGCGTAGCCCGTGCTTCGCCGTCCGTACCGGTCACCAGGTGGTGGCGGGCGATCACTGAACGGCTCGCCCGCCCAGCGCCTTTGGCAGGAGTCGGCGTCCACGCCCGGCAACCGCCGACCGGTTGCTCCTGCGAGGCGGAGGCGGTGCCGAGGCGGGGCGGCGATCGTCGGATCCCCGGCCGGGACCCGCCGTCCGCGGTTGAGCCGGCCATCGCCGATGATTGGGCCCGGATCGAGTGCGTGGACGCGATGGACGGGTTGGGGATGGAAGCACTGAACGAGCAGGCCGCGGTACGGGAGCGGCCGGGGGTGGTGGTCCGTCCGCGCGGGTTGGTGGATCTGCGGGGGCGGGCCGGCGATCCGGTGACGCTGTCGTACCAGCCCGGTTCCGTGGTGGTGGTCTCGGGCCTGCCCGGGGCCGGCAAGAGCACTCTGCTGCGGCGCTGGTCCCGCAGCGCGGCGGTGGTCGACCCGCGTGCCGCCCACGTCGCCTGGCAGGCCGTCATGCCCGGATGGCTCCCGTACCCGGTGTACCGTCCCGGGGCGCGGCTCGACTACTTCCTGCGGCTGAACGCGCGCGCCCGGGGCGGGGATCCGCTGCTGGTCCACGACTGCGGCAGCCGGTCCTGGATGCGGCGCTGGCTGTCGCTGACCGTCGGGCGCAGTGGGCGTGAGCTGCACCTCGTGGTGCTGGACGTCGGCACCGCCGAGGCCATCGCCGGCCAGCGGGCGCGGGACCGGTGGGCGTCCCGCCGCGTCTTCGCCGGGCACCGGCGCGGACTCGGCCGGCTGCTGCACGGGCTCTCCCGGGACGGTATGCGTACCGTCCCGGAAGCGGCCTCGGTGGTGCTGCTCGACCGGGTGTCCCGGGAACGGATGGCGGCCGTGGAGTTCCCGGCTGGGGCTCAACCTGCCCGGGCGTAGCCGACCGGGGGCAATGTGCGCCCGGGTACGGCTCCCGCCGGTCACCTGGTCGGCCGCGCCCGGACCGAACCCGGCCGGTCCGCTGCGCCCTGAAGCGTCCGCCGCTCAGTCCTTCAGGCCGGCGAGTTCGAGCGGCAGATGGCGGGGGCCGCGCAGGACCGGGCTGCGCCGGAACGGGGGCGGGTCCTGGAGCAGTCGCGGGCCGTCCAGGCGGCGGACGAGCTCGGTGAGCGCGATCTGGGTCTCGATCCGGGCGAGCGGCGCGCCGAAGCAGCTGTGAACGCCGCTGCCGAAGCCGAGGTGCTGGTTGTCCTTGCGGGTCGGGTCGAAACGGTCGGGTTCGTGGAAGCGCCGCGGGTCACGGCTGCCGGAGGCGAGCACCAGGATGACCGGCACGCCCTTGGGGATGGTGACCCCGGCCACCTCGACGTCGGTGAGCGCGGTGCGCTGCGGCAGCAGATGGACCGGAGGTTCGTAGCGCAGCAGCTCCTCCACCGCCCTCGGCATCAACTCGGGTTCACGGCGTAGCAGTTCCAGTGCCTCGGGGTGGCGCAGCAGGGTGAGTACGCCGTTGGTGATCAGGTTGACGGTGGTCTCGTGTCCGGCGAGCAGCAGCAGGACGGCGGTGGCCATCAGCTCCGGGCGGGTGAAACCGCCCTCGGGTCCGGGGTCGTTGACGAACGCGGAGAGCAGGTCGTCGGAGGGCTTGCCCCGGCGGCTCTCGGCGAGTGCGCCGAGGTACTCGCCCATGGCCTTGCGGGCTGCCAGGCCCGCGCGCTGGCGTTCCTCCGCGTTGCTGTCGGGGCTGGGGTCGAAGCCCGCGATCACCGTCTCCGTCCAGGCGTGGAACTTCGGTTCGTCTTCTCGCGGCACGCCCAGCATGCGACAGATGACGGTGACCGGGAGCGGGTAGGCGAAGTCCTCGACCAGGTCGATCCGGTCGCGCCCCCGCAGCGCGTCGATCAGCCGGGTGGTGATGTCGGTGATCTCATCGTGCATGGCGTCGACCCGGCCGGGCGAGTGGGGCGGCCCGAAGGGCCGCATGGCGATGTTGCGCAGCCGCTCGTGCTCGGGGTCGTCGCGGCCGATGAAGGAGACCTGCACGTCGGCCTCCCGGGACGCGAGCAGGTCCGGGACGGTGCGGTTGCGGCGGTCCGAGCTGATCCTCGGGTCGTGCAGCAGCCCGGCGATCTCGTGGTAGGTGCCGACCAGGTAGCTGCCGTCGTCCTGGCGGACCACGCCTGCTTCGCGGAGCTCGGCGTAGAGCGGGTACGGGTCGGCACGGTTGGCGTAGTCGGTGATCCGGCGGAACAGGGTGTCGGCGGCGGCCATGCGCGGGGCTCCTCGGCGGTGGCGTCGGTCTCGGGTGTCGCGGGGCTCGGCCGCGGTGTTGCGGGGCTCAGCCGCCCCAGTGCCTCAGGGTCAGGCGGAGATCGGGCAGGTGGCCGGTGAGCGCGACGGTCGGGCCGTGCGAGAGCACCTTCGGGTCGGGCACGTCGGAGGGGACGGGCGTGTGCGTGGAGGGCTCGACGGTGGCCGGCTCGGGCGGGAACGGTGCGGCGGTCTGGATCAGCCGCTCGTAGTAGGGCAGCCACTTGGCGCGGTTCACGCTGACGGCGGCCGTCACCCGGCCCCGGTAGCCGTACACCGCGACGAACCGGCGTTCCTCCAGCGAGCCCTGGGCGAGGACCACCTGGTCGGAGAAGGTGGGCACGCCGACGGACTTGATGTTGAGGCCGAACTGGCTGGACCAGAAGGCCGGCACGGCCAGGTGGGGGCGCCGCAGCGGTCCGGGGTTGACCATGTTGTGGGCCGCCACCTCGGCCTGCGCGACCGCGTTGCCCCAGTGTTCGAGGGAGATCAACTGGTACTCGAACAGGGGGTGCGGGAAGCGGGCGACGTCGCCGGCGACGAAGACGTCGTCGGTGACGATCCCGTACATGTTGAAGGCGCGGCAGCCCGCGTCGCAGGCCACACCGCGCGGGCCGGCGGCGAGCCCGGTCTCGGCCAGCCATTCGGTGTTGCGGACCGCGCCCAGGGCGACCACGGCGACGTCCGCCTCGATCCGGGTGCCGTCGGAGAGTTCGGCGCCGGTCAGCCTGCCGTCGCTGCCGTTCAGCGCGGTGACGGTCACCCCGCAGCGCAGGTCGACCCCGTGGGCGAGCTGGAGTTTGGCGGCGAGGGTCGCGAAGGACTTGCCGAGGGCGCCGACCAGGGGCGCCGGGCCGCGCTCGGCTACGGTCACCTCGAGGCCGCGCTCCCGGCAGGCCGAGGCGATCTCCGAGCCGGTGAATCCGGCACCGATCACCAGCACCCGTCTGGGCCCGGCGTCGAGGCGTTCGGCCAGGCCGGCCGCGTCCTCGGTGGTGCGGAGGGTGAACACCCCGTCGAGCGCTCCCTCTTCGGCGTTCGGCCAGGGCCTGGCCCGGGTCCCGGTGGCGATCAGCAGCCGGTCGTAGGGCAGTTGCTCGCCGTCGGCGAGCAGGAGGTGCCTGGCGATCGGGTCCACCCCGGTGGCGCGCACACCGAGCTTCCACTTGGCGTCCACCTCGCGGCGCCGGGGCAGCGTGGTCTCCTCGGCGCGCACCCGCCCGAGCAGCACCTGCTTGGACAACGGCGGCCGGTCGTACGGGAGTCGGCGCTCATCGCCGACCATGGTCAGCTCGCCGATGAAGCCCTCGTCGCGCAGCGTCTCGGCGGCGCGCAGGCCCGCCAGCGAAGCTCCGACGATGACGATCCGGCCGCTCTTCAGGTCATCGGGCATCGGGGCCCGCCTCCTCCTCGACCAGGATGGCCTGCACCGGGCAGGCCGCGGCGGCCCGACGGACCCGCTCGCGCTCGTTCTCGGGTGCCAGTGGGGTGTACAGCAGGGCCTCCTCGCCATGCAGCTCGAACACCTGCGGCGCGAGGAACGCACACTGCGCATAGCCCTGACAGCGGTTGAGGTCGACGACGATCTTCATCCCGGGTCTCTCCTCCCAGCACGGCGTCTGCGTCCGTCCTACCGCCGCCCGGCCGCCAGCGCGGCCGGTGCTGCTCCGCGCGAGGGTTCACGGAGAGTGGGGTCCGAACGCGGGGACCGCGCGGCCGACCCGTTTCGACCGGGCCCTACCGGCCGTGCGGCTACCCGCGGCCCGGACCCTGCGCGGTGCCGGCCAAGGGTCGGGGCAGCGGCCTCGGCACCGGTGCTCACCGGGGGTTTCCCTGTCGTCCGTGGCGAGGGGAAACGGGAAACCCATGGACCGGCCCCAAGCCGGCGCCGACGCTGCTGACAGCGGACGATCCGCCCGGATCGCCGCGAAGCGAAGTACCTGAGCACAGGAGGAAGACATGGCTGTGGGAAGGAAGTTCGCGGTGGCCCTGGCCGCCGCCGCACTCACCGCGGGACTCGGCGCCGCCGCGCCCGGGGCCACCGCTGCCGCCCCCGTTCCGGCCGCCGCCGGGGTGCGGACCACCGCCGACTGCAGCGTCCACAGCGACGGCAAGCTGTGGTGCGGCAACAAGGCCGGGGCGAACGCGTACGCGGACCGCTCGTACGGCTCCGCGGTGCGCGGGCGCCTGCTCACCACGTACAGCTGGTTCGCCTGCTGGGGCCACGGGGACCGCCACCCGGGCGGGAACGACATCTGGTACTGGACCCAGACCGATGACGGCCCGTGGGGCAACGTCCCCGCGGTGGACATCTACACCTCCGTCGACCCGGCGCCCGGCCTGCGCGAGTGCTGACCACTCAGCGCTGACGGCGGGGACCGCGGCCCTCGCGGTCCCCGCTCCCCCGCCCCTCGACGATCACCACCACGAAGGAGTCCCCGTGAAGCTGCGTTCCTGGGCCGCCACCGCGGTCCTTTCCGTCACCGCCGTCCTGCTGCCCGCGGCGAATGCCGTGGCGGCTCCGACCGACGGCCCGCCCGGGTGCCCCGGCGGCTCGGTCTGCTTCTGGAACGGTGTGGACTTCCGCGGCTACGGCTGGGAGTGGACGGCCGGCAGCGGCTACCGCGATCTGCCGTCCGAACTCCACGACAACGTGGGCTCGTTCGTGGCGGACACCGACGCCTGCTTCATCAACTGGAATCCGAAGGAGACCCGGCAGGTGCGCAGCGGCGACTGGCGCCGCTCCTACGAGGACGACATCGGCGGCCGGATCGACGGCGTCAACGGGGGCAACTGCTGATCTCCGCCCCGCCCCCGGGGCCCGCGCCTCGTCCTGCCGCGGAGGCGGCGGGCCCCGGCGGACCGGATCGGGGGTCCGGACGCGGGCCGTTGTCGCAGGTCGCCCGGGCACGGTCGGCGACGTGGTGGCCGGTGCTCTGATCGCCGCGTACCACCGCTCGGTCAGGGCCACCCCGCGCCACTACCTGAGGCAGCTGGTCCTCATCCTGAGCAGCGGACTCCGTAGGCCGATCGGCGTGCGGAAGGTATAAAATCACCCAAACCTGCGCGCTGCGGCCGCTGTTCCGCACGGGCGCGGCCGATGGTGCGGCTCATGGCCACAGATACGCTCACCGAGCCCCGGACTCCCGATCCCCTCTCCCCCCATCTCCGCAGAGCTCCGTGGAAGTCCCCCGATGGACAGCCCGGATACGCCCGCCCGGTGCTGCTGGGCATCGCCGGTGTCGCGGCCGTGCTGTTCGCCTGGCGCATCAACCACAGTCAGTACCACGGCTTCTACGCCGGCGCCGTACGCAGCATGACCGAGAGCTGGAAGGCGTTCTTCTTCGGCTCGTTCGATCCCGCGAACACCATCACCCTGGACAAGCTGCCCGGCTTCCTCTGGCCGCAGGCGCTGGCCGCGCGCCTGCTGGGCTTCCATCCCTGGGTGCTGACGCTGCCCCAGGTGGCCGAGGGAGTGCTGACCGTACTGGTGCTCTTCCGCACGGTCCGCCGCTGGGCGGGGGTCGACGCGGGTCTGCTCGCGGCCGCCGCCTTCAGCCTCACGCCGGTGACCGTCGGGCTGTTCCGCACCTCGGTCGAGGATCCCGCCTTCACGCTGCTGCTGGTGCTGGCGGCGGACGCGGCGTTGCGGGCGGCGCTCTCGGCCCGGCTGCGTTCACTGCTGCTGTGCGCGGTGTGGCTCGGGCTGGCGTTCCAGGCGAAGATGCTGGAGGCGTGGACGGTGCTGCCGGCGCTGGCCGCCGTGTACCTGCTCGCGGCGCCGGTCTCGCTCTGGCGGCGGCTGGGGCACCTGGTGCTGGCCGGGCTGCTGGCGCTGGCCGTGTCGGTCTCCTGGATGGCCGTGGTGACCGCCGTCCCGGCCGGGCACCGTCCGTTCGTGGACGGCAGCACGGACAACTCGGCGATCAGCATGGTGGTCGGCTACAACTTCCTGAACCGGTTCTCCGCCGTGGGACTGAACGCGGCGGACACCGGGAGCGTGGTGGCGGTCCGTGGTGGGCCGCGTCCGTCCGCGACGGGCACCTCGCCCACGGCGTCCCCCTCCTCGGCTGCCGGTACGGGGTCGGCTCCGGCTACGGCTCCCGCTCGGCCTGCGGGTACGACCTCGGCTCCGGCCACGGCTCCCACCGCGACACCGACCGGCGCCGCCGCGGCCACCGGTACGAACGGCGGCTCGCAGGACGGCGGCTGGACCAAGATGTTCGGCCGTCAGTTCGCGCCGCAGACCGGCTGGTTCTACCCGTGGGCCGCGCTGGCGCTGCTCTGCGGCCTGCTCTGGCGGCGGCGCGAACCGCGTACGGACGCGCTGCGGTCGGGCATGGTCCTGTGGGGGACGTGGCTGGGGCTGTTCTTCCTGGTGTTCAGCGCGGGCAGTGTGGGCAGGCACAGCTACTACATGGGCGTGGTCGCCGTCGCACTGGCGGCGCTGAGTGGCGCGGGTGCGGTGCTGATGTGGCGGGAGTTCCGCTCCGAGAGCAGGCGGGCGTGGGCGCTGCCTGCCGCGATCACCGGCACCGTCCTGTGGCACGTCTTCCTGGCCACCCGGTTCCCGGACTTCCTGCCGTGGCTGGCGACCACCGTGCTCTCGCTCGGCGGGCTGGCGCTGGGCCTGCTCGGGCTGGCCCGGCTCGGCGAGGTGGCGGACCAGCCCGGGCAGCCGGGGCACCCGGATCGCCCGGCCGGTCACCGGCTGGTCCTAGCGGGCGGGCTGGCGGCGGCCATCGCGGCGGGTCTGGTCGCACCGGGCGCCTGGGCCTCCTCGGTGCTGACCGCGAAGCACGGCGGCTCCAGCATGGGCGCCGTCGGCCCGTCGGACACCCCGCCGGCGGCCGCCGAGCAGCCGCGGCGCCGGGTCGACAGCAGCACGAGCGGCAACTCCACCGGGCGGCTGACCGCCTCGCAGCAGGCTCTGCTCGGGTATCTGCGCGCACACCGGAACGGCTCCGCCTACCTGTTCGCGGCCTCCAGCTGGGGCGGCGCCTCACCGTTCATCCTGGCCACCGGGGAGAAGGTCCTACCGATGGGCGGCTTCACGGGCCTGGCACCCTCGCCGACGATGCCGGAGTTCCGGCGGCTGGTGGACACCGGAGCGGTGCGCTACGTCCTGCTCGGCAACAGCCTCACGCCCGGCTCCGCACCCACCGGCGGCCCGGACGGTTCCGCCGCGTCGCAGATCCGGTCCTGGGTCCGGTCCAGCTGCGCCGAGGTTCCGGCCGGAGAGTACGGCGTCGGCGCACCGTCCACCGCACTGGGCGACTCCCGGACGCTCGACGACGACTTCGCGACCCAGCAGCGGCTCTACGCCTGTGCCCCGACCCGCTGATCCGTTTCCGTTCCCGACTGGACCTGCATCTATCACATCACCTTCACAAGGAGATGAATAGTCAACAACAGTCCATCCGATCCGGCCATATCTGAAAGCGTCCGTCCGATGACTGGACAGGGACCGCCCGGATAGCGGACAGGAATCTGGACACCGGCTAGATCGTCGCCGAACCAGTCAGGCCACGGGTTCTCGGCGACTCACCGGCGACCCGACCGTCCGCACCACCGCGCCGCGACCGTCCGTCCCCCGCACGGCGGGCGGTGCGTGGCCGGGTCGGCAGAAGTCCGGATTCATTCCCACTGGTTGGCCTTCGTAGGGTTTTTCGTCGAAAGTCGCACAGGTGAACGCCTTTCAGCGCCTCTTGGCAGGTGAGGCCTTACGACACCGTGATTTCCGGTTCCTGCTGTCCGGAGCTGCCGCGAGCCAACTCGGCAGCCAGGTGACCCTGGTGGCCCTGCCGTTGGCCGCCGTGCTGGTCCTGAACGCCTCACCGCTCCAAGTCGGCCTGCTCACCGCAGCCGAGACCGCGGCCTTCCTGTTGGTCGGCCTGCCCGCAGGTGCCTGGGTGGACCGGATGCGCAAGCTTCCGGTACTGATCCGCGCCGACGTGGTGCGCTGCCTGGCGGTGGGCTCGGTCCCGGCGGCCGCGGCCGCGGGTGTGCTGACGATGGTCCAGCTGTACGTGGTGGCCCTGGTCACCGGTGTGGCCACGGTGTTCTTCGACGTCGCACACCAGTCCTTCCTGCCTCGGCTGCTGCCGCAGCGGCAACTGGTCGAGGGCAACGGCGCGCTGGAGACGGTGCGATCCACCGCCCAGGTCGCCGGTCCCGGGCTCGGCGGCGGACTGGTCCAGCTGCTCGGCGCCCCGCTGGCCATCGTGGCCGACGCGATCGGCTACCTCACCTCGGCCCTGCTGCTCCTGCGGATCCGCGTCCAGGAGTCGCGCCCCGAACCGGCGCCCGACCGGTCGTTGCGGGCGGACATCGCCGAGGGCGTCTCGTTCGTCCTGCGGCACCCGCTGCTGCGGATCATCGCGGTCACCACCGCCGGATCCAACTTCTTCTCCGCCCTGCTGGCCGCGGTGCAGACCGTCTTCTGGGTCAGGGTGCTCTCGCTCTCGCCCGGCACCATCGGCCTGCTGCTGTCGGTGTCGGCCGTCGGCGGTCTGGCCGGGGCGCTCTGCGCCGGGCCGCTGGCCGCGAAGGTGGGGCAGGGCAGGCTGATCTGGCTGTCGATCGCGGTCAGTTCACCGTTCGCGGTGCTGTGGCCACTGTCCGCCGGGAGCACCGGCGCGGTGCTGTTCGGCGCCGGGTCGGCCGTGGCACTGTTCGGCGCCGTGGTCTACAACGTCGCCCAGGTGAGCTTCCGTCAGACCATCTGCCCGCCCGCGCTGCTGGGCCGGATGAATGCCACCATGCGCTTCCTGGTCTGGGGCACCATGCCGCTGGGCGCACTGGCCGGCGGCGCCATCGCCGCCGCGGCCGGGCCCAGGACGGCGCTGTGGGTGTGCGCCGCGGGGTTCCTCGCCGTGCCGGTACCGGTACTGCTGTCGCCGCTGCGGCGGATGCGGGACCTGCCGACCGGGGACGCGACCGAGAGCGAGTCTGCCGCCGAGGGCGCGTACGCGTCCGAGAGCGCGTCCACGTCCGTAACCGGGCGCGTGGCCGAGAGCGCGTACGCGACCGAAGCCGGGCACCTGACCGAGACCAGGTCCGTGGGCACAGGCGGCTCTGTCGCCGACAACCCCGGGGTCAACTCCGGGCAAAGAGTAGACGGCCGCACCGGGGAGCCGGACGTGGAACCCGCTTCCGTCCCACCCGCCCGCTGAGGGCACCGCCGCCCCGGTGCCGTCCCGCCCGTCCTGAACCGGGCGCCCGGGAACCACCACCGGGCCCGCCCCACGCCACAACGTCCGCTGGACCCGGCACCCCGGAACCACTCCCGGGACTGCCCCGAACCACCAGAGCCGAAGCGGAGATCCTCCCGTGCCCGCCAGCCTCACCGACGCCTATCTCACGCGCTACCGGTCCGCCCTGTCCTCCGCCGCCGACCCGGCCACGGCCACGCTGCTCCCGGTGACCGGCGCCCAGCGCCGGTTCCTGCTCGCCCGCCGGCTCGACCCGCAGGGCCGTCCCGACGTCGTACCGCTGTTCTTCGCCTACCCGCGCGGAACGGTCGACCCGCTCCGCCTGCACCGCGCCGCGCTCCGGGTCGCGGCCCGCCACCCGGCGCTGCGCGGCACCTTCACCGCCCTGCGCGGCACGCCTGTGCTGCGGCTCGGCGCTCCGGCCGCCGAGGTGCGGGAAGTCCCGGTGCCGCCCGGCGGTACCGCCGACGAGGCACTGCGCCGGGCGTTGCTGGAGTGGCCGGTGGACGGGCCCGCGCTGCGGCTGCTGCTGGCGCGCGGCCCCGAGCAGGACGAGGAGGTGCTGGCCGTCGCCCTGGACCACGCGGCCTGTGACGAACAGTCACTCGGCATCGTCACCGCCGACCTCGCCCTGGCCTACCAGGACGGCGCCCCGGCCGGCCCGGATCCGCGCGAGCTCGCCGCGGCCGTGGACGCCTACCGCGAGGCGGTCGAACTCCAGCTCGCCGCCGAGGCCAAGGCCACCTCGCCCACCGCGCACGCCCACTGGGCCGCCCGGCTCTCCGGCCTCGGCGCCGCTCCGGCGTCCGCCGGCGGCGACCAGCCGACCGGAATGCTGAGCCTCCGGCTGCCGGTGGGCGACGGCCCCGCGCACCGGATCGCGTTCCCCGCTCTGCTGGCGGCCGTCGCGACGGCCGCCTACCGGCTGTTCGGGACCGGGCGGGCGCTCGCGCTCGGCTACCCGTGGGGCGGTCGGCCCGCCGCCGCGCAGCAGGTGCTGGGCTGCTTCCTGAACACCCTGGTGCACCCGGCGGCCCCCGGCCCGGCCGACCTCGACGAGCTCAGCGCCTCGTGGTGGGACGACCTCGACCACGCCGACATGCCGTTCGACGAGGTGGTCCACGCCGCGCGGTCGGCCGGGGCGCAGTGGAGCGGGGCGCTGGACGGCCTGCTCACCTTCGAGGACCTGCAGCGACGCCCACCACTGGTGCTCGGCGGCGCGGAAGGCCGGGAGACGCATCTGGCCGGCCGTCCACTCACGGCCCCGTTCGCGGTGTCCGTCTCCCACGGCGACGACCTACTGGTCCGCCTCGCCTGGGACCGTGCCCACTTCACCGACGAAGCGGTCCGCACCGCCTTCGACGCCCTGCTCGACTCCCTGCACGGCTAGCGCGCCGACCGAGACCCGCACCGCCTCGGAAGCACGGCGAACCGCGCGGCATACCCCACAGCCGAGCCCGCCCGGCGAAAGCCGTCCACGAATCCGGCTCCCCGAAGCGCGCGGTAGCACGTGAACGACCCCGCGCCACCGCCGCCGCCCCCGCACCACCGTGGTCGGCCAGGCACGCCGCCCCCACCCCCGAGGCGCCGCCCGGCTGTCCGAAGACCCGATGACCCGTCACCTCCCGAGCCGCGACACGCCCCGACCGGGCGCCTGCCGCGGCGCCGGGAACTCCCGCCACAAGCAAAGGGATCCGTCCATGTTCGCTCTCTCCTCCTCCCAGGAGATCGTCTGGCTGCACGAGCAGATGCTCCCCGGCAGCCGCGCCTACAACTTCACCGCCGCCCTCGACCTCTGGGGCTCGCTCGACACCGACGCCCTGCGCGCCGGCCTGGCCGCCGTGATCGCCCATCATCCGGGTCTGCGCCTGGAGTTGGTGCCCCAGCCCGGCGGACTCCCCGCCCAGCGGGTGCGGGAAGGGGCGGAGCCGCGCCTGCGCAGCAGCGACCTCAGCACCGAGGACGACCAGGAGGAGGCGTTCCGCCGCCTGCTGTCCGCCGAGGCCGAGGAGCCGCTGGACACCGGGGAAGCGCCGCTGCTGCGCTGGCACCTGGTC
The DNA here is from genome assembly GCF_039533515.1 of Kitasatospora cystarginea. Classification (NCBI taxonomy): domain Bacteria; kingdom Bacillati; phylum Actinomycetota; class Actinomycetes; order Kitasatosporales; family Streptomycetaceae; genus Kitasatospora; species Kitasatospora cystarginea. Next base: position 150,012 of record NZ_BAAATR010000016.1, on the reverse strand, counting down.
AGGCTCGGCGAGCAGCACCACCGCCTGGTCCACGTGGAGCACCACCTGATCCACGACGGCCACTCCTTCGCCGTCCTGCTGCGCGACCTGTTCACGGCGTACCGCGCGCACACCCTCGGCGAGCAGGCCGAGCTCCCGCCCGCCCGCTCCTACGAGGAGCACGTGCGCACCGACACCGACGGCAGCAAGGCGCAGGCCCGGGAGCTCAGCCTGGCGTACTGGCAGCGGGAGTTGCAGGACGCGTCGTTCGACTTGGTCCTGCCCGGCCTGAAGCGTCCGGGTGCGGTGCGCCGCCACCGGGGCGGCCAGCTGCGCCAGTCGATCGGCGCCGACCTCGCCGAGCGGCTGCGCGAGCGCAGCAAGAGCGACGGCCACACCCCGTTCAGCACGCTGCTCACGCTCTTCGCCGAGTTGCTGCGCAGGCACAGCGGCCACCACGAGCTGGTGGTGGGCACGGCGGTGGGCAACCGTCCGGTGGGCTTCGAGGGCACGGTCGGCATGTTCGTCAACACCGTGCCGCTGCGGATCCGCCTCGACGCGGTCGCGCCCGGTACCGACGCGGTGGACGAGGTCACCGACACGCTGCTGCGGGCGCTGCCCCACCAGGACGTTCCCGTCCAGGAGTTGACCCGTTCGCTGGGCCTGCACACCGGTGGTGCGGACAACCCGCTGTTCGACGTGATGTTCAGCGCGCACGACGCCGTGCTGCCCGAGGTGCAGGCACCGGGCCTGGAGATCTCGCTCTACGAGGGGTTCAACACCGGCACCACCCGGTTCGACCTGGACGTGGTGCTGCTGCCCGACGACCGCCGGGTGGTCGGCGAGCGGCACGGCGCCGCCGGGATGACCCTGATCTGGGACTACGACGCCGACCTGTTCGGCGAGCCGGTGGCGCAGCTGCTGGCCGAGCGCCTGCTGGACCTGCTGCGCGCCTACCTGGACGAGCCGCAGGCCCCGCTGTCCGCGCTGGGCGCGCCGGCGACGGCACCGGCCGGCCGACCGACCGACCCGGACCCCGCCCTGCTCGACCCGGCGGCCACGCAGGACCCGAGCGGCCTGGCGGTGATCGCGGGCGCCGAGCGGCTGACCTACGGAGATCTGGACCGCAGGGTCGGTGAGCTGGTCGAGCGGCTGCGGACGGCCGGGGTGACGCCGGGTCAGCCGATCGCCGTGCTGCTGCCCCGGGGAGTGGACAGCGTGGTCTCCCTGCTGGCCTGTCTGCGCCTCGGGGCGGTGTACGCGCCGCTCTCGCCGGAGGACCCGGCGGCCCGCCTCGGCCTGCTGCTGGAGCGGCTGGAGCCCGCGCTGGTGCTGGCCACCCGGCAGAGCGCGCTCGCCATGCCCTCCGACGGGCGCGTCCCCGCCCTGCTGGACGGCCCCGCGTTCCCGAAGGCCGAGCCGGCGGCGGTGCTCGACGGCGCCGCGTACGTCATCCACACCTCCGGGTCGACCGGTGTGCCCAAGCCGGTGCTGGTGAGCCGCACCGCGCTGGCTGGCTACACCGGCGCGCTGGCGCAGCGGTACGGGCTGAGCACGGCGGACCGGGTGCTGCTGTTCGCCCGGCCGTCCTTCGACGTGGCGCTGGAGGAGGTGCTGCCCTCGCTGGCCGCCGGGGCGGCGCTGGTGCTGCCGCAGCGCGAGGTACCGACCGGTCCCGAACTGGTCGCGGTTCTCGCCGCGCGCGGGGTCACCGTGGCCAACCTGCCGACCAGCTACCTCCTGGCCGTGCGGGAGGAGCTGCGCGAGGCGCTGCGGGACGGGCGCTGGTCACCGCGGCTGATCGTGCTGGGCGGCGAGCGGCTGCCCGCCGCCGCGCTGCGCCCGCTGGCGCAGGACACCTCGGCGACGGTGCTGAATGCGTACGGCGTCACCGAGGCCACCGTCACCTCGACCGTGCACGAGGTCGCCGCGGCCGATCTGGCGGAGGGCATCGAGGAGATCCCGCTCGGGGCCGAGCTGGCCGGGACCCGGGTGCACGTGCTGGACCTGGGCCACCACCCGCTGCCCGCCGGCGCTATCGGTGAACTCGCTGTCTCCGGACCGGCATTGGCCGATCGCTACCTCGGACGGGACGAGGTCACCGCGGCCCGGTTCGTCGCGCCCGCCACGCTGGGCGGTGAGCGGGTGTACCTGACCGGCGACCGCGGCTACCGCGACCTGGACGGCCGGCTGTGGTTCCTCGGCCGCCAGGACAACCAGGTGAAGCTGCGCGGCTTCCGGATCGAGCTCGAGGAGATCGAGGCGGCGGCCTCCGCCGAACTCGGCGGCCGCTCCTGTGCGGTGGTGCTGGACCGGGACACGGCCGCCGACCCCCGGCTGGTGGGCTTCCTGGAGGGCGCCGAGCAGCCCGACCAGGCCGCGCTGCACTCCGCGCTGGCCCGCCGGCTGCCCGGAGCGCTGGTCCCCGGCACCTGGGTGGCGCTGGAGCAGATGCCGACGCTACCGGGTGGCAAGCCCGACCGGGCGGCGCTGGTCCGCCGGCTCGCCGAACTCCCGGCGCCCGGGGCCGAGTCGCCCGAGGAGCAGGTGGTCTTCACCGATCCCGCGCAGGCGCTGGTCGCCGAAGCGTGGCGTGAGGTCCTGGGCCACGACCGTTTCGGGCCCGACTCGCACTTCTTCGAGATCGGCGGGCACTCGTTGCTCGCCGCCCAGCTGGCCGCCTGGCTGGAGCCGCGTCTGGGCCACCGCCCGCCGCTGCGCGCCTTGTTCCAGCACCCCGTGCTGGCCGACCAGGCCCGCGCCCTGACGGGCGGCCGCTCGTGAGCGCCGTCCGCGTAACCACCGCCAGCCCCTCCCAGGTCCCGACCGGAGCCGCACTGTGAACTCCACTCCCTCCTCCGTTCTCGAGGACGGCCACCGCGAACTGGTCGAGGCCTTCGAGAGCTTCGTCCGCCGCGAGCTGGTGCCGCTGGCCGCCGAGCTGCCCGAGACCGCCGACCAGCCGCCCGCCGATCTGCGCGCCTACGTCCGCAAGCGCTCGGCCGCGCTCGGCTTCTACGCCGGGGACTACCCCGAGGAGCTCGGCGGCTCCGGGATGCCTTTCACCGCCGTGGTACTGCTGCACCACGCGGCCGGGCGCAGTGGCTGCTCGCTGGCCCCGTACGCGCTGGCCGGTTCCGACGGGCCGTCCCCGCTGCTGCGGCACGGCACGCCGGAGCAGATCGAGCGGTATCTGACGCCGCTGGTGCGCGGTGAGGCGGCGCGCTGCCTGGCGCTGACCGAGCCGCAGGCCGGCTCCGACGCCTTCCGGCTGACCTGCACCGCGCGGCGGGACGGCGACGGCTGGGTCATCAGCGGCCGCAAGACCTTCGTCAGCAACGCCGACCGGGCCGACTTCGCCCTGGTGGTCACCGCGACCGACCTCGGTGAGGGGCCGACCGGCGGCGCGACGGCGTTCGTCCTGCCGATGGACCAGCCGGGGCTGCGGATCGGGCAGCGTTACGAGGGCATGTCGGGCGAGCCGCTGTTCGAGCTGGTGCTGGAGCAGGTCAGGGTGCCGATGGACGCCGTGATCGGCGGCGAGCAGGGCGTCGGCGCCGCGATGGCGCTGGCCATGGACAGCCTCTCGCGTGGACGGCTGGTGGTCGCCGCGATGTCCAACGGCGTCGCCGAGTACGCGCTGCGCCTGGGTGTGGAGTACGCCCGGGAGCGCGAGGCCTTCGGCGAGCGGATCGGCAACTACCAGCACGTCCAGGAGCACCTGGTGCGCAGCCGGGCCGAGGTGGAGGCGTCCAAGCTGCTCACCCTGGCCTGTGCCCGGCTGGTCGACGAGGGCACCGAGGCGCCGGAGAACGCGGCGCTGGCCAAGCTGACCGCCTCCGAGACGGCGGTGCGGGTGGTGGACCGCTCGCTGCAGGTGCACGGGGCCACCGGCTGGGTGCGCGGGCATCCGCTGGAATTCCTGTACCGCTACGTCCGGATGATGACCATCATCGAGGGGACCTCCGAGGTCCAGAAGGTGATCGTCGCCAGGGCCATGGGTCTGGGCTGAGGCCTTGAACCGCCGATCCAGGCCGCCCGTCCCGCCCACAGACTCGGAGACCAGAACCATGACCGACACATCCGCTCCCAGCATCGACCACGGCCGTCCGCACGAGGACGCCGCCGTACTGGAGGGCTACCTCGACTGGGTGCGCCGCACCCCCGAAGCGCCCGCGCTGATCGACGGCGAGCGCAGCTGGAGCTACGCCGAACTCGACGCCCTGGCCGACTCGGTGGCCGACGCGCTGCGCGACCGGGTGCGCCCGGGCGAGCTGGTCGGCGTCTGCCTGGACCACTCGGTGGCGCTGGTCGCCGTCGCGGTGGCGGCGGCCCGGCTGGGCGCCGGCTACCTGCCGCTCGGCCCGCGCCCGGGTGAGCGCCGCCTCCAGGCGGTGGCGGGGAACCTGCGGCTGGGCTGCCTGATCGGCGCAACCGAGCTGCTGCCGCCCTCCCACCGGACCGGTACGGCGGAGCAGTTGGTGCTGCCGCTGCCCGCCGAGGGCGCGGACGCCTCCGCCACCGTGGTCGCGGCCTTCGCCCCGGCGGCCGAGGGCGCCGTGGGCGCGCCGGCCGGGACCTTCTACTCGGTGCTGACCTCCGGTTCGACCGGCACCCCGAAGGCGGTGGCCGTCGGCGAGGAGTCGCTCGGCGCGCTGCTGCACTGGTACCGCGAGCTGACCGGTCTCGGCCCCGGTGACCGGCACAGCCTCATGATCGGGGTCGCCTTCGACCCGCACCTGATGGAGCTGTGGGCGGCGCTGACCTCCGGTGCCGCACTGAGCGTGGCTCCCGAGGAGGTGCGCTGGGACCCGGGCGCGCTCACCGACTGGTGGCACCGGGCCGGGATCACGGTGTGCGTGCTGCCGACCCCGCTGGCCGAGCCGGTGCTCGACCTGCCGTGGCGCGATGACCTGACGCTCCGTCATCTCATCGTCGGCGGAGACCGGTTGCGCCGCTACCCTGGACCCGGGGTCACCGCGCACCTGCACAACGCCTACGGCCCGGCCGAGGCCACGGTGGCGACCACCGTGCACACCATGGCGCCCGGTGCGGCCCCGGACGGCGCGGACACCCCGCCGATCGGCCGCCCGCTGCCCGGGGTCTTCGTCGCCGTCACGGACGAGGACGGACACCCGGTACCCCGCGGCACCTCCGGTGAACTGCGCATCGGCGGGCGCTGCCTGGCGCTCGGCTACCTCGACGAGGAGCTCACCTCCCGGCGCTTCGTCGCCGCGCCGCAGGACGCCCCGGGGGTCGACCGGGTCTACCGCACCGGCGACCGCGTGCTGATGCGGCCCGACGGGGTCCTGGAGTTCCAGGGCCGACTGGACGACCAGGTGAAGGTCAGCGGGGTGCGGATCGAGCCCGCCGAGGTCGAGGCGGCCTTCGAGCGCGATCCGCGGGTGCGGCGCGCCGCCGTGGCCGCCCGGGCGGGCGCGGCGGGCGGGGTGCAGCTGGTCGCCTTCGTCCAGCCCGCCGAGCCCGCCCTGCGCGCGGGCGCCGAGCTGCTGCCGCAGGTGCGGGAGTGGCTGCCCGAGCAGGCCGTACCCACACTGGTCCGACTGGTCGACACCTTCCCGCTGGACGTCAACGGCAAGGTGGACCGGGCCGTGCTGCTCGCCGCCGAACCCGACACCGCCGACTCCCCGGAGGCCGAGGCCGCCTCGCCCACCGAGCACACCGTGTTGCGGCTGACCCGCGAGCTGCTCGGCCGGCCCGAGCTCGGTCCGCTCGACAACTTCACCGAAGCGGGCGGCAATTCGCTGATCGCCGCCCGCCTGCTGGTCGCGCTGGAGCAGGAGTGCGGCGTACGGCTGCGCGCTCCGCAGCTGCTGCGCCAGCCCGATCTGCGCCGGCTCGCGGAGCTGGTCGAGGCCCGGCGCCCGAGCGCCGTCGCCGCCTCCTGACCGCACGTCGCACCAGGGTGCCCCGGCCACACCCCCGGGGCACCCGGAAGGGAACCACCTTGACCTCCCCCGTACCCGGCGGCGTCCCCGGCCTGATCGCCCGGCACGCCGAGCTGCACCCGGACGCACTGGCCGTCTCCGACGGCACGACCGTCCTGACGTACCGTCAACTAGTTCTCGCCGCAGGACAACTCTCCGCCGATCTCGGCGCGCACGGGGTGGGCCCCGGCAGCGCGATCGGCCTGCTCGCCGCCCGCTCCACCCGCCTGGTCGTGGCCCAGCTCGCCGTCTGGTGGGCGGGCGCGCACGCCGTGCCGCTCGACCCGGCGTATCCGCGCCCGCGCACCGCCGCGATGCTGGAGGACGCCGGGGTCCGCTTCACGCTCGGCGACAAGGCCCTGCTGGCCGGGGCCGGACTGCCGGACGAGCACACCCTGGCCCTGGAGCTCCCGGACACCGGGCTCCAGGACGAGACCGCCGTCACCCCGCCGCACCCCGCCCTGGACGACCCCGGGGCGATCGCCCTGGTGATGTACACCTCCGGGTCCACCGGCCGCCCCAAGGGCGTGGAGATCCCGCACCGCGCGATCACCGACCTGGTGACGGCAGCGGACGGGATCGCGCTGGGCCCGGACGACCGGGTGCTGTTCCACTCCTCCACCAGCTTCGACGCCTCGACCTTCGAGATCTGGGCACCGCTGGCGCGCGGCGCCGCCGTGATGGTCTCCCCCGCCGAGCGCCCGACCGCCGAGGAACTGGCCCGCGACATCGAGCGGTTCGGCGTCACCACGGCCTTCCTGACCACCGCGCTCTGCCACGAGCTGGCCGTCCGGCAGTCCCGGATCTTCGGTGTACTGCGCACCCTGGTCGCCGGCGGCGAGGCGATGTCCGCGCAGCACGCCGCCGCCGTGCTGCGGGCCTTCCCGTGGCTGCGGCTGGTGAACGGCTACGGGCCGACCGAGGCCACCACCTTCACCACCCTGCACCGGGTCAGCCCGGCCGACTGCGCCGACCGGCTGCCGATCGGACGGCCGTTCGGCGGCGCAACCACCGCCGTGCTTGACGACCAGCTGCGCCCCGTACTCCCGGGCGTTCAGGGCGAGTTGTGGATCGGTGGCGCCCGGCTCGCGCTGGGCTACCGGGGGCAGCCCGAGCTGACCGCCGACCGGTTCCGGGAGATCCCCGGCCATGGCCTGATGTACCGCAGCGGCGATCTGGCCTCGACCCGCCCCGACGGCGTCCTGGACTTCCACGGACGGGCCGACGACCAGGTCAAGGTACGCGGCTTCCGGATCGAGCCGGGCGAGGTCGAGCACGCCCTGCGGCTGCTCCCCGAGGTCGCGCAGGCGGCGGTCGTGGTACGCGGGGCCGGGCAGCCGGACACCGCGCTCACCGCCTGCGTGGTCCCCGCCGAGGGCTGCCTGCCGACCGCGGACGGCCTGCGCGCCCGGCTGGCGGACCGGCTTCCCGAGCACCTGGTCCCCACCGCCTGGACCTTCCTGGACGCCCTGCCGCTCACCGGCGCCGGCAAGATCGACCGCCGTGCCCTGGCCGAGACCGGACCGGCCGCCGCCGAACAGGCCCCGGCCGCCGAGCTGACCCCGCTGCAGCAGGCCGTCGCCGAGGCCTGGTCCCGCTCGCTCGGCCGCCCGGTCGCCCGGCCGGACGCCGACTTCCTCGGCGAGGGTGGGCACTCGCTGATGGCCATGTGGGTGGTCGACGACCTCCGCGAGGACCTGGGCGTGGAGCTGACGCTGGCCGAGTTCTTCGCCCACCCCACCGTGGCCGACCAGGCGGCCCTGGTCGAGCGTGCCCTGCTCGCCGCCCACGCCGCCCCGCGTCCGGAGGGCACCCGATGACCCACACCGACCAGGCCCAGGCCGCCCTTCTGCGGCTGGCCAGGCAGCGGGCGGGCGGCACCCGTCCCGAGCCCATCCCCCGCAGCGGCGGAAGCGGCCCGGCGCCGCTCTCGCACGCCCAGCGGCGGATGTGGCTGATGGACCGCCTCGGCCAGGGCGGCGCGCTCTACAACGTCCCGTTGGCCACCCGGTTGCACGGCCCGCTCGACCTCGGGGCGCTCGCCGACGCGCTCACCGCCCTGACTGCCCGTCACCAGATCCTGCGCACCCGCTACGGACGCAGCGGCGACGAGCCCTACCAGGAGCCGCTGCCCACCGCGCCGGTGCCCGTCCCCGTGGTACCGGCCGCGCCGGAGGAGGCCCCCGCCCTGCTGAGCGCCGAGGCGGGCCGCCCCTTCGACCTGGCCACCGGTCCGGTGCTGCGCGCCCTGGCCCTGCGGCACGCCCCGGACGACCACACCCTGCTCCTCACCCTGCACCACATCGCCGTGGACGGCGGCTCGCTGCCCGCCCTCACCGCCGAACTCGCCGCACTGTACTCGGCGGCACTCGACCGGAAACCCGCCGAGCTGCCCGAACCCCCGCTCCAGTACGCCGACTTCGCCCGCTGGGAGCACTCCCGCGCGGACCCGCTCGCCGCCGAGGTGGACGCCTGGGCCGACCGCCTGGCCGAGGCGCGCCCGGTGCCGCTACCCCGCCGCGCCCACGGCGGGCCGCGGACGCGGACCGCGGGACTGCACACCGAGCCGCTGCCCGCCGAGACCCTGGCCGGGCTGCGCCGGCTCGGCCGCGAGCAGGGCGCCACCCTGTTCGCCGTAGTGCTGGCGGCAGCCTTCGCCACCCTGCACCGCGCCACCGGCCAGAGCGACCTCACCCTGGGCTGCGTCAGCGGCCACCGCTCCCGGCCCGAGCTGCGCCGGCTGATCGGCCTGTGTGTCAACACCCTGCCGGTGCGGACCGACCTCGGCGGCGACCCAGCCTTCACCGAGGTGCTCGACCGGGTCCACACCGCACTGCTCACCGCGCAGCAGCACCACCAGGTCCCGTTCGATCTGGTGGTCGAGCGCCTGGGCGCGGCGGCCCGGGGCGCGGACGGCACCGCGCTGCTCTCGGTCACCTGCGACGTGGTCCGGCCGCCGGACCCGCTGCGGCTGCCCGGCCTGGCGGCCGAGGCGCTGGAGGTCGACCTCGGGTTGGCCAAGTTCGACCTCGGGCTGTTCGTCGAGGAGGGCCCGCAGCCGCGCTGCCTGGTGCAGTACGACACCGATGTGCTCGGCGAGCCGGCCGCCCGGCAGCTGCTCACCGCGTTCGGCGCGCTGCTGGCGGCGGTGGCCGAGGACGGCGGCCGGCGGCTCGCGCTGCTGCCCGGGGAACCACTGCTCACCCCGGCCCATCCGGCCGAGACCGCGCTGCTCGCCGAACCCCGCGTCGCCGAGGCCCTGGTGGTGGAGCGCGACGGCCTGCCCCCGCTGGCGTACGCGGTGGTCTCCGGAGCCGGTGCGCCCGGTGGAACCGAGCTGCGGATGCGGCTGCGCTCCCGGCTGGCGGCCGGAGACGTCCCGGCCGCCGTCACCCTGCTGGACGCGCTGCCCCGCCGGGCCGACGGCACGGTCGACCCCGGGCGCCTTCCGGGCGCCAGCGGCACCCCGGCCGGACCGGGCAGGCTGGAGACCGTCCGCACCGCCTTCGGCGAGCTGCTCGGCTCCCGCCCCGACCCCGAGGCCGACTTCTTCGTGCTGGGCGGTCACTCCCTGGTCGCCGTCCAGCTCGCCGAGCGGCTGCGCGGGCGCACCGGACTGCCGCTCACCGGTCTGGACGTCCTGGAGCAGCGCACCCCGCGTGCCGTGGCGGCCCTGCTCGACGTTCGGGAGGCCGACCGGCGCGCGGCCGCGTCCCGGCAGCCGGGCCGCCCGGCACGCGGCGTGGTCCGCGAGGGCACGGTGCTGCTCACCGGTGGGACGGGCGGTGTCGGCGCCGCCCTGCTGCAGGAGCTGATGGCGCAGGGCCGCCCGGTGCGCGCGCTGGCCAGGCCGGAGTCGGCCCACCTGGTGGCGCTGGACGGGGTCGAGGTGGTGGAGGGCGACCTCGCCGACCTCGACAGCCTGCGAGCCGCGGTGAGGGGGGTCGACGCGGTCATCCACGCGGCCTGCACCTTCACCTCGCCCGAGGTGGACGTCGCGGCCATGCGCGCCATGGTGGACTCCTGGCGGGGCGGCAGCTTCGTCTTCGTCAGCAGCATCGACGCCTACGGCCGTCCGGCCGGTGCCGAGGTCACCGAGGGGGCACCGGCCGAACTGCCCGTGTCTCCTTACGGGCAGGGCAAGTTGGACTGCGAGCGGATCCTGCTGGAGGCCGCCGGTACACAGGGGCGCGGCGCCGCTTCGGTGGTCCGCTCCCCGATCGTCTGGGGTCCGCACCGACGGCTGCGCGACCAGCTGCGCTGGGGTTCGACCGGGGCGCTCTTCCAGGCCGCGCAGGCCGGGCAGCCGTTGCTGCTTCCCGACCCCGCGGTGTACGGCGCCTCCTGGTACGGCGCCTGCTGGGTCCACTCCGCCGCCCTGGCCCGGGCGGTGATCGGCTGTGCCGACGGCACCGGCCGGGCGGACGGGCAGGTGGTCAATGCCGTCTCCGGACATGTCTCCTGGGTCGAACTGGCCGGGGAACTGGCCCGGTTGCTCGGCTCGTCCAGCGCCGTCGAGCTGCGCTCACACACCGACCCCGAGGCCGACGCCGAACTGCTGCGCCCCTGGCGGTACCGCGCCGACGCACTGGCGGGGCTGCTCCGCGCCGAGCCGGGCGAGGACTGGCGGAGCGTGCTGGCCCTGATGGTCCGCTAGCGCTCCGGCCGTCCGGATTCCGATTCCGGGCCGATGCGTGGTCCCGGTCCGTTCCGGGGCCACGCGCCGACTCGAAGGGGCTGCGGGTGCGGGGACGTCCCATGACTCCCCCCCGCAGCCGCGGCCCCGACGCACTATCCGGCCGCCAGCCTGCTCACGACCACCCGGCCGCCGTCACCGTACGGCAGCGCGTCGCTCGCCTGCTCGTAGTCGCCGGCCGCGAACCTGACCCGCGTGCCCCGGTAGGCCGCGGGCACGGGGACGGTCTTCCTGACCGCGTTCCCCGCGCCCACCCGGGCGGTGAAGGTGAGTGTGCCGTTGCCGTTGTCGGCGAGCGTGTAGCTGAAGGCGGTTCCGAGCCCGACCCCGGTGAGCAGTTGGTGGACGGTGGACCGGTCGGCGGCGTCCTTGACGGTGACCCGGACGACGCCGTCGTCGTAGTGCAGCATCACCAGCGGGACGGAGCCGTCCTCGCCCGCCCCGTGGATCTGGCCGACGATCACGTCACGGGTGGAGCCGGGCACCTGGCCGATCCGCACGGTCGCGGCGAGCGTCCGCTTCCTCGTCCCGACGGTCCAACTGTCGCGCCCGACCAGCTCGGTGCGCGGGTGCCGGGACGAGGCGGTGGTCGCACCTACCGACGGCGCCCAGAAGTTGAGGCTGCCGTCCGGCTCCCTGGTCAGGTAGGGGGACGCGGGAGCGGCGGGGCGCAGGATCGCGGCATGGTCGCCCGAGGTCCCGCCGGCGGCGTCGACCGGCAGGATCAGGTCCCAGCCGTCCAGCGGGACCGCCGCGGCTGCTCCCGCCGATCGCTCGCCCGCGCTCACGGCGGCGGCAGCGGACGTGGTGCACACCGTGAGCGCTCCGACGAGGACGAGCGCACCGGTCGTCCGCAGCCTGCGGGACGCGCGGCGAGCGGCCCGGCCGGCGCTCGTGGACGGCTTCGGGTCTGGGAAGTGGTCGGACGGCATCAGGCGTTCCCTTCGGCACGGAGGAGCATCGGAGCCGAGCGCCGGACACCGACACGGAGAGCTGCGGAAACGCCGGCCGAGCCATCGCCACGTACCGCACCCGGCCAACCGCCATGGCGGCTGCCCTGGTTGTCCATGAGAGCCCGCCGTTCCGCCTTGACCTCCCCAGCCGTCCAGCACCCGCCCGCGTCACCCGAGGACGTCGCCTCGGGCCGGCGGTCCCGCATGCCTACCCAGCTCTGCTGTCGCGAACACGTCACTCCGAACGCCGCCATCGCCCACCCCACTCCGATCCGCCCGCCCGCTCCCGGGCCGTCCGCCCGGACCCCGGAGACGATCGCCGAAGCCGGCCCGGGTCACCCGACGTACGTGGGGGCCGGCGACCAGGTCGGTGGCAGCCGGGTCAGCGGGTCGCCCGTCACCCGCAGCGGGTACCGGGACTGCCACCACCGCTCCTCCTCCGCCCCCTCCGGCGCACCCGGCACACCCGGCGCACCCGGCGAGCCGATCGGCGCCGTGGCGGCCCGGAACCGATCGTCCAGGGCGTCGAGCTCGGGCTGACAGAGCCGGCGGACCCGCTCGGTCAGGATCGGCCAGGCGTCATGGAGCCAGTCGCGGTCCACGACGTCCTGCTCGAAGTCCCAGGCCCACACGGCATCCAGGCCCTCCTCGACATCCACGACGAGGTCCGCCCACGCCCCCAACCGAGCGCTCAGCGTCAGAACATGCGGGTAGCGATCGGACAGCTCCCGTACGGCCCGATGCACCGACACGTGATCTTCGGCGTTCAGCGATTCGCTCTCCATGGCCGGTAGCCTCGCAGCCGCCTCCCCTTCGGCGGTCCCCCGCCGGCTTAACTCCGGATGACCGCTCGGTAACGTTTGGTCACTCACCACTGGCAATTTCCTCACGAGACACCGGATCCTCCGCCCGATCGCCGGGAGGGCGGGGCCGCAGGCCGCCGAACGGACCGCCCTGGAAGCAGCCGCAACCGCCCCGGCCCTCATCCGGGCCGACCGTACGCACACCGAGCCCGACGGGACCGCTCCGGCCGTTCGCACACCGGAAGCAGCGCGACCGCTCCGGCGCACCCCTGGCCCATCCGGGCGACTGGGACTCCCGGCGGCGCGTGATCTTGCCATCGTTCGGATACAACCTGCAGGTTCCGGCCACCCGCCGGGAACGTCCTCGGCGCAACCGCCCCGGCGGCCCCGGAGGAGATCTCCCAGCACTCCCGCACCGCACAACCACATCCATCCGAAGGGGATTCGAATGTCCGAGCAGCACACACTGCTGGAAGGAAGCAAGCGGCCCGCCAAGGGCGACGCGACACGCGTACGGGATGCCGACGCCCAGGCGCCGGTCTCGGTGACCCTCTCCCTACGTGGACCGGCGACCGGTGCCGACATGGATCAGCGGCGGGCGGACGCCGAGAAGACGAAGACCGTCCTGGAGCGCTACGGCCTCAAGGTCGACAGGACCAAGCTGGAGCCGGGCAGCATCGAGGTGAGCGGCCCGGTGGCGGCCATGAACGCCGCCTTCCAGGCGAACCTGGGGATCTACCACAGCACCGAGCAGGGGGAGTTCCGCGGCCGCGAGGGTGCGGTGAGGATTCCGGCCGAGCTGGAGGGCATCGTGACCGGTGTCTTCGGGCTCGACCAGCGGCGGGTGGCCCGGCGTGCAGCGGCTCCCGGGTCCGGGGCCATGGGATCCCTCACACCGGCCGACCTCGAGAAGCGCTACACCTTCCCGCAGGGCGACGGGCAGGGCCAGAAGATCGGCATCGCCGAGTTCGGCGGCGGCTACTTCGCCGACGACCTGCACGCCTTCTGCACGCAGCACGGGGTGGAGACGGCGCAGGTCGCCGTGGTGCCCCTGGGCTACACCCCGCCGCTCTCCATCGAGGAACTCCGGCAGCTGCCGCCCCAGGACCAGCTCGACGCCTCCGAGGCCACCCCCGAAGTCATGATGGACGTGCAGATCGTCGCCGGGCTCTGTCCGAGGGCGACGATCTCGCTCTACTTCGCACCGTTCGACCAGAAGGGCTGGATCGACCTGCTCGACCAGACCATCCAGGACAAGCCGGTGACGCTGTCGGTCAGCTGGGGCCTCGCCGAGGACGCCCCCGACTGGTCGCAGGCCGCGCTCACCGAGATCGACAAGCGGCTCCAGGCCGCGGCGACCCTGGGCATCACCGTCTGTGTCGCCTCCGGTGACGACGGAGCCGGTGACCAGGTCGCGGACGGCGCCTTCCACGTCGACTTCCCCGCGGCCAGTCCGTCCGTGCTCAGTGTGGGCGGCACCATGATCAACGGATCCGGCGAGGAGCAGGCCTGGTGGGAGTCGCCCGGTCACCGGACCAGGAAGGGCGGCGGGGCGAGCGGTGGCGGTGTGAGCATCCTCTTCGACCGGCCTGATTGGCAGGACGTGCAGGTGAGGTCCCTGAACAAGCACAGCAGGGACGGGCGGGTGGTACCGGATGTCGCCGCGCTGGCCGGTTCGCCGCTCTACGATCTGACGCTCGTGGGCCGGCCCTCGCCCAACGGCGGCACCAGCGCCTCCACCCCCCTGTGGGCGGCCCTCATCGCCCGCATCAACGCCCTCCTGCCGGACGGCAAGCGCCAGCGCTTCCTGACCCCGCTGCTCTACCAGCACGGCACCAACGGTCAGCGGCTCGGACAGACCGCCTGCCAGGACATCAAGGTCGGCCACGACAACGGCTCTCATCCGCCGGCGGTGGGCTACCCGGTCCTGGCCGGGTACGACGCCGTCACCGGCTGGGGCGTACCCGTCGGCACGGCGCTGCTGGACGCACTGCGCTAGTACGCCGTCGCCGTACCGGTCCCGTCGCCTGACGGCCGGTCCCGGGTCCCGGCCGGGTGATCCTCCGGCGGCCGGGCCCTGGCGGCAGGTCTCCTGACAGCTCGCGGGGTGCGCATCCGTACGAGCGGCGGGAGGCCTGCCGCCGCCGTGCGCGCCCGCCCTTCGCGACTCCGGCCCCAGGTGCCCGCATCCCAGCCGACCGGTACGCAGCACTAACGCCCCAGCACCGCACCGCCGTTGAGGCCGATGACCTGACCGGTGAGGTAGCCCGCCGCAGGGGAGGCCAGGTAGCGGACGGCCGCAGCGACGTCATCAGGGGTGCCGGCCCGGCCGACCAGGGTGTCGGCCACCTTCGCGGCGTGGAACTCGGGGGTCCACCGCTCACCGAAGATCTCGGTGTCGGCGACGTAGCCGGGCGCGAGCACGTTCACCGTGATCCCGTCGGGGCCGAGCTGGCGCGCGAGGCCGAAGGCCCAGCCGTGCAGGGCCGCCTTCGCTGCCGCGTACGAGCCCGCCGAGTGCGGTCCGGCACCGCCGCGCTGGGCCGCCGCCGAACTGATCACGATCAGCCGGCCGTCGGGGCGGCGCAGCCGGTCCAGCAGGGCGGTGGTCAGCAGCACCGCCGTCAGCAGGTTGGTGTCCAGGTCCCGCCGCCAGGCGTCGGCCAGCGCGGCCAGCGAGTCGTCCGCGGGCTCGGTGATCACCGCACCGGCGTTGTTCACCAGGACGTCGACCGGGCCCAGCTCCGCTATCGATTCGGCCGCCGCCGAGACCTGGTGAGAGTCCGTCAGATCGGCCTTCAGCGGCACGACCCTCGCTGCTCCGACCGCCCGGTCGATCTCCTCCCGGGCGCGCTCCAGCACCTCCGCCCGCCGGCCGACGATGACCACCCGGCAGCCGTCCGCCGCGAGTTCCCGGGCGATGGCCTTGCCGATGCCCGTACCGCCACCCGACACCACCGCAAGCCGTTCCAGCACGGTCCCCCCTATGGCCCGTCCACTGCGCGATCTTCGTCAGCAGCCTAACGTCCCGGCCCGCCGGCCGGCCGAAGCGGGTCCGGGCCGCGCGGCCGGCCCACGCGGGGAGCCGTCCGGAGCCGTCAGACCGGTCGGCGGCCCCACGCGGTGATCAGCGGGGCGGTGGTGACGTCCAGCCCGTCCCCCTGCAGGTTGGCCAGATGGGTGTCGATCTCGTGCTCCTCGACGAGGCACTGCTCGATCAGCTGGCCGCGGATCTGGCGGACCGTCGCCGCCTCCAGTTCCCGGCCGACCGGCGAGGTGACCGGGAAGTAGCCCTCCGCCTGCACGTCCACCAGGCCCGCCTCCCGCAGCACCCTGGGCAGGGTGCGGCCGTAGCCGAGGTCCACGCCACGCTGGGCGAGCAGGGTGCGGAAGGCCGCCCGGATCCGGTTGGCCAGTTCTTCGGCCGGACCGCGCTGGTCCGGGCAGGCGAGCGGCTGGAGGGCCGGGTCGGCGTCCTCGATCACCAGCCAGCCGCCAGGACGCAGCGCCCCGACCAGCCGCCGCAGCACCTCCGCCCGGTCGGCGAGGTGCACCAACACCAGACGGGCGTGCACCAGGTCGAACGGCCCGGCGGGCGGCGCGTCCCGGACCACGTCGTGCCTGACCACCTCGACCTGCGCAGGGAGCGGCTCCGACAGCCAGGAGGTGTCGAGGTCGGTGGCCAGCACCCGCCCGGCCGGCCCGACCCGCCGGGCGAGCCCGGCCGGGACACCGGGGCCGCCGGCGCCGACCTCCCAGCAGCACCACCCCTCGGTCAGCCCGATCCGGTCCAGGTGGTCGAAGGTCCAGCCGTCGAAGATCTCGGCCAGCGCCTCGAACCGCCTGCCGGCCTCACGCTGCCGGTTGTCGAGAAGGTATCCGGATTCCGTCGTCCTGCCGTCGATTGCCATACCGTCATCCTGCCGCACGCCGCGCCGGCGCCCCTCGGCGGCCCCGGCGGTCGGCCCCGCCGGTCAGCTCTTCGCGGCCCCGGGGAGGGCATGCCGGCGGGCCGGGCCCACCGTGGCCGGCGGGGCCAGGGCCGCCCCGGCAACATGAGCCCGAACCTGTCCGGGAGGGGCTCGCTCAACTGCTCTCCCGTTCAAGGACCACCAGCGTCCCCGAGCTCCCGGGGCGGACGGCGTGCACCGCACCCGCCGGCACCAGGTACAGCTCTCCGGCACCGACCGACACCACGATCTGCTCCACCTCCAGTTCGAGCCGGCCGTCCAGCACCAGCAGCGCCTCGGCGTCCTCGTGCCGCTCCGGTTCCAGCGGCAGCTCGCTCATCCGCAGCAACTACAACCGAGTGCCGGGCCGGAGCCCGCTGGACTCCCGGCAGCCGATGGGGAGTTCACGCGGCGGCGGCATATGGTTGCATGTGGACCACGGCGGCCCCACCCACGGCTGTGTCAGCCTGGCCCAGCCCGACCTGGTGACACTGCTCAAGGCGCTCGATCCGGCCGCCCGCCCGGCGATCGTCATGGGCCCGCGCGACCACCTGGTCCGCTGAACTCCTCCCGGGACGCGACAGTCCCCTGTCCCGCACGCCGGTCCGGACGGCAAGATGGCGGTCGTGGACGGCCGCTGCCGTTCCGTCAGGCCCCCCGGGAGAGGAGCGCGCACGGTGGCAATCGGGTCCGAGTCGGCGGTCAGGGTCGAGCAGACGGGTCAGGTCTGGACGGTGATCCTGTCCCGGCCCGCCGCACGCAACGCGGTGGACGGCGCCACCGCGGACCTGCTGACCGCCGCCTTCGAGGACTTCGAGGCCGATGACACCGCCTCGGTCGCGGTGCTGTGGGGCGAGGGCGGAACCTTCTGCGCCGGAGCGGACCTCAAGGCCGTCGGCACGGAGCGCGCCAACCGCCTCTCCCCCGACGGCCCCGGGCCGATGGGCCCGACCAGGATGCGCCTGAGCAAGCCGGTGATCGCGGCCATCGCGGGACACGCCGTCGCCGGGGGCCTGGAGCTCGCCCTCTGGTGCGACCTCCGGGTCGCGGCCGAGGACGCGGTCTTCGGGGTGTTCTGCCGCCGCTGGGGCGTACCCCTGATCGACGGCGGCACGGTACGGCTGCCCCGGCTGATCGGCACCGGCCGGGCCATGGACCTGATCCTCACCGGCCGCCCGGTCGACGCCGCCGAGGCCCACCGGATCGGCCTGGCCGACCGGATCGTCCCCATCGGTGAGGAGCGCGCCGCCGCCGAGGCACTGGCCGCCGAGCTCGCCCGCTTCCCCCAGACCTGCCTGCGCCACGACCGCCTGTCCCTGCTCGAACAGGGCGGCCTCACCGAGACCGGGGCCATCGCCAACGAATGGCAGCACGGCCTGGTCTCGCTGGCCGCCGACACCGCCGCCGGAGCAGCCCGCTTCACCGCCGGTGCCGGACGCCACGGCTCCTTCGAACACCATCGCGACTGAGCCCCGGGCCTCCGCCGACACCTCCGTGAACCGGCAACCGCGCACTCCGCCGGCTTCAACCTCTCTGGAACAGTGGCAACATGAACGACCACGTGCTCGTCATCGGCAGCCTCAACATGGACCTCACCGTACGGGTCCCTCGACTTCCGACTCCCGGCGAAACCGTCTCCGGGCAGGACGCCGTCCGCGGCGCCGGCGGGAAGGGGGCCAACCAGGCCGTGGCGGCGGCCCGACTCGGTGGCCGGGTCCGCCTGGTCGGACTCCTCGGTGACGACGAGTTCGGCGCGGCACTCCGGGCCGGCCTGCGCACGGAGGGCGTCGACGACACCGCGGTGGGCACCCTGCCCGGCACCGCCACCGGCCTGGCCCTGATCGTCGTCCAGGAGGACGGGGAGAACTCCATCACGCTCGCCCCCGGCGCCAACCGCCACCTCGACCAAGCAGCCCTCGTCCGGCTGACCGGCGGCGACCCGGCCCGCCTCGTGACCGGGACCGACGTCCTCCTGCTCCAGCTGGAGGTACCGGTGGCCACCGCACTCGCCGCCGCCCGCGCGGCCCGCACGGCCAAAGTCCGCACCGTCCTCAACGCCGCCCCGATGCCGCCGTTCGACGACCAGCTCCGCCAACTCCTCGCCCACACCGATGTCCTGGTCCTCAACCGGACCGAAGCCACCGACCTCCTCACCGCCGCGGGTCTGATCGCCACCGCTCCACCGACCGGGGCCTGGCCCCGACTCGCCGCCGCACTGCGTCAACTCGGCCCCGACCTGGTCGTCATCACCCTCGGTGCCGACGGCGCCGTCGCGGCGACCGCCGACGGCCACCTCTCGCATCCGGGCTACCCGGTCGACGTCGTCGACACCGTCGGCGCCGGCGACGCCTTCTCCGCCGCCCTCACTCTCGCCCTCGCCGCCCATACCCCGCTCACCACCGCCCTGCGGCACGCCTGCGCCGCCGGTTCCCTGGCCACCACCCGCCCTGGCGCCCAGACCTCCCTCCCCACCCGCACCGAGGTGGCCCTCCTCGCCGCATCCACACCGGACTGACCTCACGATCACACGCCACCCACCGGTCCCCGGGCAGATCGAGCCGCGTGCGGGCCGGCCGCTGGTCCGGTAGACGTATCGGTGATCCGCCTGCGAGACCCGGGAGCCCCCGATGCCCGTACCGACAACCATTCCCCTGCGCTGCCTGGTCACCGGTGCCACCGGCTACCTCGGCGGGCGGCTAGTGCCCGAACTGCTGGCCGCCGGGTACACCGTGCGCTGTCTGGTCCGCGACCCCGGCCGGCTGCGCGACCACCCCTGGCGGGCCCAGGTCGAGACCGCCACCGGGGATGTCACCCGTCCCGACACCCTGGCGGGCGCCTTCGAAGGCGTGGACCTCGCCTACTACCTGGTCCACTCGCTCGGCACCGGGCCGGGATTCGAGGCCCGCGACCGCGCGGCGGCCCAGGCGTTCGGTGCGGCAGCCGAGCGGGCCGGGGTACGGAGGATCGTCTATCTCGGCGGCCTCCAGCCCTCGGACGTGCCCGCCGAACGGCTCTCACCGCACCTGCGCTCCCGCGCCGAAGTCGGCCGGATCCTGCGGGAGAGCGGGGTTCCGACCGCCGAACTGCGGGCGGCGGTGATCATCGGTTCGGGCTCGGCCTCCTTCGAGATGCTCCGCTACCTGACCGAGCGGCTCCCGGTGATGGTCACCCCGAGCTGGGTGGACACCCGGATCCAGCCGATCGCGGTCCGGGACGTGCTGCGCCTGCTGACCGGCGCCGCCCGTCTGCCGGGGGACGTCAACCGGACGTTCGACATCGGTGGGCCCGAGATCCTGACCTACCGACAGATGATGGACCGGTACGCCCGGGTGGCCGGGCTGCGCCGCCGGGTGATCGTCCCGGTTCCGGTGCTCACTCCCCGGCTGTCCAGCCACTGGGTGGGCCTGGTGACGCCGGTGCCGGGATCGCTGGCCCGGCCGCTGGTGGAGTCACTGCGGCATGAGGTGGTCTGCACCGAGCACGACCTCGCCCGGTACCTGCCCGACCCACCGGGCGCCCCGATCGGCTTCGACGAGTCCGTCCGGCTCGCGCTCAAGCGGATCAGGGACGCCGAGGTGGCCACCCGCTGGTCCTCCGCGTCCCTGCCCGGCGCTCCCAGCGACCCGCTGCCCACCGACCCCGACTGGGCCGGCGGCAGCCTGTACCAGGACATCCGGGAGCGACCGGTCGCCGCCTCCCCGGCGGCGCTGTGGCGGGTGGTCGAGGGCATCGGCGGCGAGAACGGCTGGTACTCCTTCCCACTCGGCTGGGCCGCGCGCGGCCTGCTGGACCGGCTGGTCGGCGGGGTCGGCCTGCGGCGCGGCCGCCGCGACCCGGACCGGCTCCGGGTGGGCGACTCACTGGACTTCTGGCGGGTGGAGGAGATCGAGCCGGGCCGGCTCCTGCGGCTGCGCGCGGAAATGCGACTGCCCGGCCTGGCCTGGCTGGAGCTGTCCGTCGGCCCGTACGGCGACGGCGGCGCCCGCTACCGCCAACGGGCCCTGTTCCACCCGCACGGCCTGGCCGGCCACGCCTACTGGTGGGCGGTCGCCCCGTTCCACGCGGCCGTCTTCGGAGGCATGGCCCGCAACATCGCCCGCCGCGCCTGCGACTCGGCCCGAGCCCAGTCGCCGTCCGACCGGTCGCACCCTGGGCGATGAGGGCGGCGAGGGGTGCCGCACCCGGCAGAGCACGGCAGCCACGCCCTCCGGGCTCGGCGCGCCGCCACCGCCCCGGCCGCCGGAAACGACGCCTGCGCCACTCTCGCACCGCCCGGAGAACCGACGTCCGCAGGACGCGCGCCGACTGGCAATCCGTGCGCGGAGGGCGCTTTTCGGCCCGCGCTCTCGATATCTGCCGAAAAGCTACTGCCGATTCCGCTTATGAAGCGTTAGTAATGCATATGCAAACGGCAGTTCACGCTCACACAGGGAGTCATCACCCATGACGCGTCTTCGAGCCGGCCTGTTGGCCGTCGGTTTCGCCACCGCCACGTTCGCCCTGACCACATCCCCCGCCCAGGCCGCCCCCGGCGATGTCACCAACGTCTGCGCGAGCACGCTCACCCCGAGCGGATTCGTCGACGTCCAGTGGTGGACCAGCGCCGGCTGCGGCTCGACCACCTCACCGAACATGAAGCAGATCAAGCAGCTCACCGGCCTCCCGGTCGGCACCGTGGTGAACGCCTGCGCCTCGACCTACCCGCCGGCCGGCTGGGTCCAGGTGAGCACCTTCTTCAGCAGCGGCTGCGGCTACTCGCCCGTGCCCAGCTTCAACAACAACGCCTGGCAGCTCAAGCGCGTCTCCTGACCCCGGGCTGCCCGGTCCCACCGGACCGGGCAGCCGCCGTCCCAGCCAAGTCCGAATCGCTCGAATCCGGTCGGGTTCGGCGATCCAACCGGTCGACACCGGTCGCACCGCCTCCGCCGACGCGCCGCTCGCGGGCCGTCCCGGTCCCCGCCGATCGGGTGACCTCGCCGCCGGGGCTCGGACGCACGTGCGGTGCCGTGGTTCACGATCCCTAGAGGTCGGGCCACCCCGGAGGTCGGGATGCGGATTCTGCTCGTCGCGAGCGCGTTCAACAGTCTCAGCCAGCGTGTCTTCGCCGAACTGCGCGAGCGCGGGCACACCATGGCGGTCCATCTGGGGCCCGACCCGGAGGAGCTGCGCGCGGCCGTCCGCGCGCATGCCCCGGACCTGCTGCTGGCCCCGATGCTGAAGTCCGTCATCCCTCCCGACGTCTGGTCCGCCCACACCTGCTTGGTGGTCCACCCGGGTCCGCCCGGCGACCGGGGGCCTTCCGCGCTGGACTGGGCGATCCACGAGGGCGCGGAGCACTGGGGCGTGACGGTGCTCCAAGCGGACGAGGTGATGGACGGCGGCCCGGTCTGGGCGAGCGCCCGCTGCCCGGTGCCGCCGGTGGGCAAGAGCGATCTGTACCGCAACGAGGTGGCCGACGCCGCGCTGGAGGCGGTACTGCTCGCCGTGGAGCGCTTCGCCTCCCGCACGTACGTCCCGCAACCGCAGTACGGCCGGGGCTGGCGGGTACCCGACCACACCCGCCCGTACTTCGACCAGTCCCTGCGCCGCGTCGACTGGGCGGCGGACCCGACCGCCACCGTGGTCCGCAAGCTGCGGGCGGCCCACTCGCAGCCCGGTGTGCTGGACGAACTGCTCGGCGGCGAATGGTATCTGCACGGCGGTCACCCGGAGGACGGGCTGCGCGGGGTGCCGGGTGAGCTGCTGGCCACCCGGGCCGGGGCGGTCTGCCGGGCCACGGTGGACGGCGCGGTGTGGATCCCCGAACTCCGGCCGCGCCGGCGCCCCGGCGGCCCGGCGACCTTCAAGCTCCCGGCCGTCCTGGCACTGGGCGGCCTCCTCCCCCGGCTGCCGGAGGTTCCGGCCCCGCCCACCCTGCCGCCCGGCCGCCGGACCTGGACCGACCTCGACTACCGAGAGCAGGGCCCGGTCGGCTTCCTGCGCTTCTCCTTCCCCGGCGGGGCGATGAGCACCTCGCACTGCCGCCGCCTGCTGGACGCGTACCGCTCTGCCTGCGACCGTCCGACCTCGGTACTGGTCCTGGGCGGCGGGCGGGACTTCTTCTCCAACGGCATCCATCTGAACGTGATCGAGGCCGCCGCCGACCCCGCCGAGGAGTCCTGGCGGAACATCAACGCCATCGACGACCTGGTGGCGGCCGTGCTGACCACCACCGACCGCCTGGTGGTGGCCGCGCTCGGCGGCAACGCGGCGGCGGGCGGCGTGATGCTGGCCCTGGCGGCGGACGATGTCTGGTGCCGCGCCGGCGTGCTGCTCAACCCGCACTACCGCCTGATGGGTCTGTACGGCTCGGAGTACTGGACGTACACCCTGCCGCGCCGGGTCGGCGAGGCCGCCGCCCGTCGGCTCACCGAGCAGGCGCTGCCGGTGACCGCCGAGGCGGCTCTGCGGCTGGGCCTGGTGGACCGGGTGGTCCCGAGCACGCCGGGGGACTTCGGTGCCGCCGTCGGCGGCCTCGCCGTCTCGCTGGCCACTTCGGGGCGTCTGCAGGAGCGGATCGCCGCCAAGAAGGCCGCCCGGGAGCGCGACGAGGCGCGGCGGCCGCTGGCGGCCTACCGGGCGGCGGAGCTGGAGCGGATGCGCCGGAACTTCTTCGGGCCCGGCGAGCCGTACCACGCGCTGCGCTCGGCCTTCGTCCGCAAGCAGCCCGTCTCGGGTGCACCGCCCCAGCTGCGCTGACTCACCCGTCCGGACGCGACGGGGCGCGCGGGCGGCCGTCACCGGTTCGGCCCGCCCAGCGCTCGTACCGGCGGATCAGCTGCTAGTAAGTCAATGGGTCCGTTATGCCGGGCTCATCCCGTTTCCGAGGAGGCATCCTCATGGGTGCTACAGCAACGCCGGAGCGCACCGAAGCGCCCCCGGTGCACATTCTGTGGATCAACGCGGGCCTCAGCTGCGACGGTGACTCCGTCTCGCTGACCGCCGCGATGCAGCCGAGCATCGAGGAGATCGTCACCGGCGCCCTGCCCGGCCTGCCGAAGATCGAGGTGCACTGGCCGCTGATCGACTTCGAGTGCGGCCCCGCGCAGGGTGCCGACACCTTCATCGAGTGGTTCTTCAAGGCGGACCGCGGCGAGCTGGAGCCGTTCGTGCTGGTCGTCGAGGGGTCCATCCCGAACGAGTCGATCAAGAAGGAGGGCTACTGGTGCGGCTTCGGTGACGACCCCGCCACCGGGCAGCCCGTCACCACGAGCGAGTGGCTGGACCGGCTCGCGAACAAAGCCACGGCCGTGGTCGCGATCGGCACCTGCGCCACCTACGGCGGCATCCACGCGATGGCGGGGAACCCGACCGGGGCGATGGGCGTGCCCGACTACCTGGGCTGGAACTGGAAGTCCAAGGCCGGGCTGCCGATCGTCTGTGTCCCGGGCTGCCCGATCCAGCCGGACAACTTCGCCGAGACGCTGACCTACCTGCTCTACCAGCTGGCCGGCGCCGCACCGATGATCCCGCTGGACGACAAGCTGCGCCCCACCTGGCTGTTCGGCGCGACCGTACACGAGGGCTGCGACCGCGGCGGCTACTACGAGCAGGGTCAGTTCGCCACCGAGTACGGCTCACCGGAGTGCCTGGTGAAGCTCGGCTGCTGGGGTCCGGTGGTCAAGTGCAATGTTCCCAAACGCGGGTGGACCAACGGCATCGGCGGCTGCCCCAACGTCGGCGGCATCTGCATCGCCTGCACCATGCCGGGCTTCCCCGACAAGTTCATGCCGTTCATGGACGAGCCGCCCGGTAGCAAGGTGTCCGCCGGCGTGAGCAGCACCTACGGCGGCACGATCCGCTGGCTGCGCTCGATCACGGCCGCGACCGTGGACAAGGAGCCGAAGTGGCGCCGCACCGGCCGCAAGCTGACGACCGGCTACCGCGCGCCCTGGTGACAACCCGCGGCGCCGCACACGGGGTGACGTGTGCGGCGCCCTCTCCTGTTGGCAGAATCCGAAGGAAGGCACGACGAGGACGATGGCAGAGACGACGAGGACGGCCGGCGACGGCAGCGGCCTGGTGGAGATGTCCTGGGACCCGATCACCCGGATCGTGGGCAGCCTGGGCATCCACACGAAGATCGACTTCAAGCAGAAGCGGGTCGCCGAGTGCTACAGCACCTCGTCGGTCTTCCGCGGGTACAGCCTGTTCATGCGCGGCAAGGACCCGCGCGACGCGCACTTCATCACCAGCCGTATCTGCGGCATCTGCGGCGACAACCACGCGACCTGCTCGGTGTACACGCAGAACATGGCGTACGGGGTGAAGCCGCCGCACCTGGGCGAGTGGATCATCAACCTGGGCGAGTCAGCCGAGTACATGTTCGACCACAACATCTTCCAGGAGAACCTGGTCGGGGTCGACTACTGCGAGAAGATGGTCCGTGAGACCAACCCGGGCGTGCTGGAGCTCGCCGAGCGCACCGAGGCGCCGCACGCCGGCGACCACGGCTACCGGACCATCGCCGACATCATGCGCTCGCTCAACCCGATCGAGGGCGAGTTCTACCGCGAGGCGCTCCAGGTCAGCCGCTACACCCGGGAGATGTTCTGCCTGATGGAGGGTCGCCATGTGCACCCCTCCACGCTCTACGCCGGCGGGGTCGGCACGGTGGCCACCGTCCAGCTGTTCACCGACTACCTCACCCGGCTGACCCGCTACGTCGAGTTCATGAAGCGGGTGGTCCCGCTCCACGACGACCTCTTCGACTTCTTCTACCAGGCGCTGCCCGGCTACGAGGAGGTCGGCCGGCGCCGGGTCATGCTCGGCTGCTGGGGCGCGCTCAACGACCCCGACCACTGTGACTTCACCTACCGCAACATGACCGACTGGGGCCGGAAGATGTTCGTCACCCCGGGCATCATCGTCGACGGCAAGCTGGTCACCAACGACCTCACCGAGATCAACCTCGGCATCCGGATCCTGCTCGGCAGCTCCTACTACCAGGACTGGGAGGGCCAGGAGCAGTTCGTCACCCACGACCCGCTGGGCAACCCGATCGACCCCAGGCACCCGTGGAACCAGCACACCATCCCGGCGCCGCAGAAGCGGAACTTCGACGACAAGTACAGCTGGGTGATGTCGCCGCGCTGGTTCGACGGCAAGGAGTACCTGGCCCTGGACACCGGCGGCGGCCCGATCGCCCGGCTCTGGTCCACCGCCCTGTCCGGTCTGGTCGACATCGGCTACATCAAGGCCACCGGCCACAGCGTGCAGATCAACCTGCCGCGCACCATGACCAAGCCGGAGGTCACCTTCGAGTGGAAGATCCCCAAGTGGAGCAACGCACTCGAACGCAACCGGGCGCGCACCTACTTCCAGGCCTACAGCGCCGCCGCCGCGCTGTACTTCACCGAGAAGGCGCTGGACGAGGTCCGCGCCGGACGCACCCAGACCTGGGAGAAGTTCGAGGTGCCGGACGAGAGCATCGGCTGCGGCTTCACCGAGGCGGTCCGCGGCGTGCTCTCGCACCACCTGGTGATCCGCGACGGCAAGATCGCCAACTACCACCCCTACCCGCCGACCCCGTGGAACGCCAGCGTGCGCGACAGCTTCGGCACCCCGGGACCGTACGAGGACGCGGTGCAGAACACCCCCATCTTCGAGGAGAACAGCCCCGAGAACTTCAAGGGCATCGACATCATGCGTGCCGTGCGCAGTTTCGACCCCTGTCTGCCCTGCGGGGTGCACATGTACCTGGGCGGCGGGCGCACGGTGCAGAAGATGCACGTCCCCACCGGCCTGAGCGGGCTTGGCGGATGAGCGCGGAGCTGACCGGGCTGCGGGTCAAGGAGGTGCTGGACTCGCTCACCGCGTCGGGGCAGGCGGAGGCCGGCGAGGTGCTGGTTCGCGAGCTGATGGCCTTCTACAGCGCCGGACTCGCCCGGCTGGTGGAGCTGCTACCACCCGGCGTGCTGACCCCGCTGCTGGACGACCGCCTGGTGGCCGGGCTGCTGGCGCTGCACGACCTGCACCCCGAGGACGTCACCGCCCGGATCGCCCGGGCGGTGGCCGACTTCGCGGTGGAGGTGGTCGGATTCGACCGCGACAGCGGTGTTCTGGCACTTCGCAAGGTCTCCGGCTGCGGCTGCGGCTCATCGGCGATGGAGGACGTCGAGAGCGCGCTCTCCTGCCACGCTCCCGAGGTGACCGCCGTGGAGCTGGAGCGGCCCCCGGCGCCGCTGCTGCAGATCGGCGCCCGCCCGCCCGCCGCGGCGGAGGTCCGGTGAACGCGCGTCCGATCTCCCGGCCGGGCTCGGCGCTGCTGCGCCGGCTGCGCGAGCCAGCGCCGCCGCAACCCGAGCGGTGCGGATTCTGCGGGGTCCGGCTCCCGTCCGGCCACCGGCATGTGGTGGACACCGACGACCGTGCCCTCGCCTGCACCTGCCCGGCCTGCGCCATGCTGTTCGAGACTCCCGGTGCCGCCGAGGGCCGCTACCGGAAGGTCCCCGACCGCTATCTCATGGACCCCGCACACGAGTTGGGCCGGTCCGACTGGGAGTCGCTGCAGATCCCGGTGTCCACCGCCTTCTTCTTCCGCAACACGGCGCTGCGCCGGCTGATCGCGCTCTACCCCAGCCCGGCCGGTCCCACCGAGAGCGAACTCGACCCGCAGACCTGGGAGTTCACCCTCGGCCGCACCAGGCTGGCCGGCCTCCTCGAACCGGATGTGGAGGCGCTGCTGCTGCGCCGGACGACGGAGGGCCTGCAGTACTTCCTGGTGCCGATCGACGTCTGCTACGAGCTGGTCGGCCGGATGCGACTGCACTGGCAGGGCTTCGACGGCGGATCCCGGGCACGGGCCGAACTCGACTCGTTCTTCGCCCGGGTCGAGCAGCGCGCCCGGGTCCTGGCCCAGGAGGTGGCGTTGTGACCGGCCTGGCCTTCAGCTGCACCGGCGTCCGCGCCGATCCGTACGCAGCCGGCCCGACCCTGGTGTTCCGGCTGCGGATCGCGGCCGGCGAGGGCGTCCGGGTGCACGCCCTGGTGCTGCACTGCCAGTTGCGGATCGAACCCGCCCGCCGCTCGTACGGGCCGGGCGAGGCCGAGCGGCTGAAGGTGCTGTTCGGTGAGCGCAGCCGCTGGCCCGGCTCGGTCAACCCGGTCCAGCTGGCCCAGGTTTCGCTCACCGTCCCCGGGTTCACCGGGGAGACCGAGGCGGACCTGGTGGTGCCGTGCACCTACGACATGGACGTCGCCGCCGCCCGCTACTTCGACGCCCTGGCGGACGGCGAGGCACCGCTGCTGCTGCTGTTCTCCGGTACCGCGTTCGCCGGCCCCGGCGGCTTCCAGGTGCAGCCCGTGCCCTGGGACCGGGAGGCGTCCTGCCGGCTGCCGGTGCGGGTCTGGCGGGACATGATGGAGCAGCACTTCCCGGGGTGCGGCTGGATCCGGCTGCCGCGCACCAGCATGGACGCGTTGCTGGAGTACCGCTCCCGCCACGGGCTGCCGTCCTGGGAGGCCACGGTGGACGCGCTGCTGGCGGGCGCGGCCGCGGCCAGGGCCGAAGGGAGCCTGCGGTGAACGGGCCCACCCCTCCACCGGGCTTCGAGGCCGCCCACCGGATCGCGGACGCCGTCCTGTTCGAGGGCTATGTGCTCTACCCCTACCGGGCGTCGGCGGCCAAGAACCGCATGCGCTGGCAGTTCGGGGTGCTCGTCCCGCCGTCCTTCGCGGCAGCCGGCTCCGAACACTCCCACCAGCGCACCGAGTGCCTGATGGAACCACGCCGAGGTGCGCGGCTGACGGTCGAGCTGCGCTTCCTGCACGTCCAGCGGCGGACGGTGCAACGGCAGCGGGCCGACCGGGGGTTCGAGGAGGTGGACGAACTCGCCCTGTCCGACCGGGTGCTGGTGCCGTGGGACGAGGGAGTCCCGGAACGGCTCGAAGTCTCGTTCCCGGTGGATGAGTTGACCGTCGAGCGGGTCTCGGTCCCGTTCGACCTGCCGGCCTGCGAGGTGCAGGAGGTCGTGTACGAGAACGAACGGCCGGTGGGCCGTCTGACCCGGCGGCGGGAGCGGCTCGACGGCGTGCTGAACCTGTCGGCGGCGGAACTCCCCGGCCCTTACGGTGCGTTGCGGCTGACCGCCGTGGTGGAGAACAGCAGCGTCTGGACCCCGCCCGACGGCGCCGACCGCGAGTCGGCGCTGCGGCGTTCGCTGGTGGCGGCGCACCTGCTGCTGGGGCTCGATGCGGGTGCCTTCGTGTCGATGACCGATCCGCCGCAGTGGGCCGCGCCCGCCGTCACGCAGTGCCGCAACGAGCACACTTGGCCGGTACTGGCCGGGGCGGCGGGAGCGGCGGACGTGGTGCTCTCCTCCCCGATCATCCTCTCCGACCATCCGGAGATCGCGCCCGAGAGCCCGGGAGCGCTCTACGACGCCACCGAGATCGACGAGATCCTCACCCTGCGCACGGCAGCCCTGACCGAGCAGGAGAAGCGGGAGGCCCGCGGTACCGACGAGCTGGCCGGTGCCGTGATCGACCTCGCGGACTCGCTGCCTCCCGAGGTACTGGAGCGGTTGCACGGGGCGGTGCGCGGTCTGCGGGAGGTCACCTCGGCCGGGGTGACCTCCGCGGGGCCGGACGGGGACGGCTTCCCCGGGCCTTCGCCCGACACCCCCTGGTGGGATCCCGGGGCCGACCGGAGTGTCGATCCGGCCCTCGACCGGGTGGTGGTCGACGGCCGGTCGGTCGGGGCCGGCAGCCGGGTCGTCCTCAAGCCCGGGCGGCGGCGCACCGATGCGCAGGACCTGTTCCTGCACGGGCGGACGGCGCTGGTGGAGGCGGTCCTGCGGGACGTGGACGGCGCGGTCCACCTGGCCGTGACCATCGACGGTGACCCCGGCGCGGACCTCTGGCGGGCGCAGGGCCGCTTCCGGTACTTCCAGCCCGACGAAGTCACCCCGGTGGAGGACCTGTGAGCGGCCCGCACGCGCCTGGGACGACGGCAGATGCGTCGGCCGCGCCTGCCGCCACGACCGCGCCGTCAACAGCGGGCGAGCGGTGCCGGGTGCTGGTCGCGGGTGTCGGCAACATCTTCCTCGGGGATGACGGCTTCGGCGTCGAGACGGTGCGCCGGCTCGCCGCCCAGCCCCTGCCCGAGGGGGTGGAAGCCGTCGACTTCGGTGTGCGCGGGGTCCACCTGGCCTACCAACTCCTCGACGGCTACCGGACGTTGGTTCTGGTGGATGCGACCGAGCGGGGGGACCGGCCGGGGACGCTCTATCTGATCGAGGCGACCGGCGCGCATCCGGTCGAGCCCGGGTACTCCCTGCTGGACGGGCATCGGATGGGGCCGGACGCGGTGCTGGCGCTGATGACGACGCTCAGCGCCGGAACCGGGACCAGCCCGCCCGAACGGGTCCTGGTGGTCGGCTGCGAACCGGAGTCGGTGGACGAACGCCTCGGCCTCAGCCCGGTGGTGGCGGCCGCCGTCGACCGGGCGGTCGAGCTGGTCCTGCAGGTGGTACGGGACGGCGAGGCCCGGGGCCTCGGACGCCCGACCGGTGTCGGCGGCCCGGTGGCGGGCCGTGTAGAGAGGAAGGTGCCCTGATGCGGAAGATCGTTGTCGCGTGCATGGTCCTGGCAGGAGCCGGGCTGGCGCTGGCCGTCGCCCAGAACCTACCCGACATCAAGCGCTACCTGCAGATCAGGAGGATGTGACCGGCGGCCGGGCACCCGCACCGTGGTGCCGGGCCATTCCCGATCTCGCACTGTCGAGGGGCGCGGGGCACCGCGCGCGAAGCCGGACGCACCTCGGGGTGCGGCGGACCGCGCGGCCATCCGCGCCCCTCACTGCCGCACACCGCGCTTGCCGGGCTCGGGTAGGGCACGGATGCGCTCCGCCCGGGCGGGCGCCACCGGGTCGGGCGGTGTGGGGCGAATGGCGTAGTCGGGTGCGCGGCCACGGCGCGGCGGCCCGGGCGGATGGCCGGGCCGCCCTGTAATGGGTCACCGGAGCGAGGGGCGGCAGGCCCGCGACCGGGCGACGGGGAGAGGCCGATGCACGAGATGTCGATCGCGTTGGCCGTGGTGGAGCAGGTGGCCCGGGCCGCGCAACGGCACGGCGCCCGGACGGTCGAGTCCGTCCGGATCCAGGTCGGCGAGCTGGCCGGGGTGGTGCCCGAGGCTCTGGACTTCTGCTTCGAACTCGCCTGCGCGGACACCGTGGTGCGGGGCGCGAAGCTGCTGACCGAACCGGTCGCGGCCCGCGCCCGCTGCGGTGGGTGCGCCACCGAATGGCCCGTCGGCATGCCGCCCGACCTGTGCTGCCCCGGTTGCGGCGGCGCGCAGGCCGAGCTGCTGGCCGGTCGGGAACTGCAGATTCTGAGCGTGTGCTGGGCCGATGGTCCCGCGCCCGCCCCGACCCACCAGGAGGGTTGAACCCGTGTGCCGTGTCGTCGATCTCCAACAGGCGGTACTCGCCCGCAATGACGAGCAGGCGCGGGAGCTGCGCGCCGACCTGGCCGCGCGCGGCACGGTCGCCGTCAACCTGCTGTCCAGCCCCGGCAGCGGCAAGACCGCCCTGCTGGAGGCCGAGCTCGCGCTCGCCCGCGAGCGCGGGGTGCCGGTCGCGGCGCTGACCGCCGACCTGGCCACCGAGAACGACGCGGTGCGGCTCGCCCGCTCGGGGGTGCCGGTGAAGCAGGTGCTGACCGACGGGCTGTGCCATCTGGAGGCCGCGATGCTGCGCGGGCATCTGGAGGGCTGGCTTCCGGAGGGCACCCGGCTGCTGTTCGTGGAGAACGTGGGGAACTTGGTCTGCCCGGCCTCCTACGACCTCGGAGAGTCGCTGCGGGTCGCACTGGCCTCGGTGACGGAGGGCGAGGACAAGCCGCTGAAGTACCCCACGGCGTTCGGCCTGGCGAGCCTGGTGGTGGTGACCAAGACCGATCTGGCCGAGGCGGTGGGCTTCGACGAGGCCGCATTCCGCGCCAATGTGGCCCGGGTGAACCCGGGCGTGGAGATCCTGCTCACCGCAGCGCGGACCGGCGCGGGGACGGGCGCGCTGCTCGACCGCGCGCTCGCGGTACTGGACGGCGCCCCGGTGCACCGGCCGGTGCTGGCGGCCCGGCCCGCCCACTCGCACGGCCACGGCGACCACGGCGACCACGGCATGGTACTGGAGGGACGGTGACCGTGCCGGCGGAGACCGGCGCCGTGCAGCGCAGGCGGATCGCGGTCGAGGGGGTGGTCCAGGGGGTGGGCTTCCGGCCGTTCGTCTTCGGGCTGGCCACCGAGCTGGGGCTGGCCGGGCACGTCACCAACACCGGTGCGGGGGTACTCGCGGAGGTCGAGGGCAGCGCCGAGGCGGTGCGGGCGTTCTGCCGCCGGATCCGTTCCGACGCCCCGCCGCTGGCCGAGGTGCACACGCTGGCCCAGGAGGTGGTGGCCGCCACCGGCGCTCCCGGATTCGCGATCGTCGCCTCGCAGGACACCGGAACCCGACGGGCCGTCATCCCACCCGACACCGCCACCTGCGCGGACTGCCTGGTCGAGCTCGCCGACCCCGCCGACCGACGCTACCGGCACCCGTTCATCACCTGCACCAACTGCGGCCCGCGCTACACCATCGTCACCGGGCTGCCGTACGACCGGTCCAGGACCAGCATGGCCCGGTTCCCGATGTGCGCGGACTGCGCGCGCGAGTACGCCGATCCCGCCGACCGGCGGTTCCACGCCCAGCCGATCGCCTGCCACGCCTGCGGCCCCCGGCTCAACCTGATCGGGACCAGGGGCCGCAACCGCGCTTTCGGTGAGGACCCGATGACGGCGGCCCGGCGGCTGCTGGCGGACGGGGCGATCCTGGCGGTGAAGGGCATCGGCGGCTACCACCTGGCCTGCGACGCCACCGATCCGGCAGCCGTCGCGCTGCTGCGCCGCCGGAAGGCCAGGGGCGACAAGCCGTTCGCCGTGATGGCCGGCCGGATCTCGGACCTGGATGGGCTGGTGGAGCTGGGCGAGACGGAACGGCGCCTGCTCACCGGCGCGGTGCGGCCGATCGTACTGCTGCGCCGCAGGGCCGGCGGACCGGTGGCGGAGGCGGTCGCCCCGGGCAGTGCGGACCTGGGCGTGATGCTGCCCTACACACCGCTGCACCAGCTGCTGTTCGGGCTGCCCGGAGATCCGCCGGGACCCCGGCTGCTGGTGATGACCAGTGGCAATCTCTCCGGTGAGCCCATCGTCACCGACGACGGCGAGGCGCTTCAGCGGCTGGCGCCGCTGGCCGATGCCTGGCTGCTGCACGACCGTCCGATCCATGTCCCGTGCGACGACTCGGTGGTACGGGTCTGGCAAGGCGGGGAACTGCCGGTACGGCGTTCGCGCGGCTACGCGCCGCTGCCCATTGCGCTACCGCTGCCCGTGACGCCGGTGCTGGCGACGGGAGGCGACCTCAAGAACGCCTTCGCCCTGGCCGAGGGCCGCAGTGCCTGGCTGTCCGCCCATGTCGGCGACATGGACGATCTCTCCACGCTGCGGGCCTTCGAGCGGGCGGTGACCCATGTACGGGAACTGACCGGGGTGCGGCCCGAGCTGGTGGCGACCGACCGCCACCCCGGGTACCGCTCGGTGCAGTGGGCCCTGCGCCGGGCCCGCGCCGGCGAGCCGGGTACGGTACGGGTGCAGCACCACCATGCGCACATCGCCTCGGTGATGGCCGAGCACGGCCTGGACGGGAGCCGTCCGGTGATCGGAGTGGCCTTCGACGGGACCGGTTACGGCGACGACGGCGCGGTGTGGGGCGGCGAGGTGCTGCTGGCCGACTACGACTCCTACCGGCGCTTCGCGCACCTGGCCTATGTGGAGCTGCCCGGCGGGGACGCCGCGGTGGAGCGCCCGTACCGGATGGCGCTGGCGCATCTGCATGCCGCCGGGCTGCCGTGGTCGGCGGAGCTGCCGTGCGTGGCGGTCTGCCCGGAGCGTGAACTCCTCCTGCTGAAGCGCCAGTTGGACCGGAACCTGAACTGCGTGCCGACCTCCAGCATGGGCCGGCTGTTCGACGCGGTCTCCTCGCTGGCCGGAGTCTGCCACCGCTCGGGCTACGAGGCGCAGGCGGCGATGGAGTTGGAGGCGGCGGCGGCCTCGGTGAACGAGGTGGGCGAGGGCTACGGCTTCGAACTGACCGCCGGGGACGCGGAGTCGGGCGCGGCCGACTGGGTGGCCGATCCGCGCCCGGTACTGGCGGCCGCCGTCGCCGATCTGCGGGCGGGAGTCGGCCCGGAGGTGATCGGACTGCGGTTCCACCGGGCGGTGGCCGGGCTGGTGCACGCGCTGTGCGTCCGCGCCCGCCGGTCGCACGCGCTGGAGACGGTGGCGCTGAGCGGCGGGGTGTTCGCCAACACCCTGCTGCTCACCGACTGCGCCACGGCGCTGCGCCGGGACGGCTTCACCGTGCTGGTCCACCGGCAGGTGCCACCGAACGACGGCGGGCTGGCGCTGGGCCAGCTGATGGTGGCCGCACGGCCCCGGTAGCCGGGTCGGCGGAACAGGGCGGCTCGAGGCGAGGAGAGGCGGATGTGTCTGGCAGTGCCCGGAAGGGTGATGGAGATCGAGGAGCGGGAGGGAACCCGGATGGCCCGGGTCGACTTCGGCGGTGTGGTCAAGGACGTGTGCCTGGAGTACCTGCCTGACCTCCGGGAGGGTGAGTACGCGATCGTCCACGTGGGCTTCGCGTTGCAGCGGCTGGACGAGGAGTCGGCACGCAGGACGCTCGACCTGTTCGCCGAACTCGGCCTGCTGCAGGAGGAGTTCGGGGATGCCTGGGAAGCGGCGGAGGAGAGGCGGCAATGAAGTACCTGGAGGAGTTCCAGAATCCGGAGCTGGCGGGGCGCCTGCTCGCGGACATCCGCGCCACCGTGACCCGGCCGTGGGCGCTGATGGAGGTGTGCGGCGGGCAGACCCACAGCATCATCCGGCACGGGATCGACCAACTGCTGCCCGAAGAGGTGGAGTTGATCCACGGTCCGGGCTGTCCGGTGTGCGTCACCCCGCTGGAGATGATCGACCGGGCGCTGGCGATCGCCGCCCGGCCAGAGGTGATCTTCTGCTCCTTCGGCGACATGCTGCGGGTGCCGGGCTCCGAGCGGGACCTGTTCCGGGTGCGCGGCGAGGGCGGGGACGTCCGGGTGGTCTACTCGCCGTTGGACGCGCTGCGGATCGCGCAGGAGAACCCCCAGCGCGAGGTGGTCTTCTTCGGGATCGGCTTCGAGACCACCGCTCCGCCGAACGCGATGACGGTCTACCAGGCGAAGAAGCTCGGCATCCGCAACTTCAGCCTGCTGGTCTCGCACGTCCGGGTGCCACCGGCCATCGAGGCGATCATGCGATCACCGGACTGCCGGGTGCAGGGCTTCCTCGCCGCGGGCCATGTGTGCAGCGTGATGGGGATCGACGAGTACCCGGAACTGGCTGCCCGCCACCGGGTGCCGATCGTGGTCACCGGGTTCGAGCCACTGGACATCCTGGAGGGCATCCGGCGCACGGTGCGGCAGTTGGAGCGCGGCGAGCACGTGGTGGACAACGCCTACCCGCGTGCCGTTCGGCCCGAGGGCAATCCGGCCGCGAAGGCGATGCTCGCGGACGTCTTCGAGGTCACCGACCGGGCGTGGCGCGGCATCGGGGTCATTCCGGCCAGCGGGTGGCGGCTGTCGCCGCGCTACCGCGACCAGGATGCCGAGCACCGCTTCCCGGTGTCGGACATCACCCCGTGCGAGCCCGCGCAGTGCCGGAGCGGCGAGGTGCTGCAGGGGCAACTGAAGCCCAGCGAGTGCGAGGCGTTCGGCACGGTGTGCACGCCGCGCACCCCGCTCGGGGCGACGATGGTCTCCAGCGAGGGGGCGTGCGCCGCGTACTACCTGTACCGCAGGCTCAGCGGTCCGGCCTCCGTCTCCGGTCCGGCCTCCGGCTCCGTTTCCGGTCCGGCCTCGGGCTCGGTCTCGGGGTCGGTCTCCGGCTCGCAGGAGGTGAGCACCGTTGCGTGAGGCGACCGGTGCGGTCGGGAGTGCGCCGGACTTCTCCGGCTGGAGCTGTCCACTGCCGCTGCGCGACCATCCGCGGGTGGTGATGGGGCACGGCGGTGGCGGTGCGCTCTCCGCCGAGCTGGTGCAGCACGTCTTCGCCCCGGCCTTCGGCGGGCCGGTGCTGGCCGGGCTCGGCGACTCGGCCGCGGTGACCTTGGGCGGGGCCCGGATCGCCTTCTCCACCGACTCCTTCGTGGTCCGCCCGCTGTTCTTCCCCGGCGGCAGCATCGGGGACCTGGCGGTCAACGGGACGGTCAACGACCTTGCCATGAGCGGGGCCAAGGCGGCTTATCTGTCTTGCGGGTTCATCCTGGAGGAGGGCGTGGAGACGGCGGTGGTCGCCCGGGTGGCGCAGGCACTCGGGGCGGCGGCCCGCGCGGCCGGGGTCGAGGTTGTGACCGGTGACACCAAGGTGGTGGAGGCCGGGCACGGCGACGGCGTCTACCTCAACACCGCCGGGATCGGGCAGATCCCGGCCGGGGTCGACATCCGGCCACAACGAGCGGTACCGGGCGACGTGGTGATCGTCAGCGGCGACCTCGGGGTGCACGGGATCGCGGTGATGAGCGTGCGCGAGGGCTTGGAGTTCGACGTGGAGATCGAGAGCGACTGCGCCGCGCTCGGCGGGCTGGTCGAGACGATGCTCGCGGTCACGCCCGAGCTGCACGTGCTGCGCGATCCCACCCGGGGCGGGCTCGGGGCGGCGCTCAACGAGATCGCCGCGGCGGCCGGCGTGGGAGTGGTGATCCAGGAGCGCGCGATTCCGGTGCCGGCGCCGGTGGCGAGCGCCTGTGCCCTCCTCGGCCTCGACCCGCTGTATGTCGCCAATGAGGGCAAGCTGGTGGCGTTCGTGCCGCGTGAGCACGCGGATGCGGTGCTGGACGCGATGCTGGCGCACCCGCTGGGTGCGCGGGCCGCCGTCATCGGCGAGTGCGTGGCCGATCACCCCGGGATGGTGGTGTCCCGCACCGGCCTGGGCGGCACCAGAGTGGTGGACCTGCCCGTGGGGGAGCAACTGCCGCGGATCTGCTGAGGGTTGCCGCGCGGTTGCTCGCTCGCCGAGCAGCCGCGCGGGTGTCCGTTCACCGGCACAGGGTGCGCTCGGCCGTCGTGGCGATCCGCTCGGCGACGCGGTCGACCGGGAGGGAGCGGCCGGTGTACAGCAGGTCGAAGCTGTCGAAGCCGGTCAGCATCCAGAGCAGGTCCGCAGCCTCCTCAGTGGTGACGTCGGGGCGCAGCTGGCCCTGGTCCGCCAGCCGCATCGCGCGGTAGTAGGCCCCCGCCGCCCGCCCCTGCTCGATGCGCTGGACGGCGCCGCCGACCGCGTCCGCGCTGAGCATCGCCATCGAGTACAGCGCGCGCAGCACGTCCCGGTGGGCGGCGTACATCGTCATCACGCCGTGGATTCCACCGCGCAGGCCCTCGCGGGCGTTCGGGTGGGCCGTCGCCTCCAGCATCCGGGAGAACCCGCCGCGCTCCAGGAGGTCTTCGGCGAAAGCGGCGAACAGGCCTCCGCGCGAGCCGAACACCAGGTAGACGGTCGAGCGGGAGACACGGGCGAGTCGGGCGACCTTGTCCAGAGCGACCGGCTCGGCCGGGGCCTCGCGGAGGCAGGTGTACACCGCGTCGAGGATGCGGCGCCGGGTCTCCTCCGAGGCTTCGGCTCTCAGGCGTTGGTCGTATTTACGAGTAGCCATGGGCGCTGATCCTACAATCCCTTGACAGTCAGTCCGATGAAAGACAGGCTGTCCAGTGAAAATCGGGGGAGGGGCGCGATGCGGCCAAGCGCACTGCGGCGCATGGTGGTTGAGCGGGAGTCCGAGCTGCCCTCGGCCGTGGTTCACGGCCGGCGCCGGGCCCTCCCCTGCCCGTCGAGAGCCCTCGGGGTTTTCCGGGTTCCCTATGTCCGAAAATCGGACACTCAGATCACTCGTTTGACGTAACGTCGGATCTGAACTTCCATGCAAACGCAAGGAGTCATCCCATGCGCGTCCTGTTCACCGCTCCGGCTGCGGCCGGGCACATCTTCCCGATGGTTCCGACCGCGCAGGCCCTGCGCTCGGCCGGGCACCAGGTCCTGTTCGCCGGCTCGGCCCCGCTGGAGACGCTGTGCAACACCGGACTGCCGGTGGTCGAGATCGGCGACGGCACCGGCATCGGCGAGGCCTTCCAGCGGATCACCAAGGACGAGCCGAGGTACGTCGCCAAGGACCGCACCCAGGAGGAGATACTCGAACTCGCCGCCCTCGGCTTCGCCGAGCACGGCCGGGTCGCCATCGACGGACTGCTGCGGGTCGCCACCGAGTGGCGCCCGGACATCATGGTCATGGAGCCCTTCGCATCCGCCGCCCCACTGGTCGCGGCCAAGCTGGGCATACCGACCCTGGTCCACAACTTCGGCGTGATGCCCGGCCTTCCGATGCTCGACCGGCTCGCCGAGATCCTCTCCGCCGAGTACCAGGCCCACTCGGTGGCCGGTCCCGGCGAGCGCACCGTGATCGACGTGGTACCGGCCTCGCTCGGCGGTGACGGCGGCGGCTGGCGGGTCCGCTACGTCCCCTTCAACGGCGGCGGTGTCGTTCCCTCCGATCTCGTCGGCCGCAGTGAGCGGCGCCGGATCGCGGTCACCCTGGGCACGGTGCTCACCGAGTACGCCGGTGTCAACCCGATCGCCTGGCTCACCGAGCAGGCCGCCGAGGTCGACGCGGACTTCCTGCTCGCCGTCGGCAGCGCCGACCTGAGCCCGCTGGGCACCCTGCCCGACAACATCCGTCCGCTCCCGTGGACGCCGCTGGCCGAGCTCCTCGACGTCAGCGACGCCGTGATCCACCACGGCGGTTCCGGGACCATGCTCACCGCCGCCGTCGCCGGCGTGCCGCAGCTGATCCTGCCGCAGGGCGCCGACCACTTCATCAACGTGGACGCCGCCGTGGCCAAGGGGTACGGGCTGCGTTCGGACAGCGACTCGGTGGACGCCACGCTGCTCACCCGGCTGCTCGACGACAAGACCCTGCGCGACGCGGCTGCCGCCCTGCAGGACGAGATCGACGAACTGCCGTCGCCGGCAGCCCTGGTCGGCGACTTCGAGCGGCTGTACCGCGAGACCCGCTGAGCACCGCCCGATCCGTCACGTCCGCCGAGGGGCGCGGGAACCAGCATGACCGCACATCTCCGAGGTGCGTGGTCGCCCACGCTGGTCCGCGCGCCGCTCAGCGGTGTTCCTGCACCCGACAGTGGGCTCGGCGAACTCCTCGATCAGCGGCGAGGCACGCGTCCCGCACCAGGCGAGGCGGACCTGGTGCGGGGCGACACCGGTGATCGGGAGGTGCACGATCTCGGGGCGCGGGCGGGCGGGCGCGGTCGAACGGCGGCCCCGGTACAGCAGCGGCACACCCAACTCCGCTCCCCGCTCTGAGTGTCCATGCGGAGCCGGCCCCGGGCTCGTGGGCAGCAGCAGAGCCGGAGTCCAGTGGAAGGCTGAACGAATGTCGTGATTTTTGTGTGATGCACCGGATGCGGGCTTGTTATCCAGGTGATGATCCCTCTAATCTCCCTGCAGTTCGCCGTTGCGGACTCCCGGACGCAGTACGCCGAGTCCTGCCCATTCGCGCTCCGGGACATCGAGCACACCCTGGGCAGGAGCGGGGGAACCAGGTCAGTCGCCGTCCCCCACGGCTTGGGGTGAAGCCGCGTACCCACGCGGCCGGGCCACCTCCCGGTCCGAACCCGACAGCTCACCTCGTAGGCGTACGGAGAGGAATGTTCCGTGGTCTTTTCCGGCTCTGGCCGCCACCGCCGTCCCACCCAGGCCGACCGCGCCATCGCCGCCGCCGGCGTGGCGAGCGTGGGTCTGGCGCTCCCGCTGCTCACCGCTTCCGGGGCACACGCCGCGCCCGTCAAGACCTGGGACGCCGTGGCCCAGTGCGAAACCGGCGGCAACTGGAGCGCTGACGACGGCCAGGGCCACTACGGCGGCCTCGGTCTGACGCAGCGCGCCTGGGTCTCGCACGGTGGCGACAAGTACGCCGCCGAGCCCGACCACGCCACCAGGAGCCAGCAGATAGCCGTGGCCGAGCGGGTCCTCGAAGACTCCGGCACCGGCCTCTGGCCCAACTGCGCCGCGCAGGCCGGTCTGACCGATCAGGGCGGCAAGGGCGGCCGGCACGATGACGGTGACAAGGGCCGTCAGAACGATGACGGCGACAAGGCCGGTACCGCGCCCGGTTCGCAGGCTTCGGCCACGCCCACGCCGGCCCCCGCGCCTGACGCCCCGGCGGCCGCCCCCACTCCGAGCGTGCCTTCCGCCGACACCACTCCGCCCGGCACCCCAGCTCCGACCTTCCCCGGCCGCGCGGGCTACGACCCGGCCGCCGGCGTGTACTGGTACCAGGACAACGGCGTCTGGCACTGGACCGTCCAGCACGACATCTACATCAAGCACATGGACAGCGCGGCGGCCACCGCCCAGCCGAGCGCCGGCACCGACACCACCTCGCCGAGCCCGGCGGCTCCGGGCACCTCGCAGCCGGCGCAGCCGGGCGTCCCGACGACGGGGGCCACCCCCTCGATGCCGGCGACCGGCACCCCCGCCCCCGGCTCCGCGACCGGTACCCCGCAGCTTCCGGGCACACCCACCGCGGGTTCCGGCGCCGCCGCCGCGCCCGTGACGCCGGCCTCCCCCGCCGCGCCCGCCCAGCCGTCGGCCCCCTCGACTGCGAACACCCCGGCCGCCCCGCAGACCTACACCGTCGAGCGTGGCGACACCCTCTCCGCTATCGCCGAGTCGCACAAGCTCACCGGATGGCAGCACCTCTACGAGGAGAACAAGGCGCTCATCGGCGCCAACCCCGATCTGATCCTCCCCGGCCAGTCGCTGCACCTGCAGCAGCACTGACCCCCCGGAGCGCCCCGCACCGGAGTTGACGGCTCAGGACGTCGGCTCCACTGCGGGGCGCTCCGGTCGTCCGGGTCGGCGGGCTGCCCGAAGGAGGCACCCGATCCGGCCGATGAGGTCACTCTCCAACTCATCGCCGGTGGACGGACTCGCCGTCCTCGGGATAGCGCCGAGCGCTGGTGGCACCCTGTGCTGATGACGCCCGTGGCCGTCCGGCGCGGCCGTCTCACCGGCCGAGCCGCCACCAGGGCACCGCTCGCCTGCAGCCACCACTCCCCGCACGGGAGTTGCTCGTCCCGGCGGCCCCCGGCCTGCGGAGGCTCGGCCCCGCTCAGTCCCACCAGAACATCCAGTGGCGGCGGCTCCATGCGCCCTACTCCGCGTACTCGCGTATCGCTCCGTGCCCCTGCCGGATGTTGTCCGGGCAGAAGGCGAAGTGCTCGGCGGCGACGGCGAGCGCGTCCTCGATCATGCGCGGCGGTGCGGCGACGGAGACGATTCCCTGGTCGAAGCGGAGGGCGATCAGCCGTGTGCCGAAGCGATCCTCCAGAAATCGGCATTCCGCTACCAAGGCAGACCACGCTCCAGCCTCGAATGGTCACTTAACGTGATAGCTTGATCACGCTTGGGCTGGGCGATGGCCGGGCTTCGGGCCGGCCTACTGCTGGGCTGACGGTAAGTCAGGTCTGTGGCGCCGATGTAGGACCGATGGGCGGCACACCGCCCCTGCCGGCAATCCAGATCGGCAACCGGTCGTGAAGTGGGAAGCCCGACCCGCGGGGGTTGGAGCCGTCCGGCTTCAGCCGGAGGAGGATGTCAAGGGAGTGGATACGAGCATGGGACAGCTGGATGAGAAGGTAGCGCTGGTGACCGGTGGCTCGACCGGGATCGGTCTGGCCATCGCCCGGCGGTTCGCTGCCGAAGGCGCCACCGTCTACCTCACCGGACGGCGCAAGGCCACCCTGGACGCGGCCGTGCAGGTCGTCGGCGAACGGGGCATCGGCATCCAGAGTGATGTGTCGAATCTGGACGATCTCGACCGGCTCTTCGCAACGATCGAGGAGCGAAGGGGACGGCTGGACGTCGTCGTCGCCAATGCGGGATTCGCTGAGATCGCCCGACTGGGGGAGATCACCGAAGAGCACTACGACAAGACGTTCGACATCAACGTCAAGGGGGCGATCTTCACCGTCCAGAAGGCACTGCCCCTGATGCCGGACGGCGCCTCGGTGATCGTGCTCTCCTCCACCAACGCCTCGATGGGCATCGAGGGGATGACCACCTACGGCGCCACCAAAGCCGCCAACCGCAACTTCGCGCGCACCTGGGCCGCCGAGCTCGCCGGCCGCGGCATCCGGGTCAACGCCCTCAGTCCCGGCCCGATCGAGACCCCCGGCATCCGCGGCCTCTCGGCGCAGGGTGACCGGCAACTGGCGGACTCCCTCGCGGCCATGCTTCCGCTCGGTCGGATCGGACGTCCCGAGGAAGTCGCCGCTGCAGCCGTCTTCCTTGCCTCGGACCAGAGT
Organism: Kitasatospora cystarginea; assembly: GCF_039533515.1. Classification (NCBI taxonomy): domain Bacteria; kingdom Bacillati; phylum Actinomycetota; class Actinomycetes; order Kitasatosporales; family Streptomycetaceae; genus Kitasatospora; species Kitasatospora cystarginea. The sequence continues at coordinate 108,199 of NZ_BAAATR010000016.1, read as the reverse complement.
TCCTTCACCACCGGAGCAGAGCTCTTCGTCGACGGCGGCCTCAACCAGGTCTGATCGCCGTCGAGTTGTGGGCAGGTGCGGTCCATGACGAGCGCTACGCCCTGATCGCTCGGCTCTGAACCGCCGCCTCCGCGCGGCCGCCTGACGCAGGAGGCCATCCTGGTTGGCCTTGCCGCCCGGCGTCCGTGCCGCGACGGGTGGAGGGTTCAGAACAACTGGAGGGCTCAGGACGGTTGGAGGGCTCAGGTCTCGAAGCCGATGTGCACGTGGTCGTGGTGGGTGGCGTCACTGAAGAACTGGTTCGGCGTCGATCCACCGGAGAGTTGGCGGGGGCCACCCACGTTGTACGAGCCGGCGGCCGCGGCCGCGCGCATGAAACCGTCCACCAGGGCGTGCGGGGTGGCCGGGTCCACCACGGCATGGCCGTCGATCTGCCAGACGTCGAAGGCCCGGCCGCGGGGGTGGTCGCTCGGGCGGTCGGTACCGAAGACGTTGAGCGGATGGCCGGATCTGACCACGCTCACCGCCAAGGTGTGCGCGGCTGCCAGGGTCAGCATGGCGGTCAGCACGCTCTCATGGACGGATCCGCTGCGGATGTCGGCCACCGCCGCCGGGGGCAGGATGATCCGACGGTTCGCCAGTACCTGTACGGCGGCCGGCGAGAGGGCGGATGCCGGTAGTCCCGGGGCTGCCGGGTGCAGGGCGGTGACGGTCCAACGGGGCGTCGCGGCGCTCAGGCGTACGTCCACCGTGGTGCCGCCGGGCACGACCGGGCCGGCTGCCGTCTGGGTCCACTGCTCGCAGACCACCAGCACGCTGGCCGAGTCGGCGAGGATGCCGCCGTACTGGGCGACGATCACCTGGAGGGCGGCGCGGTCCACGCTCCCGAGCAGTGGGCCGGCCTGGTCGGCGAGGGCGGGGTCGAGGCCGAGCGGCGCGATCCGGCTGCCGGCCCGAACGGTTCCCTGTCCGCCGTCCGGCCAGGTTCCGAGCGCCTCGACGAGTTGGACGGCGCGCAGTTTGACGTCCGGCTGGATCTCGCCGGCGCCCGGTGTCCACGGCGAGGTCTGCGGGAGCGCAGGCGGTGCGGAAGGGGACGCACCGGCCGGGCCGGTGGGAGCGGTGGCCGGGCCGGCGGCCGGGGCCGAGGTAGTGGCGGAGGAACCGGTCGACTTCGTGGGGTGCTCGCCGCAGCCGCCGGCCAGTGCGACCGTGCCGAGCGCGCCGGCCAGGATGCTGCGACGGGAGGGCCGCAAGGGCGCGGGACAACTCGGTCTCCCGGACTGGTCTGGTGTCATCCCGTCACTATGGCGAGCCGGTCGGCCAGCCGGTGGTCAGCTCGCCGTGGTCCGGTGGGCAGTTCACCTCGGGAGCACCGGTCGGCCAGGGCGGTCGGCGAACCACCTCCGAATAACCGCTGGCCGGTACAGCACGCTGTGCCCAGAATGGGACAATGATCATCAGACTGGCTCGAATCGATGACCTCCCGCTGCTCCAGGACATCGAGCGGGCGGCCGGCGAGCCCTTCCACTCGGTCGGGATGCCCGAGATCGCCGAGGACGAACCGCCGTCGATCGAGGAGCTCGCCCGCTACCAGCGTGCCGGGCTCGCCTGGGTCTCGGCGGACGCGGACGACCATCCGGTGGCGTATCTGATCGCCGAACCCGTGGACGGGAACCTCCACGTCGAACAGGTGTCGGTCCACCCGGAGCACGGCCGCAGGGGCATCGGCCGGGAGTTGCTGGAGCACCTCGCGGGCCACGCGGCCGCCCACCGGATGCCCGCGCTCACCCTGACCACGTTCCTCCGGGTGCCCTGGAACGCGCCGTACTACGAGCGCTGTGGATTCCGCACGATGGACCCGGCCACGCTGCCCCCGGGCCTGCGGGAGATCCGCCGCCTGGAGGCCGAACACGGCCTCGACCACTGGCCCCGGGTGTGCATGATCCGCCCGCTGCGCCTCCCGTGACACCCCGGCCCGGTGCGGCCACCCGGGGGCACCGCGACGCGGAGGGAGCCGGGTGGCCGTGCCAGGCCGGATCGAGCCGGTGGTACGGACCCCCAACGCGCAGACGGCGTACGGGCGGCATCGCAGATGACCGGTCCTGCGAACCCGTCGCGCCACGCATCTGCTGTGCGCACCGAGTCGGGCCGGGCCCAACGGCCGAGCCTGGCCAGTCCGGTCCGGTCCGATCAGCAGATGCGGCGGTGCCTGAGCCGCCGGGCGGCGAGGAAGGCCTCCTGTCCGGCCAGTGCGAGGCCGATCATGGTGAACCCCCCGCCGGGGAAGGTGACCGCGTTCCAGTCGAGTTGGCCCGGGAAGGCCGCGTGGCCGGGCCTGGCCGGGTCGAAGAGGACCCGTACGCGGTCACCGGCGGTCAGGCCGTTCGGCCCCCCGGCCGGGTCGTCGGCCGTCGCCTCGACCGGGCCGTCGTCGGTGTCGATGGCCACCCGGATCACGGCGGGGCTCTCCCTGGTACCGGTCCTGACGTACTCGGCGTCGGTGACGACCGCGGGGACCTCCTCGGCGTCGGCGAAGTTCACCCACAGGTGGACCTGGGTGCAGTCGAAGACGAGTCCGGTGACCATGAAGGCGACGGCGCCGACGAGGTTCACCAGGGTCCGCAGGGCTCGCCTGCGCACCCCGGTGCGGCTGGCTCCCTCCAGTATGAACTCGGGCCACTCACAAGCCGGTTCGGCAGCCGCGGCCGCGAAGACCGCAGGGGCCGCGGCGGCCGGGTGGCCGGCGAAGGCCGGTCGGACCCTCCCCCTGCCGTAGCCGATGTACGCGCGACGGGTCGTGTTCTGGCCGTTCGACATCACAGCTTCCCCCTGGTCTGTCGTCTGTCGCCCCCATGCCGCCCCCCGGTCGGCGGGTCCGGTGCCGGTCCGTCGTCAGTGGCGGGCGCCCCCGGCGGGGACGATGGGCAGTCCGTCGCGCACGGCGCGGGTGACGGGTGTGCGCTCGGCGATGTCCAGCAGCCGTGCGCGCTGGGCCTCGTCGAGGTCGCCGGTGAGGTCGATCCGCCGGGTGAGGCGGTCGCCGTGCTCGCCCTTCTCGTACGCGATGTGGACCCGGACCTGGTCCAGCGGCCAGCCCTTGCGCTGGGCGTACATCCGCAGGGTGATCGCGGTGCACGAGCCGACGGCGGACAGCAGCAGGCCGATCGGTGTCGGGGCGGTGTCCTGGCCGCCCGAGGACTCCGGCTCGTCGGCGGCCACCGGGTGTTTGCCGGCCCGGATCTCGACCCGGTAGTCGGTGGCGGTGCCGGTGGCGACCACTGCGGCGCTGCGGGTGAAGGTATCGGCGTCGCTGGCGCTCACCAGGTCCATCTCGGGCCGCTCCAAGGTGTCGTCAATCCGGCCTCGCCGCCTGCGGCCGGCCGCTCCGAACAACTTCCGCCGGCTATTGGGCAGTTGGCCTCGGCCACGGGCCCAGGAAGGCGCAAGGTTCGTCATTCAACTAGTTGTATGAGACCACAAGACTCGTCCGGGCACCACCGAGCTTTCCAGATTCTCCGTCAACTCACCACACACCGCCCCCAGGCCGCCACCCGCGCCAGCCGCCACCTGGGCCGCCACCCCCATCCCTTCCCACCGCCAGACCGACCGGCACCGACACTCAGGGCATTCAACGGGCGATTTCCAGCCAATCGCCGGAGAATCGCCGACGGCTATTCGTATGCGACACGGGTGTGAGCTAGATTACAATCAGTTGCCTAAGGCAACCGTTTAATCCCTTCCACTCGAGGTGCCCGAGATGCAGGTGACCGTAGATCGCGACCGCTGCTGCGGCGCGGGGCAGTGCGTACTGACCGCCCCCGCGGTGTTCGACCAGAGCGAGGACGACGGACTCGTCCAGCTCCTCACGGACCGCCCCGCTCCCTCGGAGCAGGCCGACGTCCGGCTGGCGGCCACCCTCTGCCCCGCCAATGTGATCACCGTGCACGAGAGCGGCGACTGAACGGCCGCCGAGGCCACGGAAGCCTCTCGTCCTGCCGCACCGCGACCACGCCACGCGAGGACCGCCCTCGAGGCACCCGAGACGTCGGGCACCGCAGCAGTAACGTCACAGCACTGCCGGACGTCATCCCCCCGTCTTCCTGACACACCGACAGCCGGGCACCCGCTCCCCCAGCAACGGGAAGCCCGCACGTGGAAGGAGTCGCATGACCAGCGCCGTCAACGGTACGACCGACAGCCCGCCGGCCGTCCCCGCCGACCGGGGCACCTGCCCCTTCGCTCCCCCGCCCACCTACGAGCAGGTCCACCGCACCGCCGGTCCGATCAGCCGGGTCAGCCTCTGGGACGGCAGCCCGTGCTGGCTGCTGACCGGCCATCGGCAGGCCAGATTCGCGCTCGGCGACCGCCGCTTCAGCGCCGACGCCCGTCTCCCCGGCTTCCCCTTCCTCCTGCCCGGCCGCCGCGAGCTGGTGCTCCGCACCACTCCCACCTTCCTCCGCATGGACGACCCGGCGCACGCCCGCCAGCGCCGACTGCTGACCGGAGACTTCATCATCAAGCGGGTGGAGGCGATGCGACCGCAGATCCAGCAGATCGTGGACCAGGCGCTCGACCGCATGGTCGCCCACGGCGGGCCGGCCGACCTGGTCCGCGAGTACGCCCTGCCGGTGCCCTCGCTGGTGATCTGCCTGCTGCTCGGCGTCCCCTACCGGGACCACGAGTTCTTCCAGGAGCAGAGCCAGGCGCTGCTCAGCCTCAGCGCGACGGCGGCCGAGGTCGAGGTGGCACAGCAGCAACTGAACTCCTATCTGGCCGAGTTGGCCGGGCGCAAGCAGCGGGAACCCGACGACAGCCTGCTCGGCCGCCTGGTCGTCAGGGACGATGTCACCCTGGAGGAGGCCGCCGCGCTGGGCGTACTGCTGCTCATCGCGGGCCACGAGACCACCGCCAACATGACCGCGCTCGGCACGCTGGCCCTGCTGCGCAACCCCCAGCAGGCCGAGCGGTTGCGCTCCGACCCCTCGCTGATCAAGGGCGCGGTCGAGGAACTGCTGCGCTATCTGACGATCGTCCACCTCGGCGTCCCCCGGGTCGCGCTGGAGGACGTGGAGATCGACGGCACGCTGATCAGGGCCGGCGACGGAGTGCTGTGCATGGTCTCCACCGCCAACCGGGACGAGGCGGTGTTCACCGGGGCCGAACGGCTGGACGTGGCCCGGGACGCCCGCCACCACCTCGCCTTCGGCTTCGGCATCCACCAGTGCCTGGGCCAGCCGCTGGCCCGCGCCGAACTCCAGATCGCCCTGCAGACACTGCTGGACCGCCTGCCCGGTCTGCGGCTCGCCGTGCCCTTCGAGGAGATCCGGTACCGGACCGACATGGCGGTGTACGGGGTCCACGAGCTGCCCGTCACCTGGTGAAACCGTGCCGCTGCCCGGGGACTCGGGCAGCGGTGCGGCCGGCGCACCACGGCGGGCCTCGATCCGCCGCCAACGCATCGCACCGGCCGGGGTGCGGGGCCGCCGCGCGACCGTCCACACAACCGTGGTGGCCGATCGCGTGGCTCCCCCGGGCCGGTGCGGCTGCAGCTATCGCTCGCCGTCCTGAGTCGGGCGCGTGATGCAGCGGTGGTCCGGCTGGGCTCGCGGCCTTCCGCCGCCGGGCGGCTGCCGGGCAGCCGTGTGCCCGCCGGTTGGCCGCCGGTTGGCCGCCGGGGACGCGGCCTCCCCCGCACCACCCGGCCTTCGCCGCTGCCCGGTCCTTCACCGACCGCCGCTTCGAGGAGTCGTCGGCTACCGGGACCGGTAGGCCTCGGCCAGGGCGTCGAACACCGCCTTGGGCCGCCAGCCAAGCCCCGGGCGGCCTCCCTCGCCCAGCACGGCGACCACCCCGTACGAGCCCAGGTCGAGGTCGTACTCCGGATCAAAGCTGTGCGGCGCGTGGTAGTTGGCGAAGGTGAACCAGAAGGCGCTGTCCAGGCCCTCCTCCTCCAGGACCGCCAGCAGCTCCCGCAGGTAGCGCACCTGCTCCTGCTCGTCGCGGACGAACTCGCCGACCACCCGGGGCGGTTCGGCGTCGTTGTCGACGATCGCCCAGCCCATGCCGCCCCGGTCCGCGGCGCCCTGGTACGGGCAGCAGCCGAACTCGGTGGCCACCACCGGCTTGCCGTGCGCGAACTGGGCCCGCAAGTAGTCGCGGTAGCCGGCGGCGTTCTGCGCGTCGCGGTAGGCGTCGATCCCGACCAGGTCGAACGGGGTCCAGTCGATCTTCTCCCACGGGCCGGAGGCGTAGCTCAGCCGGCCGCCGAAGTGCGGCCGGACGGCGGCGGCGGATTCGGCCAGGAAGGCGTTGAGCCGCCCGGGTATGTCACCGTACGGCGCGAAGAGCGCCGGATCGGGGGCGCCGATGTTGGCCAGCCGGTCGGGGAAGGTGTCACCGGGGATGAACCCCCGGGCGAACAGCGAGAGTTCGCAGCCGAGGACCAGGACCACCTCGGCACCGGTCATCCGGACCGTCTCCGCTCGGCGGGCGCAGTCCTCGAACCACGGGATCATCTGCTCGGTCGTCATGTTGCAAGGAAACGGGGCGAACCAGACCTCAAGACCCTGCTCGGCCGCGCACTCGGCGGCCACACTCAGCCGCTCGGGTTCGCCACCGGTGATCCGGACCGCCGTGCAGTTCAGCTCCTCGGCGATGACCCGCATCTCCGCCCTGACCGTCTCGACGGAGAAGTCCGGCCGCGAGCTGCCGCCGACCGGGCTGAAACCGGTGTCGTAGTTGATTCCCTTGCCGCGCATGGTGGTTGCTCCTGTTCTGCCGCGGCCCGTCGGTGATCGGGTTTCCTGACCACCGACGGGTCGGTCGACGGGGTACTGGCGCTGATCACGGTCCGGCCTCCACCGCTGGACGCTTCGCCGCCACCTGCTCTGCGTCCAGCCTCCCTCGGAGAGCCGATCCTCCGTCAGTGACCCGCATGCCCGGATCGGCATGACAACTGTCATCGCGGACGGTTGACCGAACGACGATTCCACCGGCCAGAAGCCGTCTACCGGCCCGGTCCGTCGTGGGCCCCGACCCCGGCTACGCCCGCGCGGGCTCGCCGAACCACCGGTGCAGCGCGTCCTTCGGCTGCCCAGCGGCACCCTCGGCGACCCAGCAGACGTAGCCGTCCGGCCGGACCAGGACGCTCAGATCCGCCCCGTCGCGTGTCGCGGCACCGACCGCGCAGTCGACCCGGTCGGCCCACGGCGCCACCGCCCCCGCAAGGTCGGCACGCCCGGCGGACCACAGCAACAGACCGCGTCCGCTTCGGAGTTCGATCCTCGGCAGCCGCCCGCCCAGCAGCGGATGCTCGGGCTCCCCCGCGATTGGGTACCGGATGTCCAGGCCGGAGATCATCCCGGCGATCCGCCGGTTGGCCTCCGGTGTGGCGAGCAGCTCGGCGAAGACACCGCGCAGCACCCGCACATCCGGGTCGGGCACGCCGAGCACGCCCTGGGCCCTGGTGTTCTCCAGCACCATCGCGCCCACCGGGTGGCGTTCGTCGTGGTAGGTGTCCAGCAGTCCCGGCGACGCCCAGCCGGCCAGGTCGGCGGCCAGTTTCCAGCCGAGGTTGAACGCGTCCTGCATTCCGAGGTTGAGCCCCTGGCCACCCGACGGGTTGTGGATGTGGGCGGCGTCGCCCGCCAGCAGCACCCGGCCGTGGCGGTAGCGTTCGACCTGCCGGGAGGCGTCGGTGAACCGGGAGGCCCAGCGAAGCTCGCGCAGCCGGACGGTGTCGCCGTGGTGCAGCCGGAGCCCGGCGCGGATCTCCTCCTCGGTGACGGGGGCGGTCCGTTCGGCTCCCTGCTGCGCCGGGCCGCCGAGGACCAGCCGGTACAGGCCGTCGCCCAGCGGGAGCAGGAAGCAGACGCCGTTCTCGTCCGGCTCCAGCTCCGGCAGCCGCCACTCGGTGCCGGCTTCACCCTCGAGCACCGCATCGGCGACGACCGCCGAGACGCGGCCGTCCCGGCCGGGGAAGGCGGCCCCCAGCCGCTTGCGGACCGTACTGTGCCCGCCGTCCGCGCCGACCAGGTAGCGGGCCCGCAGGGTCCGCCGTCCGTCCGGACCAGCCACCGTGGCCGTCACGCCCTGGTCGTCCTGGGCGAGGTCCAGCAGCTCGTGTCCGCGCAGCACCGGGACGCCGTGCCCGGTCAGCCGGTCCTCCAGGAACTCCTCCACCCGGGCCTGCGGGATGCCGACCTGGTAGGGGAAGGGGGTGTCGAACACCGTGTAGTCCAGCGGCAGTCCGGCGAAGTGTCCGGCCGGGAGGGTCGCCATCGCCCGGCCGAGCACCGCGTCCAGCCAGCCGCGCAGCTGGAGCATCTCGGCGGTGCGCGGCTGGAGGTTCAACGCCTTGGACTGACCGGTACGTTGCGGCATCCGCTCCAGCACCAGGACCCGGGCTCCGGCCAGTTGCAGCTCGTTGGCGAGCAGCAGACCGGTGGGGCCGGCTCCGGCCACGAGAACGTCGGCATCCATGTTCGCTCCTTGGTGTCGTCTGGCTTCCCGTGGTGGTCCGTCAGACCTTGAGCCCGTGCCGGGTGACGTACCAGTTGTGGTAGCCCAGCATGCCGCCGAGCACCACCAGCCACTGCAGCGTGCTCACCAGCGGCACCGAGTCGACCGGGAGCGTGCAGGCGAGCACCACCCGGACGCCGGCGTCCACGGTGAAGCCGCAGCCCCAGAAGGCGGTGAGCAGCCGGATGTGCCGCCGGAACGCGGGATCGCGGTCCCAGTTGCGCAGCCACTCCTGCGCACCGTCCTCGCCGATCTTCGCCGCGACGACCGAACGGGAGGCGGTGAGCATGAACGGCCGCCGGGTCGGCAGCGTGCCGAGCACCCACACTCCCAGCACGCCGATCAGCCAGCTGTCCCTGATCAGCAAGGTCCTGGGGCTCCCGGTGACCAGCGACATCAGCGCGCCGACGGTCATGAGCACCAGTGCGAACACCGGCATCAGCTCGACCCGGCGGTTCCTGATCATCCCGTAGAGCAGCCAGGGCAGTACCAGCAGGCTGCTGATCGTGAGCGCGGCCCACTGGCCCAGGCCCAGGCCGTGCAGCAGGTAGTAGCCGCCGACCGGAATGCCGAGCTCGAAGACGAGCGATCGGATCAGATGCCGGCGTGCGCGGGCGGTCTTCTGCTTCTGCGCGGGTTCGGCGGTCGGTGTCGAAGTCTCGCTCATGGTCTCCCCCTGTGATCCGTCTCTGTGTTGAACTGCTTGCCGCTGTTGCTGCCGACTGCTACGGCGTGCGGCGGGTGGCCCGGTCGAAGATGTCCGCCAACTCGCGTCCGCAGGCCGTGATGTCGAGGTCCGGATCGTGCACCGAACGCGTGATCACGCCGTCGATGGCGCCGCGCATCGCCGTGACCATCACCTGGGCGTCGAAGTCCCTGAACTCGCCGGCCGCCTGGGCCTCTCGCATGCGCTGCTCCTGGACGTCCATCATCGCTTTCAGCGCACCCGCGTAGCCGATCCGGTGCGGGTCGTCACCCTTGAGGTTGGTGAGCACCTCGATGAGCGCGGGCAGGTACTTCGGATAGACCGTCAGCAGCTCGACGTTCGACTCGATGAAGGCCCGCAGGCGGCCCCGGTAGCCCTCGGCCGCCTCGATCCGGGGCACCAGGTACGCCTGGGCCACCCGCATCACCTCGGCGATGACCTCGTGCATCAGGTCATCCTTGCCCTTGAAGTGGTACGAGATCATCCCCGTGCTGCTCAGGCCCGCCTGCTTGGCGATCTTCGCGAACGAGGTCTTGGCGTATCCGGCCTCCGCGATCACCTCGATGGCGGCCTGCACGATCTGCGCCCGCCGCGCCGACTCGGTGAACGTCCTGCCGCTCGCCCTTTGCTCGCTCGAACTGTTCTTTGCTCGCATGAGCAAAACCATAGAGCCTCTTGCTCGGCTGAGCAAGAGATTGACCGCGCCCGCTCCCCGGGGCCCGTCGAGACCCACCCTCCCGGCCCTCCCGGGCACGCCGAGGGCCGCCCACCCGGGAGGTGAGCGGCCCTCAAGACGGAGCTGCGCGAGTTCAACGGCGAGCGCTCGACCAGGCGATGTCCTCGGCCACCAGTACGCGGAGCGCCTGCTCGTCCCTGGCCTTGAAGGCGGTGAGGAAGCGCTCGGAAGCCGCCGCGTTGCCACTCTCCTCGCGCACTCCTCTGGCTCCTGAACTTCCCTCCGCTGCAGGCCGGTTCCGGGCCGCCCCGCGCATGTCGTGATCACCCGACCCTGTGCCGCCGGACTGCCCCCTACCCGCTGTGAGCCGGGTGGCAGTGCTCCCCGGATGACGCGTACCGGACTGGACGATCGCACCGTCCAGCCTCACGGATCCGCCGGCCGACGCGTCGCACCCGCACGGCGGACCGGCTCACCCGGTCGTACCGCCGAGCGTGCGCCGTGCCGGGCGGGCCGGCAGGCGCAGCAGGTCGTGCAGCGCGATCCCGTGCTCGGCCCAGATCCGCAACCGGTCCCGGTCGACCCAGTGGACCTGGTGCCGGTCACCCCAGGTCTTGGCATCCCGGGTGAACGAGCCGTTGGTGACGACCACCGAGATGTCCGCGCGGTGCACCGGGCCGGCGGTTCCCTTGACCTGGTACATCACCTGGGAGCCCACCTTGCCGCCGACCCGGGTGTGCTTGGCCTGGACGACGATCCGGCCGCGCCGCGGATCCTCACCGATCACGTCGGCGGCCTGGTCGCCCTGCCGGCCGACCTGCCTGGCCCGGATGCCGTCGCGGATCATCAGATCCCTGAGCGCGAACTCGAACTGCCGGTCGCCCATGGCGTCGAGCTGGTCGAGGCTCAGTCGCAGCATGGCCAGCCGCTCCCGCCGGGCGGCCTGCTCGACCCGCCGCAGCCACCACCGCGCACCGAGACCCGCCGCCACGAGCACCGCTGCGGCGACGAGCACGGGAAGCCCGTCGGAGGTCAGCCACTGGAGGCCGTCGGCGACCCAGGAGGCGACCACGAGCACGATGACACCGGCGGCGACCCGCTCCGCGGGTGTGCGCGGCATCCGCAGCGGCATGCGCCGTCGCGCCCGTGACGGCCGGCGGCGCATCAGCGGCCCGCCGCCGGAGCGGAGGCCGACGCCGTGCTGCCCGGGGTGGTACTGCCGGTGTTCGCAGCACCGGAGTCACCGCTGTGGCCCCACAGCCACAGCCCTCCGACGAGCAGCGCGGCCACCAGCCAGCCACTGGTCTTCTTGACGCGCGGCCTCGGGTTGCGCCGGTAGTGACCGCGGACGTAGTGGAACCCTTCACGTGCCATGGGTCTCCCCTCCCTGCTTGGCGGACCGCTCGGCGCGGTCCGTCCCGGAGATTGGTGTAGCAGCGTGCTCCGACAATTCCTGATCGGCCATCAACAACCGGCAGTGTCCGCGGTGTTTATCGGCCATCTGCCGGACGTCCGTGCCTCGAGCACTGTCTGCCTCCGGCCGCCCGCCCGACCAGCACGGACGGGCCTCCGTCCAGGAGCGGTAAAGGCATGCCTCAAGGGCGGAGCCCGTAGCTGGCCTTCCGCGACCGGTGGATCGCTCATCGCCGTAGATGGCGCGTTCGCATCGGCGTACGCCTGCTCATCGGGCGCGCGGGGCTTCCGCGCGAAGAGCTGCGGGCGCGGCCGCACTCCCGGATCGGGCACGACTCGAGTACCGGTGGTCGGCGTCGTGCGGGCAGGTGCCACGTGGAGTCCAGGGTCGCGGGACGGCTGGTGGACCGCCCGCACTCACGAGTGGTATTGCCGGGTGTCCGGCGGTGCCGGGTCAGCGGGCGAGCACGCGGATCTCCTCGTGGATCAAGTCGGCCAGTGGTTCTGCCAGCTGGCGGTGGCGGAGGTCGGCGATGGCGGTCACCACGGTGGTCGTGTCGTGGTGGACCATGGTCACCGCCAGCGGATGGCCGGGTCCCAGCGGGGGGATGAGCGAGAGTGCGGTGAAGGTCGCGGGGCCGAGGGTGAGGTGCCCCCCGTGGGTCGCGATGCTGGAGCACAGGACGGAGAAGTAGCGGGGCGAGTCGACGTAGCGGCCCAGGAGGTCATCGAGCGAGGTGCGGCGGAGCGGCCGGCCGTTTACCAACTCGGCTTGGGCGCCGGCCTTTTGCTTGAGCACCTCGCGCCTGCTCCGGCTGTGCGCGACGGCCAGCCTCCGCTCCGGGTGGCGCCGGGCCGGGAGCGGTACCCGGACGGTTGCGTAGTGGTTGCCCAGCAGCGAGGCCTGGTCGGCGGTGCGCACGTCGACCGGGACCAGCGCGCAGACACCCGGGAGCAGCGGCAGGCGGCCAGTGAGACCCAGACTCCGCAGGGCGCCTGCGGTCGCGGCCAGGAACACCGCGTTACCGGAGGCCCGGAGCGGCGACAACGCGGCTCGGGCGGCGTCGAGTTCGGCTCTCGGGATCCGGCTGAAGGCCAGTGCCCGCCGGGGGCCGACCGGGCCGTGGAACGGCAGTGGGCGGGCCCTCGGCAGCAGGTCGGCCACGGACCAGGCGAGTTCGCGTCCTCGTCCGGCCGGGGTCCGCGGCCTGGCGGGAGGCTCGGGCAGTCGCACGGTCGGACCGTCGAGCACGGCGCGGAGGACCGTGGTCAGGGAGCATCCGTCCAGCAGCGCGTGGTGGGCGCGGAGCAGCAGGGCGAAGCCGTCGCCGGTGGGCCCGGGCAACAGGTGCAGCCGCCACGGGGGCCGGTCGGGGTCGAGCGGGTCGGCGGCCAGCTCCTCAGGGCTGGTCGCCGGGGGTTCCGCGCGGATGTGGAAGGAAGGGTCGAACTCCGGCTCGGGAAGCCACAGTGGCCAGTCGGCCAGGGAGGTCCGGGCGGCGCGCAGGCACAGGCGCCGGTACGGCCGCAGGCGTACGCCCGCCAGTTCGCGCAAGGCGGCGAGGGTGGGCGGCGGGCCGTCGAACCAGCCGAGGACGGCGACCGTCATGCAGGCGGTGCCGCTGCTCTGCTGCCGGTGGAACCAGGCGTCCTGCGACGGCATCGGGGTGCCGGCCGCCGTCCGGGAAGCGGCTGGGAGCGGGGGCGCGGGTGGGGTCACGGGGTGTCCTCGGTCGTTGTGGGGCCGGTGGTCGGGACCGCACGGCGGTGGCGGGCCCTGCAATGACCGGCGCGTGCGGTCCCGGCGCGGTCCGGCCCGTGCTCGGGCGGCGGGCTCAGCCGCCGAGGTCGGCGATGGCGCGGGCCAGGGCCCCGGCCCCGTCCTCCTCCGCCAGCCGGGTGGCGAGAGCACCCGCGCGCCGGGCGAATCCGGTGTCATCGGTCGCCCGGGTCAGGGCCTGGGCCAGACGGCCCGCGGTGAGTCCGGCGCAGGGCAGGACTTCCGGGCTGACGCCCAGGCGGACCAGTCTCGCCGCCCACCAGGGCTGGTCGGTCATCACCGGAACGGGGACGGTCGGCACGCCCGCGCGCAGGGACGCGGCCGTCGTCCCGGCCCCCGCGTGGTGGACCACGGCGGCGGTGCGCGGCATCAGCCAGCCGTGCGGGAGGGCCCCGACGGTGATCACGTCGTCGTCGACCACGGACAGCCCGGCCCAGCCGGACTGGACGATCCCGCGCAGCCCGGCCTGGCGCAGTGCCCGGGCGGCGGTCTCGCCGAGCCGTTCCGGCTCGCCGGGCATCATGCTGCCGAACCCGATCAGCACCGGGGGCGGCCCGGCTGCGAGGAAATCGGCCACCAGCTGTGGTGGTTGCCAGTCAGGGCACTCGTGCGGCCACCAGTACCCGGCTACGTGCAGCCCCGGCCGCCAGTCCGCCGGCCGGGGGACGATCGAGGGGCTGTACCCGTGCCAGATCGGCCACCTGGTCCGCTCGCGCTCCCGGCGCAGCTGCCGGCCGCTGCGGTGGGGCGCTCCGAGCCGGGTGAACAGGCGGCGCCGGGCCGCGCCGTAGAGGCCGTCGACCAGCGCGTTGGCCGCCCGGCCGCGCAGCAGGTTGGCCGGTCCCGGGGCCCGCCAGGCCGTGGCGCACGGGGAGAACTCCCGGGTGGGCACCTCGGGTTGGAGGAAGACGCCCATGCTGGGAATGCGGTGGTACTCGGCGAGCGGAAGGCCGATCGGTGCGGCGAGGGTGGAGAGCAGGATCAGGTCGGCCCCGTGGTCCAGGGTGTCGACGATGCCGTCCACCAGTCCGAGGGTGGCCAGTTCGGTGGCCCGCCGGAGCGAGCGCAGCGCGTGGAGTCTCCGGACGGCGCGCGATGATCCTGCCGCGCCCTGCAAGCGGCCGTGCGCACCGAGCAGCGCCTCGAACGGGTCCGCCGCCAGCGGGCGCATCCGCAGGCCGCAACACGCCACCGTACCGGTGTACTTGGCGTGGGTGACGATCTCCACGTCATGGCCCTCGGCCGCGAGCCGGTGGCCGAGACCGGTGTAGGGCGCGACCGAGCCCATCGTGCCCACCGTGATGAGCTGGATACGCATGCCCGTGAGGCCTCCCGCTGACGATCCGCAGTGCCGGACGCGACGGCCACCGACCGACGCACCGTCACCTGCCAACGAGCGGCTGCCCTAGCCGGTCACGGCCCCGGCGCGGCGGAACGCGGCGGGCCCGGAGATCCGCTCGACGCTGCGGCAGTAGGCGAGCCCGGCCAGCGGCTCCGCCGCGAGGAACCTGGTCGCCAGGTCGGCGACTTCGCTGGTCCGCTCCAGGTGCAGCATGTGGTCGGCGTCGGCCACCTCCGCGAACCAGCTGTCCCGGCAGGTGGCGGCCAGCGCCCGGCACAGGTCCGGTGTGGTGAAGGTGTCGTGTTCGCCGGTGGTGACCAGGACGGGCGCGGCCGGGGCCCGGCTCGGGTCCACCATCTCGTGCCTGAGCAGGCGGTGGGTGTTGGCGAAGGCCTGCTCGGCCTCGTCGGCGCCCAGGTTGAGCAGCCGGCGCAGCAGGAACCGACGCACCTTGGCCCCGGCGGTGACGGACGCACCGCCGTCGGCGTTCATCAGCATCTCGACCGAGGCCTCGGCGAACTCCTGCATCCGCCGCTCGGCGAGCAGGTCCATGGTCCGGCGCATCGCGATCCGGGCGTGCTCGGGGATGGACGTCATGGTGCCGATGAGTACTACCCGCCGCACGCGTTCGGGGTGGCGCTGGGCCAGCCGGTAGGCGATGGCGGTGCCGTACGAGCCGCTGACGATGTTGACGGACGCCAGCCCGGTCTCGTCGAGCATGTGGCTGAGCGCGTCGGCGAGGAAGTCGGCACCGTACCGGTCCGGGAGGATGCCGCCCGCGCCCCAGCCCGGTGGATCGACCGTCAGCACGTCCCCGTGGGCCAGGAACTCGCGCTCGAACCGGCCCCAGGTCTCCTTGGTCTGGAACGCGCCGCCGATCAGCAGCACCGGCGCGATGCGCGGCGCGCTCGTCCGCACCAGCCGCGACTCGCAGTGGTAGCCCTGCCAGCGGTGGCGCGACACCTCGGCCGGAAAGGCGGTGGAACGCGCGGCGGCGCGGGGCGGGGCTGCCAGCGACACGAAGTCCTCGTTTCTATCGCCAAGGGGTGCGGGCTGCACCGGAGATGACCGGGCCACCCGGGGCGCAGCGACTGACTGACTATCAGAGCCTAGGGTCGCCCGGGCTCGTGGCGCGCACAACGGCGGGTGCTTACCACCAAATGGTGAATTCCTCCGGGGAGCGGCGGCGAGTGGGAACCGCGTGGCCGGCGGCGCGGTGCCGGTCACGCGGTTCCCCTGTCCGCAATTCGAACGGACGGTACCTAGTTGAGGCAGTACCAGCCCGACGGCCGCCAGGGTTCGCCGGCCAGCAGGCGCTCCCAGTCGACCAGGGTGAGCCGGAGGCCGACGGTGCCCTCCAGACCGCCGCGCAGGCGGGCCCGGGCCAGCCGGAGCAGGGCGGTGAAACCGTACTTGTTGATGAGCGAAGTCCGGTAGCGCGCCGTGGTTTCCGGGTTGCAGACGGCGGCGCGGGCGAGCACCGGGGCACCGGTCGGCCTGCCGTGGCCGTCGCACGGGACGACGAACACCGGCGAGCGCCGCAGCACTTGCCGGACGGCCCGGCTGGCGGTGGGGACCCAGATCCCGATCGCCGCGCCGTCCGACACCACCCAGGTCGGTGCGGTGAGCGGTGTGCCGTCGGCGTCGGCGGCGGTGAGCAGATCGACTGTAGCGCAACCGGGGAGCACTCCCCGAATGCTGTTAGGGTCGGGGCATGGCACAGCACGCCGACCAGCAGGCGGACCGCCCGAAGACCCCGGGGGCGACCAGGAGGCGCACCCGGGCCACCGCGTCCGCCGCGACCACCAAAGGCGCCTCGGCGCACGGGGGGTCCGGGGCGGGCGCGACAGGGACGGCGACGGGCACCGGAGCCGCCGCGGCCCTCGGCCTACGGCGGGACGCCCAGCGCAACCGGGAGCTGCTGCTGGCCGCCGCCCGCGAGGTGTTCGCCGAACAGGGCCTCGCCGCGCCGCTCGACCTGATCGCGCGCCGGGCCGGTGTCGGCAACGCGACCCTCTACCGGCGCTTCCCCACCCGGGACGCGCTGATCGAGGAGGTGTTCGCCGAGGCACTGGCCGGGCTCGCGGCGGCCGCCGAGAAAGTACTGGCGATCGAGGACGGCTGGACCGCGCTGACCCGCTACTTCGAGCGGGTCTTCGCCCTGGTCGCCGCCGACCGGGGGATCAACGACCTGGTCACCATGAGCAACCCGGACATCCAAGCGCTCGCCGACACCATCGAGCGCAACACTCGGACCGTCGCCACCCTGGTCACCCGCGCCCAGGAGCAGGGCACCCTGCGCACCGACGTCACGCCCATCGACCTGCTGGTCGTGATGGGCCCGATCTGCCGGGCGGTACCCGCCTTCAGTACCGTCCACCCGGACGCCTGGCGGCGCTACCTCGCCATCGTCCTCGACTCGTTCCGCTCCGGTCCACCCCGGCCGCTCCCCGGTCCGCCCACCGCACAGGAGGAACTGGGCGGGATCTTCACGGGCGTCTGGGAGACAACGCGCTGACCCGGCCGGGCTTCGGCCGGTCCTACTCCCCTTCGGCCACGTCGTCGGCGAGGACGAACCCCTGGGTGCGGCACCAGCGCCGGATCGCCTGCACCCGCTGGGTGGCGGCCTCGATCACGGCACCCCCCACCGGCGTCGCCATCGCCTCGAGACGCTCGCGCGCCGCGTTCTGCTTCACGGCCTCGAGCACGTCGTTGGCGACCCAGCTGTCCAGGGTGCCCTGCTCTCGCCAGCGGGTCAGCCGGTTCTCGGCAGCGTGGTAGGTGGCCTGCCGGTCGCTGTCGCGGGTCGCAATGGCGAGCTGCCGCCAGTGCTCGGAGCGCGCGGTGAGGTACTCGTCGATGGCCTCGCGGGCCACGGTGGCGTCCGGATCCTCGTCCGGTTGGTGGTTCATCACGATGGAACGGTAACGGCCATCGCGCCCACTGCTCCGGGGGCTCGCCCGCACATCCGGGAAGGAACCGCCCTGCGGCCACCTCGAGCGGTTCCTCACCGCAGCCGAGGCACGTCAGCCCGCCTCCACCGGGCACCAGGCACCAGGCACCAGGCACCAGGCACCAGGCACCAGGCCAGGATCAGTCGGCGCAGCCTGGTGCTGCAGATCGGCAGCCGACCGGACCGGACCCGTACCTGTCCCGAGGAAGCACCAACGGTTTGTCTGGTTACGCATGTTGATGGGTCATCGGACTCTGGACACGCCGGCACCGCGTGTCGACGTTTGCCCGGCCGGAGCTAGCCGCGTACGGCTGCGGTCACCTCGCGGCCGCGCCGAGGAGGACGCGCGCCAGCTCGAGCGGCTGGGAGAACATCGGCCAGTGGCCGGTATCCATCTCCACCAGCCGCCAGTGCTCGCCGGTCAGCAGCTCGGCCACCTGCGGGCTCGGCTCGGCGCCGTCCAGCAGGCACTTGACGTACTACGCCCTGATCCACGAGGCCGCCCAGAACCGCCTGGAGCACGCAGACGGCGCCGACGAGGCGGACGAGTCGGCGAGGCTGGTGGTCGACACCCTGCTGCGCGGCATCGGTCGGCAGGGCGACAGCGCCCTCGGCCGCTGACAGGATGCCGGGACCGCCGTCCTGACCGCAGCGCACAGGGCCTAAGGTCTGAGGTATGAGTTCGGACGAGGGAACCGTGCGCGTCGACAGCTGGATCTGGTCGGTCCGGCTGACCAAGACCCGTTCGCTGGCGGCGACCGCCTGTCGGGCGGGACACGTCCGGGTCAACGGCACGCGCGTCAAGCCGGCGCAGCTGGTGCGTCCCGGGGACGAGGTGCGGCTGCAGCACGAGGGCCGGGAGCGGATCGTGGTTGTCTCGCGGGTGATCAGCAAGCGGGTCGGTGCGAGCGTCGCCGCCGAGTGCTACGTCGACAACAGCCCGCCGCCGCCCGCCCGCGAGGAGGTCGCCTCGGTCGGTATGCGCGACCGGGGCACCGGGCGGCCGACCAAGCGCGACCGTCGCGACCTGGACCGACTGCGCGACCTGGAGCAACTGCGCGGTCGGTGACGCGATCGGGCCCGGGCGGTCCGGTACCCGGGCACGGTGGCGGGCCGGCGGCGCTCCGGTACGCCGACGCCCGCCTCGCCGCGGTGGCGGGGCGGGCGCGGGACGAGCTAGCTCAGTGCCCGGCTGTGGCCTGGGCATCCGCCGGGGCGTCCATGACACCCAGGACGTCGTTGAGGATCGCGATCAGGTCTGCGGCGATCGCCGCCAGGTCGCCGGGGACGGCCGCGGCGTTGCCGGCCATGACGTCGGTGAGCAGCTTGGCGAGGTCGGCATTCAGCTTGGCGAGGTCGGACGTCAGACTGCGGGTTTCGACACCCTCCCTGGTGGCGGCCTTCTCGGCCTGCTTCTGCAGGGCGATGGCCGCCGCCTTCGCAGCATCCACCCGGGCCTGGAGGGTGGCCTTGTCCGCCTGGGGGCTGGCCTTGACGGAGGCCGCGACGGCGTCCACCTTGGTGGAGAGGTCGCCGAGCAGGCCGAGCTGGTGGATCTGCTGGAGCGACTGCATCTGCTCCGTCTGTCCCGCCTGGGTGGTGGCGGTCTGCGAAATCGGCACGGTGGCCGCACTCGCCTCGACGGTGGTGGCAAGGGCTCCGGTGAGCGCGACACCGGCGAGTGCCGCGATGATCCGCTTGTTGCGCATGAAACAACCTTTGCTGTGTGAACTGAGGCCGCAATGGGCGGCGACGGCCAGCCTCACCCGGCCCATTACGCCTCGCAACCGCACAGCTCCCAACGGTTACATCACTCTCGGTGCGGGCTCCTCAGTCCGGCGACACCATCCGGGCCACCGGTGAGATCGCGATCAGCACGACCGAGCAGGCCGCCAGGCTGAGGCCGAGTGCCATGGCGCCCACGGTCAGCCGGCGCTCCCACCCGCGGGTCTCCAGCCGGTCGGCGAGTACCGGAGCGGCGTGTCCGAGCGCGGCGCCTGCCGCCACGGCACCGGCGACCGCGCCGGCCAGGCAGATGCAGATGGTGGAGAGGTCCTCGGTGACGGGTGAGAGGCCGACGCGGTGGATGCTGCCGTCGGTCGCGTACTGGACCTGGATCCGGGCGCCGACCGGCTCGTCGAAGTTCAGTGTGGCGTCGGCTTCCAGGAGCCGGCCGTCAGTGGCGGTGACCGGGCCGTGGCAGATCACGCGCCCCCGGGTGACCTGGACGGGAGCATGCGAAGCCACCGTGAACCGGCCGACGACACCGGCTTCGCGCATCGCGTACCGAAGATCCCCTGCCCGGCTCTCGACCACGTGGCCGCAGCCGACGAGCAGTCCCGTCGCGACCAGCAGCAGTACCGCCACAACCCCCCAGCCGACGCCCGGCTTTCGCTCACCGGATGCCCGCGCTGTTCTCGGCACAGTCCCACTCCCCCTTTGCCGCGGGCCAGCTCTGGCCGCGCCGGGCACGCATCATGCCAGCTCGGCTCACCACCGCCACAGTCGGGTCCGGTAGCGGGTAGGAGGTCTTGGGGCGTCCGGGCCGGAGTACGGCGAGCGGTCGTCAACTCCCTGCGGATGCACGGCCTTCCGCCCGTGGGGTCGGCAACTTCGTGGCCCGGCCCGATCCGTGGCGCGGCGGCCCGCGCGGCAGGTCGGACCCGCTCCACGGTCGGGCACCGGCACGGCCGCGGCCGCGCGTCCGTCCGGAGTGCGGGCGGCCCGGTCGGTGTCAGGCGAGCAGCCCGCCGGTGTACGGGTCCTCGGCGAGCATCCGCCAGGAGTGGTCGGAGGTCTCGAACGCCTGAGGGTCGACGGCTTCGACCATCGCGTCGACGTGGCTGCCCAGCAGTGCCCGGGGGTCGAACAGCTCCCAGTCGCCGGCGCCGCGGTCCCAGCGGGCCCACTCGTCCCGCAGCCGCCCGTACGTCCAGCAGGCGTAGAGCAGGGCGGACAAGTCCCGGTGGAGGTAGGCGGCGGGGCCGCCGTCGTCGTACCAGTCCGGCAGCTCCAGTCGTCCGGTGGCGCCGTCGAGGGCGACCACGAGATCGTGCGGCCACCAGCCGATGGCTATGTAGTCGCGCTGGTGGGCACGTTGGGTGGCGGCGCCGGGGTGGGCCTCGGCCATCGTCCGGAGCGGTTTCGCGCCGACGCCGAACAGCTCGCCGTCGAGCGGGAGCCCGACCTCGGTGAGCAGGCGCCGGGTGGGCTCGTGGGTGAGCCCGGCCGGGAGCTCCTGCGGCTGGTACCGGCGCACCTCGCCGCTCCCGTCGACGGCGGCGAGCTCCGCGACCAGCTCGGGCTCGAACTCGTAGGCGAGAGTGCCCGGTTCACCGGGGCGGGCGCCCCAGTGCAGGGCGCGGACCAGCAGTGCGGTGGGCCAGTGCGCGGGTGGTGTGTCGGCCTCGAACAGCCTGGGGTCGATGGCCCGGAACCGCTGCTCGGCGGCCGCGATCACCTCCCCGACCACGGCCGGCCCCCGGCGCCCGCCGTGCGAGTCGGTCTGCCGGGCGGCCGGTTCGACCGACTCGACCTCGCGGATCAGCCCGGCGAGCGCCGGCAGGTCGGAGGCGATCAGGTCTCGCAGGAGCTCGCCGCCGGCCCGGTCGGCGAGGTGGACCTCGCCCGTCGCTCCGTCCAGCACCACAGCGGTGCCGCAGTAGTCGGTCTCGCCGAGGACCAGCCATCGCCCGTCATCGGCCGCCTCCCCGGGGCCGAGTTGCTGCAGCCTTTCTGCGCCCAGGCCGTTGAACACCAAGTCCGCTCCCGCCGCGGGCAGGCCCTGCTCGGCCAGGAAGCGCCGCGTCGGGCCGTGCGTCAGCCCGTCCGGCAGCGCCTGCTCCGCAAGCCGGACCAGCCCGTGCTCGTCCGTTCGCCGTCCACCGTCCACGGCCTGCCGCCTCCCCCTGCCGCCGCCTTCACCGGAGCGCCGATCGTATCGGGCACCACTGACGTCCCGCCGGTCAGCCGGGACGGCTCCGGTTCGCCCCGCCCCGGGCCGCCGACCGGCCCGGACCAGCCGGGTTACATTGAGCAGGACAGGACCGGCGGGCCCCGGCACGGAGGCGGCCGATGCACTCGATCACCGACTGGCTGCGCGGCCTTTCCGGCCCGGTGGTCTACGCCGTCGTCGCCGCACTGGTCTTCGCGGAGGACGCGCTCTTCTTCGGCTTCGTACTGCCCGGCGAGACCGCGGCCGTCCTCGGCGGTGTCCTCGCCCACCAGGGCAGGGTCTCCATCGGCTGGCTGATCCTGGCCGTGGTCGGCGCGGCCATCGTCGGCGACTCGGTCGGTTACGAGGTCGGCCGCCGCGCCGGTCCGAGGATCCTCGACTCCCGGCCGCTGCGGCGGCACCGCGACCGGCTCGCCGACGCCCAGGCCCTGATCCGCCGACGCGGCCCGGTGGCGGTCTTCGCCGGCCGCTTCGTCGCGTTCTTCCGGGCGACGATGCCCGCGCTGGCCGGCAGCTCGCACATGCCCTACCGCCGGTTCCTGCTGTTCAACGCACTCGGCGGCGTGACCTGGGGCACCGGCTTCCCACTGCTGGGCTACTTCGCCGGCTCCGCCTACAGCCGCGTCGAGGGAGCCGTCGGGCGCACCACCGCCGTTCTGCTCGCCGTCGTGGCGATCGCCGTCCTCACCGTCTGGCAGCTGCGCCGCCGCGGCGTCATCGGGCACCGACACCGGGACGACGACCGTGACGGCAGGCACTGAAGCGCGGCCGGTACGGGCGGCTCCCGGGGCAACCGCACGATGCGGCGGTCAGGCGGTCGCCGCGTCCGACCGGACGTCCTACGCCCGGCGGGTCGCGTGGATCTCTCCGATCCGTTCCTCGGCCCAGTGCTTGAGGGCGACGATCAGCGGCAGCAGGATCCACCCCAGCACGGTCAGTTCGTAGTCCACCCGGGCCGGCACCATCGGGGTCACGGTACGGGTCAGCAGGCGGCACACGCGGCTACCGCCGATGGAGCCGCCAGCTCATTCCGGCGCCCGGCGCCCGTCGTCCGACATCCGCCGTCCGCGAGGGCGGAGCCAGGCGGCCACAGCACCGGGACGGAGTGTCCACGGCAGGCGCCCTTCGCCCGGGTGAACGATCCTTCACCCGGGCGTCACCGTCACCCCGGACGGCCTCTCCGTCCGGCGTCGCTCTGCCCTTCGACAGCTCGGGGGAGATCATGGAATGGCCGGTTGACGCGTGCGGCGGAGGGAGCAGCGGCAGAACGCCGGATGGGAAGGAGCGGCCGGGATGAGCAGGAGCGATCCGCCCGGGGCCGGCCTCGACGGCGCCGGCCCACTGGCGCCTGGCGGTCTGCTGGACGTGCTCGCGATCGCGGCGGCGGTGCTCGACGCGCAAGGGCGGATCGTGTTCTGGAGCCCGCAGGCCGAGGACCTGTTCGGGTACACCGCAGAGGAGGCACTCGGCCGGCCCGCGGCGAAGCTGCTGGTGGATGACCAGGAATTCGAGCGCGTTCTCACCCTGTTCGCCCGGGTGATGGCGGGCGAGGGGCCCTACGTAGGCACCTTCCCGGTGCGACACAAGGACGGTCACCGGCTGCTGACCGAATTCCGCAACGTGCGGCTGCAGGACGAACACGGCCGTGTCTACGCCCTCGGGCTCGCCTCCGACCGGGAAACGGTACGGCGGGTCGAACGCGATCTGGCGCTCTCCGAGCGGTTGGTCTCGCACTCCCCGGTCGGCCTGGCGGTGCTGGACACCGACCTGCGCTACGTCCTGGTCAATCCCGCGCTCGAACGCATCGACGGCCTGCCCGCCGAGGAGCACCTCGGCCGGAGGGCGGGCGAGATGCTGCCCTTCCTGGACACCGATGCCGTCGAGTCCGTGATGCGCCGGGTCCTGGCCGACGGGATCCCGCTGGTGAACCGGCGCTCGGTCGGCTACCCGCCGAGCGATCCGGAGACCGAGCACGCCTGGCGGGCGTCGTACTTCCGGCTGGAGGATCTCAGTGGCCGGGTGATCGGCCTGGCGGTCTCCGTCCTGGACGTCACCGAGCAGCACCAGGTCGCCATCGAGGCCGCTCAGGCCCGCTCCCGGCTCGCCCTGATCGCCGACGCCTCCGTACGTGTCGGCACCACTCTCGACCTGGACACCACCGCTCTCGAGCTGGCCGACATCGCCGTGCCCGAACTCGCCGACATCGCGGCGGTCGACGTCCTCGAATCCGTCCTGGACATCGTGGGCGTCGGGCGCGGCACCGACGCGCCGCCCGGCGGGCTGGCGTTCCGGGCCCTCGCGGTCAAGGCCGCCCGGCCCACACCGGCCGGCCTCGCGGCCGACCCGGTCGGCGAGCCGGCGGCCTACGGTGCGGACCGGCTGGTCACCCGGTGCGTGGCCACCGGCAGACCCGTCCTGGTGGCCCGGGTGCGGCCGGAGGACCTGCCCCGCATCGCCCGGGACGGCCAGGCCGCCCGGCTGCTGGCGGAGGCCGGACTGCGCTCCTATCTCGCGGTGCCGCTGATCGCCCGCAGCGAGGTCATCGGCGTCCTCGACCTCAAGCGCACCGACACCCCGCGCCCCTTCGACCACGACGACGTCGTCCTCGCCAGCGAACTCGCCGCCCGCGCGGCGGTCTCCATCGACAACGCCCGCTGGTACCAGAGCCAGCGCCACGCAGCCCGCGCCCTCCAGCGCCACCTGTTGCCGCACCATCCGTCCCTGCGGCCGGGCCTGGAGATCGCCTCCCGCTACCGGCCCGCCGGAGCGGCGGTGGACATCGGCGGCGACTGGTTCGACGTCATCCCGCTGGCCGGTGACAAGACCGCCCTCGTCATCGGCGACGTCATGGGCCGGGGCATCAACGCCGCCGCCACCATGGGCCAACTGCGTACCGCCACCCGCACGTTGGCCGATCTCGACCTCGCTCCCGACGAGGTGCTGTACCACCTCGACCGCATCACCGCCGGCCTGGACGACACCATTGCCACCTGCGTCTACGCCGTCCACGACCCCCATCTCGCCCGGTACTGCATCGCCGGTGCGGGGCACCTGCCGCCCGTGCTCATCCCCGTCGACCGGGCACCGGAGCTGGTCAACCTGCCCACCGGATCCCCGCTCGGCGTCGGCAAGGGCGACTTCCGGGCCGTCATCGTCGACTTCTCCGTCGGCCACCAACTCGCCCTCTACACCGACGGGTTGGTCGAGACCCGGGACCAGGACATCGACGCCCGGCTCCAGGTGCTCCTCAACCTGCTCGGCGACCGGCCCGGCTCGCCGGAGGAGACCTGCGACCTGCTCCTGGACAGCCTGCACAACCCGGACGAGCCCGACGACGTGGCACTGCTCATCGCCCGCGCCCGGCCCCTTGCCCCCGACACGGGACCGGAACGCACCTGAAGCCTTGAACCGCCCGTGGATCACGAGGCTTCCCCGGGACGCTGACCACGGTTTCCAGGCTCTCGTACGAGACACTGCGGGTGCCCGGGCCCGGCGACCGGACCTTCACGGCCGCGGAGATCGCCGGGAGCACGTCGGCCGGCCTGCCGCAGGGAGCTGCGCGGTGGCGGGGCAGGCCGCTACCCGTACCGACCGGCGTGGGAGGCTACGGGGGCACCGCTTCCGCTCACGCACCCAGGAGCCGCTCCATGCACCGCCCGCGCGCCACCTTCCGACTCGACGCGCTCGCCTCCGGGCACCCGACGGGCATCCTCGACGCCGCCGAGCAGGCCGAACGCCGGGGCATGGACCGGCTGATGGTCTCCGAGACCGCGTACGACCCGTTCCTCCAGCTGGCCCGCGCGGCCGACCGGACCAGCACGATCGAACTGGCCACCGGCGTCGCCGTCGCCTTCGCCCGCACTCCGATGACCCTCGCCTACCAGGCCTGGGGGCTGCACGCCGCCTCCGGCGGACGGGCCGTCATCGGCCTCGGCTCGCAGGTCAAGCCGCACATCGAGAAGCGTTTCGGGATGCCCTGGGACCGGCCGGCCGCGCGGATGCGCGAGTACGTCCACGCGGTGCGGGCGATCTGGCACAGCTGGCAGACCGGCGAACGGCTGCGGTTCCGCGGTGACTTCTACGCCCACACGCTGATGACCCCGGTCTTCTCCCCCGACCCGGTCCCCCCCGGCGTGCCCCGGATCCTGCTGGCCGGTGTCGGGCCGCTGATGACCCGCACCGCCGGCGCGGTCGCCGACGGCTTCCTCAGCCACCCCTTCACCTCGGTCGCCTACCTGACCGGGCAGGTGCTGCCCGGCCTGACCGAGGCCCGTGCCCGGGGCGAGGCCGACGGCGCCGCCTGGACCGCCCGGCCCTTCGAGATCGCCGGCAGCGTGCTCACCGCCACCGGCCGGACCGAGGAGGAACTGCGCGCCAACCTGGCCGGCGTACGCGAGCGGCTGGCCTTCTACGCCTCCACACCCGCCTACCGCCCGGTCCTCGCCCAGCACGGCTGGGAGGACCTCCAGGAGGAGCTGCACCGGCTCTCGGTACGCGGACGCTGGCAGGAGATGGCCGAGCTGATCGACGACGAGGTGTTCGACACCTTCGCGGTCGCCGGCCCGGTCGAGGACGTCGCCCGGGAGATCCACCGCCGCTACGCCGGTCTGGTCACCCGGCTCTCCGTCAGCCTGCCGGACGGCGCCGACCCGGCACTCGGCCTGGACGTCCTGGACGCCGTCCGCGCACTGGACTGAGCCGGCCGCGCCGGAGCCGTTCACTCGGAGGTGTCCACACATACGCCTCGTCGACGTAGCACCAGCGCCAGTCCTCCCCCGGCTCCGTCGACCGGATGATCGGGTGGCCCGCCGTCCCCGCGTGGTGCCTGGCGTGGCGGCCCGGGGAGGAGTCGCAGCAGCCGACGTGTCCGCAGCTCAGGCACAGCCGCAGCTGCACCCAGTCCGTTCCCAGGCGCAGGCACTCCTCGCAGCCCTGCGGGGTGTGCGGCACCACGTCACGGACGAGGGCGAGGTGCGGATCCGGTACGGCGGTCATCGTGGGCCTCCTGGAGTGATCAGCCGGGCCGGCGACCGGCGATGGCCCGCTCCACCCAGTCGCGCAGCACACCGGCGGGGGCCGCGCCCGTCTGGCGCGCCACCACCTGCCCCAGGTCGAGGACCAGCAGGGTGGGGACGGCCTGCACATCGAAGCGCCGCGCGACTTCGGGGGACGCGTCCACGTCCACCTTCACCAGCTTGATCCGGCCCGCCAAGTCCCGTGCCACCTGCTCCAGTTCGGGACTGACCAGGCGGCACGGTCCGCACCAGGCGGCCCACAGGTCCACCAGGACGGGCAGGGTGGCGAGTTCGGCGATCTCGGCGAAGGTCCGGTCGCCGGCATCCGTGATCCACGGCAGGGCGGCCTTGCAGCCACCGCAGCGGGGGCTGCCCCGGGAGGCGGCCGGAAGCCGGTTGGTCCTGCCGCACTCGGGGCAGCGCACGGTGGTCGGGTCGTTCGTCGCGGCGGTTTCCGGCTTGTCCACGGCTCCTCCCTCGGGCTGGCCTCAGGTGGCCTCGACCGGTTGCGGGTGCTCGGGCATCTCGACCGCCAACTCGCCGTCCCTGGCGGTGATCCGGATGGTCGTGCCCTCCCGGATGTCGCCCCGGATGAGTGCGCGGCCGATCTCGGTCGCCACCTCGTGCGAGATGAAGCGGCGCAGCGGCCTGGCGCCGAAGACCGGGCCGAAGCCATCCTCGGCGATGAGGCGGCGGCCCTCCTCGGTGAGCTCCAGGGTAGTCCGCTGCTCGGCGGGCCGCCCGCGCAGGTCGTCGACTCCCCCGCACCCCGAGCCGATCTCACGAGTGCGTGGAGCGACGCCTCGGCACGGCCTCATACGGCGTAATCGTGATCGGCCAGGACCTGCTCGATGACGTGCCGTGCGATCGTCGCCATGACCGGGTTCGTCTCGCGGTAGTACCGCAGTTCGAGGAGCGCGATCGACAGCGCCCAGCCGCGACCTCGCGCCCAGGCCGCGTCATCGGCCTCCACCGCGGCCCGGAACGCACCCCGCGCCTCGGCCGGCAGCACGTACCACGCCACGATCAGGTCCACCGCGGGATCACCCAGGCCCAAGCAGCCGAAGTCGATGACTGCGCTGAGCCGCCCCCGGGCCACCAGCAGGTTGCCCGGCTGCAGATCCGCGTGGATCCAGACCGCCGGGCCGGGCCGCTCGGGGGCCCGCAGGGCCTCCTCCCACGCGGCGGACACCGCCCCGGTGCCGACGATTCCGCCCAGTTCCGCGATCGCGGCACGGGTGACGGCATCCCGCGCCCCCAGGTGCTCACTGCGGTAGGAGGCAGGCCCGCCCGCCTGATCGATCCGATGCAGCGCCGTGACGAAGGACGCCAGATCCGCTGCCAGTAGGCCGGGTTCGGCGATCCGCCCGACGACCGGATTCGCGCCGTCGAGCCACCGGTAGACGGACCAGCGCCAGGGATAGCCCTCGGCGGGAGTCCCCTTGCCCAGCGGCGCGGGGATGGCGACCGGAAGCGGCGGGGCAAGCCGTGGCAGCCACTGGTGCTCCTTCTCGACGTCGTCGGCGGCTCCCGGGATACGGGGAAGCCGCACGACCATGTCCTCGCCCAGCCGGTACATGGCGTTGGAGGTGCCGGCGGAGTCGACCGGCTCCACGGGAAGCCCCGCCCACTGCGGAAACTGCGTGGCGATCAGCCGGTGCACGAGCGGTGCGTCGATGTCCGACTCGTTGGCATGCATCTTGCCGGCGGGCATGAGCACCTTCCTGGAGTGTCGGCCACTACCACTACGCGCCAAGGACGTTGGCGGCGCGGCCGGATCGGGCCGACCGTTGTCGGGCCGACGGCAATGGGACCGTTCCAGTGCGGTGCTGGTCAACCCATTTACCACGAAGGCGAGTCGGACACCGAGCCACGGCCTCCTTGCGGCAGGAACCCCCGGAGCGGCCGCGGGTTCACGCCGGGCGCCCGGGCGGGTCCTGCACGACACCGGCAATGACGGCGGTCACGACCCGGTGGACTGCTTCGGCCTCCGGCGGGGTGCCCTTCCGGTCGGCGAACAGCAGGTGCGCGGCCCCGATCAGCGTGGGAGCGAGCGTGTCGACATCGGCTTCGGCCGCGATGCGGCCCAGTTCGCGCTCGGCCGCGAGGTAGGAGGCGATCGCGGCCGCGGCCTCCGTCAGGATCGGGACTCCGGCCGGCCTGGTCCTGCGCAGCCGGGCGCGCAGATCGTCCCGGAAGGTGATCAGGGCGACGATGGCCACGGCGACCGACTCGAAGAGCTCCGTCAGCACGCGGACGAGGTGGGCGGCGACGGTGCCGGTCCCTGCCAGGTCGCGCAGGACTGCGGCCTGGCCGTCGATCCGGCCGATGCGGTCCTGCACGAGCTCGGCCAGGAAGGCGTCGAAGTCGGCGAAGTGCCGGTGCAGCACGCCCTTGGCGCAGCCCGCCTCCGTGGTGACCGCCCGACTGGTCAGCGCGTTCGGCCCATCCCGGAGCAGGATGCGCTCGGCGGCGTCGAACAGCTGCCGCCGTACGTCGTGGATGGCCACCCCTGTCGGCACGGTGTACCCCTTCTTGCCTCGATCGATCCCACCTGGTTGACGAGTGGGCAGATGCCCACTCATAGTGGGCGCATGCCCACTTTACCTCCGGAGCGGACTCCGCTCTCCAGCTACGAGCCTCACCAAGTCCGGGGACTGGCCGAGTCGTTCGGCACGGACCCGGAACGCTATGACCGGGCCAGGCCCCGCTACCCGGACGCGATGGTGGAGGCGATCGTCGCCGCCGCCCCCGGGCCCGACGTGGTGGACGTCGGTACCGGCACCGGCATCGCGGCCCGGCAGTTCCAGGCGGCCGGCTGCACGGTCCTCGGGGTCGAGGTCGACCCGCGGATGGCCGCGTGGGCGCGGCAGCGCGGACTCGAGGTCGACGTGGCGGCTTTTGAAGCCTGGGACCCGGCCGGCCGGACGTTCGATGCCGTCGTCGCCGGGCAGACCTGGCACTGGGTGGACCCGGTCGCGGGCGCGGCGAAAGCGGCCCAGGCACTGCGCCCCGGCGGTCGGCTGGCCGTGTTCTGGAACGTGGACCAACCGCCGCCCGAACTCGGGGAAGCCTTCGCCGCCGTCTACCGCCGGGTGCTGCCCGACTCGCTCGCCTCCCGCCGCTGGACCACGACCGGCTCCGACGGATACGCGCCGCTGTCCACCAGGGCGGCCGACGGTATCCGGGAGACGGTCGCATTCGGCGAGCCGGAGCAGTGGCGGTTCGACTGGGAACGGTCCTACACCCGCGACGAATGGCTGGACCAACTGCCCACCACCGGCGGCCACACCCTGCTCCCGCCGGCCAAGTCCGAGGAGGTGCTGGCGGGCATCGGGGCCGCTATCGACTCGGTGGGAGGCAGCTTCGCGATGCGCTACACCGCCGTTGTGGTCACCGCTGCGCGAACCGGCTCCGGCTGACCCGGATCTACAGGTCCGTCCGCCGGCGGATTCGCCGACTCGTCCCGCGCCCCGGCCCGTTGCCCCGCGGGCAACCGGAGGACGCGCTGCCGGGTGACTCGCCCGATCGGCTTGGGCGTACCACCCGGCAGGCGACCGGGCCACCCTGGCTACCGCTTCCAGGGCCGGGCGAACTCGTGCAGCGCCGCCAGGGCGGCCGGGGCGAGCATCCGGTCGTTGACGGAGGTACCGGCCGGGTGGAGGAAGTGGTCCACACCGTCGAGGGTGCGCAGCCCGGGACCGGTGGTGTGTGCCTGGGTCAGCGCGGCGAGCAGCGGCGGCGTGGTCGTGCAGGGCACGTTGGCGTCGGCGGCGCCGCAGGTGACGGTGACCCGGGTGCCGCGGTGCAGACCACGGGCGACGTCCGGCGGGTAGACGGCGTCGTCGCTGCGCACGAAGCGGGCGTTGTCCGGGCCGAACAGCGCGTTCAGCAGTGCGGCGAGCGGCGGCAACAGGGTGCTGGTGTCGGCGGGGCGGCCGGCCCGGAAGTCCGCGATGGCGGCGGCGACGCCCGCCTTGTTGGCCTGGGCCACCGCTGCGGTGAACTGCCCGGCCGCCGCCCCCTGGTCGAGTTGGGCGTCGAGTTGGAAGTCGAGCACGTCGAGGAAGTGTTCGTCCTGCGGCGCGAGCAGGGCCAGCCCGGCGGGCGCGGGCCGTACGGTCCGGGCGAGCAGTAGCGCCTGCATGCCGCCCTCGCTGTGGCCGACGACCAGCAGGGCGTGCGGGTCCGCCTCCGGCTGCGCGCGAAGGGTGGCGTAGGCGGCCGCGGCCTGGCGGGTGAAGGCCGCCAGATCGATCCGGCCGGGATCGCCCTGGTAGGCACCGGACCCCGTCCGGCCGGTGAAGTACTTGTCGAAGCGCAGTGTCATGACGCCGTCTCCGCCGAGAGTTCCCGCGGCCAGCGCGAGCGTTCCCGGCATGAGCTCCGGCGGCTGGTTGCCGTCACGGTCCGTGCTGCCGCTGCCCGGCAGCAGCAGGGCCGCCGCCAGCCGTTGGCCGGCGTGGTGGGCGGGCACGTGCAGGGTGCCGTACGCAGTGGTGCCGTCCGCGGTGAACCGCACCTCACGATCGGCCGCGGGGACGAGAGCCGCGTCGTGCTCGACCGCGCTCGCCGCCGGGGCGGCTAACCCCGCCACGGCGGCTGAGGCCACCAGCACAGCGGTCATCCGGGTACGCCAACGCATCTCTGTCTCCTTCGAGTTGGGGTTTGACTTTCGGGTCCGGATCCGGATCAGGAGCCGGCGGTCAGTGGCCGATCAGCTGCATCACGAGGAGGAATCCGAGGAACACGCCGATCGGCAGCAGGGCCCGCGGGTTGCCGAAGTTGAGGCTCCAGCCGATGCCGAACCGCTTGCCGACGAAGATCGCCGGGTCCTGGCGGTTGACGTAGACCACGCCGCCGAACCGCCAGTACCGGTCGTCGTCCCGGTGGACCGCATCGGTCCGGGCGGGCTCCGTGCCGTCCTCGCCCTCCGGCACCGGCAGCCGACTGCCGTTCCGGCCGGTGCGGATCGCGACGGCGACGACGGCGACCATGCCGGCCCCGGCCGGTGCCAGTACGGGCAGCACCGCGAGGCTTCGATCGCCGTCCCAGATCTGCCAGCCCGCGCACAGGACCGTAACGTCGACGCAGGCGGTCAGCACCAGCAGCGCCGCCGACATCCGCACGATGTACCGGCGGTGCTGGGACGCGCTCGCGGCCGGCCGGGCCGGATCCAGCTCCGCCCGGGAGCGGAAGGCGTACCAGATCACCACCAGCAGCAGAGTGGTGACCGCGAGCTGTACGAAGACCGGCGAGAACGCGCTGCCGACCGACTTCGCGGCGTACCGGTCGACCGTCCCACTGTCGCCGTAGTGCATCGGCAACTGGTCCGGCATCGACGGGTAGCGCACGACCGCCGCCACCGCGGTGACCGCGAGAACGACCAGTGACGGGACGGCCCACAGCCAGGGGAACCGCTCGGGACGGGTCCTCAGCGAGGTGTCCGCGACCACGGCCTGGCGCAGTCCGGCATACCAGTCCTCGCGCTGCTTGACGGCCAGGATCGCGCGCCGGGCGCGGAGGTACCCGATCCCGGACACCACGAGAACGCCGATGGACGTGAAGCCGGCCAGCGGCGTGCGCGGATCGGCGAACGCGAGCGCCAGCCCGGCCGCAACCAGCACCCCGCCCACTCCGCCCACCAGCCAGCGGTACGCGCGACGCTGTTCGGCGATCACCGGGGCGTGCGCTCGGGCGGGCGGTGTCCGTACACCGAAGGGCAAGGTCGGCCCGGTGAGCGAGGGCATCAGCCACGCCGTCAGCAGCAAGACGGAAGGTATGACCTCTTGAACCACAACTGTTCCGGTCGTCATGCCGGCTCTCCTTGACTTCCTCGCCCCATACCGGACTTCACATCCGGTCCCACGCCGTGTCCCGCACCCGGCCCCGTACCCGGTGCCATGTCCGCCCCCGTGCCGAACGAGCCGACCACCCGCCCGCAGGCCTCCAGCACGGCCGTCCCGTCCATCCCCTGTGCGACCGCTTCGGCGAGCAGCGTCCGCAGCCGGCTCGACCATTCCTCGGTGAACCCGGGCGGCGGCGGACCGGAGCCCGGGTCGCGCTGAACGACCGCACCGCTCTTGCGGTTCAGCCTCAGCAGGCCCTCCTGACGCAGCAAGTCGTAGGCCTTGTTGACGGTGTGGAAGTTGATGCCGAGATCGCCCGCCAACTGCCGGGTCGACGGCAGCGCGCTCCCCTCGGCCAGGTCCCCCGCCGCGATCGCCTCGACGACCCGGTCCCTGATCTGCTGGTAGATCGGGACGTCGCTGCTCAGATCGATGCTCAGGATCACACTGCCTCCGCCTGACTATCTGCTCTAGTACTTATAGAACAGACAGGCAGGCGTCAGCAAGTGATCCACACCTACGGCAGACCCGCCGGGGGCCCGAACCAGGGCCGCGCAGGCCGCACCCCTGACCACCCGTGCCCGCCCGTGCCGCCTTCGGGCAGAATCACCGCATGCGGCAGATCATCGTCATCGGCATCGGGGCGGGCGACCCCGACCACCTCACCCTGCAGGCGGTCAAGGCCATCGCCCGCACCGACGTCTTCCTCATCCTCGACAAGAGCGAGGAGCGCCAGGATCTGATCCGGCTCCGCAGGCAGCTGCTCGACGAGCACGCCCGGCCCGGCCACCGGCTCGTCGCCGCTCCTGACGCCGAACGCGATCGCACCGCACCCGGTTACCGGGAGGCCGTGGACGACTGGCGGCACCGGCGCGCCGACCTGGTGGAGCGGCTGATCACCGAGCACGTCGGCCCGGACGAGACGGGAGCCCTGCTGGTCTGGGGCGACCCGAGCCTGTACGACAGCGTCATCGCCGTCGTCGCGGAGGTCCTGGCCCGGGGCCGGGTCACGTTCGAGTACGAGGTGGTGCCGGGCATCAGCAGCGTGTCCGCACTGGCCGCCCGGCACCGCACCACCCTCACCAGCGTGGGCCGGCCGCTCCAGATCACCACGGGCCGCCGCCTGGCCGCCGAAGGCATCCCCGACGGTGTGGACGACGTGGTGGTCATGCTGGACGGCCGGGCCGCCTTCACCGGCATCGACCCGAGCGGTCTGGACATCCACTACGGCGCCTACCTCGGCACCCCCGACGAGATCCTGGTCGCCGGCCCCCTGGAAGAAACCGCCCCGCGCATCGCCGAGCTCCGCAGGCAGGCCCGCGCGCGCAAGGGCTGGATCATGGACACCTACCTGCTGCGCCGTTCCACCGACTGACGTCCGCCGGCCGTCGCCACGGCCCATGGCCAATCGGGCGGCCCCACCCGCACCGCGTTCGACGGCCACCCGTCGCCTGACAGCCGTCGGGGGGGGCCCGGCATTCCGGACCGCCGCCGATGCGACCTTGCCTGCCCCCGAGGTGACCGGGGCGACCGCTACTGAGCCGTCCAGCGCTGGTTGGCGCCGCCGTTGCAGCCGTAGACCTCGACCGTGGTGCCGTTGACGTTGCCGGACGGGAGGTTGCCGCCGGTGACGTCCAGGCAGAGGCCGTACTGGCTGGGGGTGGTGATGGAGCCGTCGGCGTTGAGCCGCCACTTCTGGGCGGCGCTGCCGTCACAGGGCTGGATCACCACCGACGTGCCCCAGGCCAGGCTGCCGCCCGCGCCGCCGAGGCACTGGGTGCCGTTGTAGGTGCGAAGGTCACCGTTGGAGGTGAAGGACCAGGTCTGGTTGGCACCGCCGGCGCAGTCCCAGATCTCGATCTTGGTGCCGGGCGCGGTCTGGTTGTTCCAGGCGTCCAGGCAGCGGCCGGAGGAGGCGGAGACCAGCTTGGTCGCCGTGCCGGAGGTGACCGGGCGGGCGGCGACCCGGTACAGCACCGTGCCGCCGGCCGGCACGGTGGCGCTGATCGCGCCGTCAGCACTGACCGAAGTGCTGTGCGCCCAGAGGTCGTTGAGCGCGTACCCCGAGCTGCTGGCGGGCAGGCCGACCGCGCTCGCGGTGGTGGAGACCACGGCCGGTGCGGAGGTCTCGTTGATCAGGGCCACCGCCACGTCGCCGCCCGCCAGCGGGCGGCGCAGCACGTCCAGGCCGCCCGCGGTGGAGAGGGCCGTGCCCTGCTGTCCGAGGCTGTCCTGGTCGACGGCGATGACGTCCCGGTTCAGGTAGACGCTCAGGTCCTGCTGGCTGATCGGGTAGCCCGAACTGCCGGCGGCCGCGGCCGTGCGCAGGTCGGCTCCGGAGATCAGCGGGGCGGCCAGCACGGCGGCGGCGGAGAGTTCGGTCTTCTCCTGGTCGTAACTGAGGCGCTGGACGGGGTTGTTGGCGGCGGAGGAGTAGTTTCCGGTCTCCAGCATGTCGATGTCGTTCCAGCCACCGGGCCCGGCGTACTGCGACTTGTCCAGGTCGGTGTGGATCAGCCTGGTCAGGCCGGCGAAGGAGGCGTCCCGGTCGCCGTCGATCCGCCACATGTTGGCGACGCTCTTCCCCCACACCCACGGCGTCTCGCCCTGCGCGGCGGGCTGGAGCGAGAGGCTGAGCACGACCGGCCGCCCGGTTGCGGCGAGTGCGTCGCGCATCCAGCCGTCCCGGGTCTGCAACGGCAGCTTCTCGTCACCGACCCGCTGGTTCGGGTCGCTGGCGAGGCAGTTGTCGTACTTGAGGAAGTCGACGCCCCAGCCGGCGATGGTCCGGGCGTCCTGCTGCTCGTGGCCAAGGCTGCCGGGGAAGCCCTGGCAGGTGTGGTAGGTCGGGCTCTCGTAGACGCCGAACTTCAGCCCCTTGCCGTGCAC
The DNA here is from genome assembly GCF_039533515.1 of Kitasatospora cystarginea. Classification (NCBI taxonomy): domain Bacteria; kingdom Bacillati; phylum Actinomycetota; class Actinomycetes; order Kitasatosporales; family Streptomycetaceae; genus Kitasatospora; species Kitasatospora cystarginea. The sequence continues at coordinate 73,098 of NZ_BAAATR010000016.1, read as the reverse complement.
GTACGCGGCGAGCGTTGCCAGGCCGTCGGGGTACTTCTGCGGGTCGGGCAGCAGGTTGCCGCTGCTGTCCCGGGTACGGCTCATCCAGCAGTCGTCGATGGTGAGGTACTGGTAGCCGGCGTCGCGCAGCCCGCTCGCAGCCATGAAGTCGGCGGTGTCCTTGACGATCTGTTCGGTCGCGTTGCAGCCGAAGGTGTCCCAGCTGTTCCAACCCATCGGCGGGGTGCGGGCGAGGCCGTTGTCCAGCGCATGGGCCGGCTCGGCGGCGAGCAGCGGGAGTGCGAGCGCGGACAGCGAGAGGCAGGCGGAGAGCAGGAGGCGCGAGAGCACGCGCATGGGGGCTCCAGGAGGGTCGGAGGAAGGGCGGAGCGGTTGGGGGCCGCTCCGCCCAGGGGGTGTCAGGTCTGGCTGAAACCGGTGAAGTCGGCCTCGCCGCGGGTGCCTTCGCTGTGCGAGCTGGTGAACAGGCCGACGTCCTGGGTGGCGGCCACCCCGGGCAGGGTCGCGCTGCCGACCTGGGTCCAGCTGGTTCCGTCGGTGGAGTAGTAGCCGGTGTACGTGGACCCGGAGCGGACCAGCTTGAGCCAGCTCGGGTACGCGGCCTTGCCGCTGCCCTGGTTGGCGGGGGCGCTGTTGGAGTCGAGCTGGCCGCTGCCGGTGCTGTCCCACTGCAGCACGTAGCCCTTGCCGGGCGCCTCGGCGAGGATCACGTAGCCCGGGGAGCTGTTCGGCTTGGTGATGTCGTCGCGGACCATGATCCCGGCCTTCGCCCAGTCGCTGGTGTAGGCCTGGGCAGTGAGCTTGACCACCGTGGTGGAGCCGTCGTGTTCGGCGCCGGGCCGGTAGATGGCGCTGTACTGGTCGACGCCGTAGTACAGGTCGGCGCCGGCGCCGTCGATCGCGAAGCTGCCGTTCTGGGCGCCGAAGACCGCCGTGTTGTCGGTGAAGGTCCGCAGCGGCGCCTGGACGGGTGCGGAGAGCTCCACCTGCTGCGGCGAGCCGGTCCTCTCGACCCCGGCGGGGGTGTCGGCGGTCACCGTGCCGGTCACGCTGGCGTGGGTGATCGGCGCCGGCAGCACGGCGGGCGCGGTGACCTGGAACCGGACGGTGGCCTGCTCGCCGCCGGTGAACCGCGGGAACCCGGTACCGGTGGTCGGTTTGACGGTCCATCCGTTCGGCGCGTCGAGCCCGACGGCCACGTGGCGCGCGGCGCCGACGCCGTTGTTGACGAGGGTCGCGGTCACGGTGGCCGTGCTGCCCGCGGACCACTCCGGCGTGCTGGTCCGCAGCACCAGGTCGGGGGCGTACCGCTCGGGCGTCCGGGTGGGCGCGACCCGGTACATCACCGTGCCGTGTCCCGGTACGTTGGCGCTGATCGTGCCGGCCGTCTCGGTGGTGCGGTGCGCCCAGAGGTCGCGCAGCGTGTAGCCCTTGGCGCGCGGCAGCCCGATGGCGGCGGCGGTGGTGGACATGACGGCGGGCGCGGTGTTCTCGTTGAACAGGGTCACCGCGACGCTGCCGTCGGCGAGCGGCTTGGCCAGGACGTCGAGCCCACCGGTGGTGCTCACCGGCACGCCCTGCCTGCCGAGCTGGTCCTGGTCGACGGCGATGACCTCGCGGTTGCCGTATATCGCCAGGGTGGCCGGGCTGGCGGTGCGCAGATCGGTGCCCGCGATCAGCGGCGCGGCCATCTCGGCCCAGAGCGAGAACTCGGTGCGGTCCTCGGTCGGCGTCATGCCGTTGCCGACCTCCAGCATGTCCGGGTCGTTCCAGGCACCCGGCTTCGCCGAGGCGGCGAGCGGCATGTTCTGGTGGACGATGGACAGCATCCGGCCGTAGGAGGCGTCGATGTCGCCGGTGGTGCGCCAGAGGTTGCCGACGGAGCCGCCCCAGGACGCGACGGACTCCTCGCCCCAGTTGCAGAGGCTGTAGACGATCTGCCGGCCGGTCCTGGCCAGCGCGTCGCCCATCGCCTGGTAGCGCTGTTTGCCGGGCAGGCCCATGTTGTAGCAGTTGTCGTACTTCAGATAGTCGACTCCCCAGGAGGCGAAGGAGTTTGCGTCCTGCTGCTCGTGTCCGAGGCTCCCGGGGTAGCCGGCGCAGGTCATCGTGCCGGCACTCTGGTAGATGCCGAGCTTGAGGCCCTTGCTGTGCACGTAGTCGGCGACGCCCTTGATGCCGTCGGGGAACTTGACCGGGTCCGGCACCAGATTGCCGCTCACGTCCCGGGACTTGGTGAGCCAGCAGTCGTCGATGTTGACGTACTGGTATCCGGCGGCCTTGAGCCCGCTGGAGACGAGCCGGTCGGCGGTCTGCTCGACCAGCTTCGCGCTGACGTCGCAGCCGAACGCGTTCCAGTCGTTCCAGCCCATCGGCGGGGTGAGCGCCAGGCCGTTGTCGATCGCGGCGGCGGGTGTGGCGGTGAGGGGGACGGCCGCGAGGGGTGCGGCCGCCAGCGTGGCCGCGACCAGCGCAGCCCACGTCTTGCGCATCGGTTCTCCTGAGTCCGAAGGGTGGCGGACGGTATGCGGCGGAGCTGTTGCCTTGCGCAGGGCGTGGCCAAGCGAACCAAAGTCAACAGAAACCGTCAATACTCAACGCAACAGCGCGGCACGTTGACATGACCGAGCAGGGCGTTTTTGGACGGCGGCGCTACTTCTGGAGCCGGCTCCCTCCCGACTCGCCGCAATGGCACCCCGGCTGACGCCCCATGAGCCGACCGGTGTCGCACCGCACGGGTTGCGCTGGGCGTGCAGCCGTGAACGGGCCGCCCTCCGACCGGCACGACTACGGAGTGAGCCGGTAGGAGTCACCTCGCGATGGGACCTGAGCCTCGGATCGTGTCGCGTGGCGCGCACACAAGTGATCAGCACGGAGCGGGAGTTCGGCCGATCACGCCGACCAGGCGGATGGGCCCGTCCACGAGACCCCGGCGGAGCACGAAGTCCGCGCTCGCGCCCGCTGCTCCACCACAGGCCGCAGCCGACGAATCGCCGGACATTCCGAACCGGTTCCGTCCGGCTGCAGGAGCGGGCCGGCGCCGCACCCCCGGACGCGCCCATGCTCGGGAGGGTGCGTGTCAATGTACCGCCCATCGTGCGTTTCTGTTAGAACTTGTTGACTATTGCTCATCTGGCCTTCATATTGAGCACCACTCGACCTCAACTTCCCACCCTCACCACCATCCTGGAGACCACCCATGGGTCGCAGCCGCCTGTCTTCGACATGCCGCGCCGCCCTCGGCGCAGCCCTACTGCTCCTGGGCACGCTCAGCGGCGCGGCCACGTCACCGGTCGCCCAGGCCGCCCCCGCCTCCGCGACGGCCGCCACCTCCACCGCCATCGCCGTCGACGGCACCGAGCCGGGCCTCACCTTCGACGGCGTCGGCGCGATCTCCGGTGGCGGCGGCAACTCACGCCTGCTGGTCGACTATCCGGAGCCGCAGCGCAGCCAGCTGCTCGACTACCTGTTCAAGCCCGGTTACGGCGCCTCGCTGCAGGTGCTGAAGCTGGAGGTCGGGGGCGACACCAACTCCACCGACGGTGCCGAGCCCAGCATCGAGCACACCGCCGGCACCGTCGACTGCGACCAGGGCTACGAGTGGTGGCTGGCCGAGCAGGCCAAGGCCCGCAACCCCGGCATCAAGTTCTACGGCCTGTCCTGGGGTGCCCCCGGCTGGATCGGCGGCGGCAACTTCTGGTCCCAGGACACCATCGACTACCTGATGTCCTGGATGGGGTGCGCCGCCAAGCACCACCTGACCGTCGACTACCTCGGCGGGTGGAACGAGCGCGGCTACGACAAGACCTGGTACGAGAACCTCAAGGCCGCGCTGACCTCTCGCGGTTACGGCACCAAGGTGGTCGCCGCGGACGACACCTGGGCCGTGGCCGACGACATGGCCAAGGACCCGGCGTTCAGGAACGCGGTCGACATCGTCGGCGTCCACTACCCCTGCGGCTACCTCGGCTCCTTCAACTCCTGCCCCAGCACCGCGAACGCCAAGGCGCTGGGCAAGCCGCTGTGGGCGAGCGAGAACGGCTCCGAGGACGCCAACGAGGGCGCCACCTCGGTGGCGCGCGCGATCAACCGGGACTACCTCGACGGGAAGATGACCTCGTTCATCAACTGGCCCGTCATCGCCGCGCTCTACCCCAACCTCCACTTCTCCACCGACGGCATGTCGATCGCCGACCAGCCCTGGTCCGGCAGCTACACCATCGGCAAGACCACCTGGGTCACCGCGCACACCGCCCAGTTCGCCGAGCCCGGCTGGCACTACATCGACTCCGCCGGCGGCTACCTCGGCGGAGATCGCACCAACGGCAGCTACGTGACCCTGAAGTCCCCGAACGACAGGGACTACAGCACCGTCATCGAGACCATGGACGCCACCACCGCCCAGAGCGCGAAGTTCACCGTCACCGGGGGCCTGTCCACCGGCAAGGTCCACGTCTGGGCCACCAACCTCAACTCCGCCGACCCGGCCGACTGGTTCGTCCGTACCCAGGACATCGCTCCGGCCCACGGCAGCTACACGCTCACCCTCCAGCCCGGCCACGTCTACACCGTCACCACCACCACCGGTCAGGGCAAGGGCACCGCCACCCCGCCCACCGCCGCGCCGCTCGAACTGCCCTACGCGGACGACTTCGAGACGACGGCCACCACGACGTCCCCGAAGTACTTCACGGACATGAACGGCGCCTTCCAGACCGTCCCGTGCGGCGGCGGCCGCACCGGTACCTGCCTGCGCCAGATGGCCCCGACGACGCCGATCCGCTGGACGGGCGAGTCCTACGACGCGCCCTACACGATGATGGGCGACGGCAGCTGGTCCAACTACACCGTCACCGCCGACACCCTCTTCGAGCAGTCGAGCACCATCGAGCTCCTCGGCCGGGTCAACCAGCAGGGCCGCAACAACAACGGCCTCAACGCCTACCACCTGCGCGTCAGCGACACCGGCGCCTGGTCCATCGACAAGAGCGACACCGGCTGGAACTTCACCACCCTCGCCAGCGGCTCCACCACCGCCCTCGGCACCCGCAGTTGGCACACCGTCGCCCTCTCCCTCCAGGACACCACCCTCACGGCCACCATCGACGGCACCGTCGTCGGCAGCGCCACCGACGGCAGCTTCACCAACGGCCAGGCCGGCCTCGGCGTGACCGACTACCGGACCGACCAGTTCGACGACTTCACCCTCACCCCCGGCACGCCCTCCACCCACACCGGCCCGGTCACCTCCGCCCTGCCCGGCAAGTGCCTCGACGACGGCAACTCCACCGCCAACGGCACCGCGGTGCAGCTCTGGGACTGCAACGGCGGCGCCGCACAGACGTGGACCTGGACCAACGGCACCCTCACCCTGGGTGGCAAGTGCCTCGACGTCACCGGTGGCAGCACCGCCAACGGCACCCTGGTCGAGCTGTGGGACTGCAACGGCGGCACCAACCAGCAGTGGACGCCCCAACCGGACGGCGCCCTGAAGAGCACCCAGTCCGGCCGCTGCCTCGACGACCCGGCCTACGCCACCACCAACGGCACCCGGCTGGAGATCTGGGACTGCAACGGCGGCACCAACCAGCAGTGGACGCCCCAACCGGACGGCGCCCTGAAGAGCACCCAGTCCGGCCGCTGCCTCGACGACCCGGCCTAC
>NZ_BAAATR010000016.1:0-67339 GCF_039533515.1 Kitasatospora cystarginea | reverse complement strand
TACGCCACCACCAACGGCACCCGGCTGGAGATCTGGGACTGCAACGGCGGCACCAACCAGCGGTGGACGCTGCCGTAGCGGCCGACGGCGGCCGGACCACCAGCAGGTCGGCCGGCTCGATGCCGTCCTCGAACTCCTGCGCCGCGATCCAGTCCCGGCGTTCCACGCACAGGCGGCGCAGCAGCGCGATGTGGGTGGGCGGCCCACCGAAGCCGGTGCAGCCGATCCGCCCCCACTCGCGGGCGATCGTGCCCAGTCCGACTCGCCGCGGCTCCTGCCCGCCGTCCACTTGAGGGTTCCTTTCCCGTGCCCACCCGCCCTCGCCGGGGCTGGGGGGAGGGTACCTGGGCGGCGTGAACAAGGGGCACCGCTCTCGATCTCCGTCTGGTGCCGACCCGCGGTTCAGAGCGCTCCCTGATCGGCTGCGTCCGCTGGGGCGGTACGTCGCCGGCCATCCCGTGACTCGCCAACAGGCCTTGCGGTGAGGGAAGTTCGGTTCCAGACGGCCACCCCGGGGCGGGTACCCCTCTGCGCGGCTACGGCTCGCCGATGGCCCGGTCCAGCCGGCGGGCTCCTTCCGCCAGCTGATCCACGCTGTCCGCGTACGCATAGCTCAGCCGCAGGTACGGGGCCGGCGGCTCCGCGGTGAAGTACGGCTCACCGGGGGTCACCGCCACCCCCGCACGCAGCGCTGCGGCGGCGAGCGTCTCCGGGTCGCGCCCTTCCGGGAGGCGCAGCCACAGGTGGTAGCCGCCGTACGGAAGGCGCTTGGGCAGCAGTTCGGGCCGCAGCCGTGCCAACGCGCCGGCCAGCGCGTTCCGCCGCTCCCGCAGTGCGCCGGCCAGGGCCCGCAGGTGCTGCGCCCACGCGGGCGCGGCGACCAGCTCCAGCGCGGCCTCCTGCAGTGGCCTCGGGACGAAGAAGCTGTCCACCGCCTGCACCGCGCGCAGCCGGGCCAGCGCCGGACCGCGCGCGGCGAGTGCCGCGACCCGCAGGCTGGGCGAGGTCGCTTTGGTCAGCGAGCGGATGTGGACCACCACGCCGTCGGGGTCGGCGGCGGCCAGCGGCGGCGGCAGGGGCGGCGCGTCCGCGTGGACCAGCTGCCGCGCGAAGTCGTCCTCCACCACGAACGCCCCGGCAGCCCGGGCGATCTGCAGCACTTCACGCCGCCGCCCGGGGTCGAGCACGGCACCGGTCGGATTCTGGAACAGCGGCTGGCAGAGGAACAGGCGGGCGCCGCTGGCAGCGAATGCCTCGGCGAGCAGGTCGGTCCGCACCCCGTCCGCGTCCACCGGGACGGGGACCGGCCGCAGCCCGGCGGCCCTGGCGACCGCGAGCATCCCGGGGTAGGTGGGCGACTCGACCAGCACGGGCGCGCCCGGGGCGGCAAGCGAACGCAGGGCGGTGGTGAGCGCGCTCTGGCCGCCGGCGGCGATCAGCACGTCGGAGGCGGTGACGCTGTCGGCGATGTCGCGGGCGAACCAGGCCCGCAGCTCGGGCAGTCCCTCCAGCGGCGGCCGGCTCCACGCCCCCGGCCGTCGACCGGCCCTCGCGAGGGCGGCGGCGAGGGCGCGTTCGGGCTGGAGGGAGGGGTGCAGGTAGCCGCTGTTGAGGTCGACCACCTCGGGCGGTGCCAGGGCGAGGGTCGCGAGGACGCCGGTGGCGTCCGCGCTGCGGGTCGGCGGGATGCCTGCCTCGGCGCTGAGCGCCACCTCCTGCCACGAGGTGTCCCCGAGTGCGTTCGCCGGGCGCCGCTCCTCGGCGCGGAACACTCCGGCACCCGGCCGGGAGACCACCAGCCCCTCAGCGGCGAGCGCGGCAATCGCCCGGGAGACCGTCACCGGGCTCACCTGGTACCGCTGCATCAGCTCCCGACTGGACGGCAGCTTCTCTCCTGGAGAGTAGCGGAAGAGATCGCGACGGAGAATAGCGGCAAGCTCTGCAACGCTGGTGCGGTCCATGGCATGACCCTACTCTCACTGCTACGCTCATGCATGACAGCACACGATAGCGCTATCCCGACCCGATCGATAGCGGTCGACGGCACCGCACTCGCCGCCCTGGGCGTACTCTGCTTCTCGTTCACCTTCCCCGCCACCGTGTGGGCACTCGAGGGCTTCGGCCCCTGGACGGTCACCGGCCTGCGCGGCGTGCTCGCCGCGGCCGTGGCCGGCGCGTGTCTGGCCGCCCTGCGCATCCCGCTGCCCCGGCGCTCGGACTGGCCCGGTCTGCTGGTGGTGGCCGGCGGCTGCGTGGTGGGCTTCCCACTGCTCACCACCCTCGCCCTGCAGACCTCCTCCACCGCCCACTCCGCTGTGGTGATCGGCATGCTGCCGCTCGCCACCGCCACGCTCTCCGCACTGCGCACCGGCGCCCGCCCGCCCCGGATGTTCTGGTGGGCGGCGACGGCGGGCGCGGCGGCGGTGCTGGTCTTCGCCCTCCAGCAGAGCGCCGGCCGGCCGGGCCTCGCCGACGGCTACCTGCTGGGCGCGCTGCTGCTCTGCGCCGCGGGCTACGCCGAGGGCGGCCGGCTGGCACGACGGATGCCCGGCTGGCAGGTGATCGCATGGGGCGTGGTCGCGGCGCTCCCCGCCACCGCGCTCACCTGCGTCCTCGCCCTGCCCTTCGAACCGGCCCACCCGACCGTGCACGGCCTGGCCGGGCTCGCGTACCTCGCCGTCGTCTCCCAGTTCGGCGGACTCGTGGCCTGGTACCGGGGAATGGCCGCGATCGGCGTCCCCCGGGCCAGCCAGCTCCAACTCGCCCAGCCGCTGCTCACCCTCGGCTGGGCCGTCCTGGTGCTCGGCGAGCGGCTGCCGCCGGCCGCGCCGGTCACGGCCCTGGCGGTGATCGCCTGCATCGCCGCCACCCAGCGCCTGCGCCGGTGACCCCCGGGCCCCGGACCTCCGCCGACCGCGGAGCCGCAGGCAGAGGCCGATGCCTCCCCGGCACGGCCGCCGTCGGATCCATCCACCTGCGGCCCCACCGGTGGTGGATGGAAGGGACTCAAGGCGCGTCCGGTGGAGCACCCCCCACCGGCCCCTGTCCGACGGCGTCGACCGGCCCGGGACCCGCCGCGGTCACCGCGACGGTTCGCCGTCGGCGAGGGCGGCGCGCAGCCGGGCGGCCATCTCCTCGGCCTGCGTCTCGTCCGCGTAGCGGGTGCGCGGCCAGAAGAAGCCGCGCAGGCCGTCACGCGGGTTGCGCGGCACCACGTGGACGTGCAGGTGCGGCACGGACTGGCTGATCCGGTTGTTGGCAGCCACGAAGCTGCCGGCCGATCCCGTGCCCTTCTCCACGGCCGCCGTCACCCGCTGCACCCTGGCGAAGAAGGGTCCCACGGCCGATCGCGGCAGGTCGGTCAGCGTCTCGACATGCTGCCGGGGCACCACCAGGACGTGGCCGGGGAAGAGCGGCCGCCGGTCAAGGAACGCCACTGCGACGTCGTCGGCCAGCACCAGATGGACCTGCGCCGGCTCGGCGACGATCGCAGAACCTGCACTCCACGCCGGCCCTCCCAACCACTCGATCTCGGACCCCTTTGCTCACCAAAGCATCAGACCTGCCGCCGGACCACCGAGCCGCGCCACGGCAAGCGCTTCTCCGGTGGTCTGCGTCAGCCTTCGAGATCGCCGAGCCGGCGCAGGACGTTGAGTGAGGGCGGACTGTCCGGGGTCTGCGACGCGTCTGCTTGCCTACCGGCTGTGCTGACGACTCCTCGATGTCCCAGCAGGCATCGAGCTCCAACAGAGTCAAACAGATGCTACCGCTTGTCAACAGGCATTTCGGTCCTCAGTGAACCCCTGACGTCGCCTCGCCCAGCCCGACCAAGCCGACCTATCATAGGTGTTGACCACGAGACCCAAGCATGTTTGATTATGTCGGAATTGGCACTCGTCTGCTGATGGCGATCCCATCGGCGGGAGGCAGCACGCCGATGCCGCACCACGGGCCGCCCCCGGGGAACGGCCCCCAGTAGCTTGATGGGGACGCCGTCCGAGAGAGTGTGCCGTCCCTTCCCCGACGCACTGGAGCTGAGCAGATGATCGACGAGGCCGCCACCGACTTCGAGGCCGTCCACGGCGGACGGCCGACCGGCGCGTGGACCGCGCCCGGGCGCGTGAACCTGATCGGCGAGCACACCGACTACAACGACGGCTTCGTCCTGCCCATCGCCCTCCCGCACACGACCCGGGTGAGCGCCCGCCGCAGGGAGGACGGACGGCTGCGCCTGTACAGCGCCCAGGGCGACGGCACGATCACCGACCTACCGCTGGACGGTCTGGCACCCGGCGCCGTCGCGAGCTGGGCCGGCTACCCGGCCGGTGTCTTCTGGGCACTCGCCGAGGCGGGCCACCCGGTCGGCGGGGCCGACCTGTACATCGACAGTGACGTGCCGTCCGGCGCCGGACTGTCGTCCTCCGCCGCCCTGGAGTGCGCGACGGCCGCCGCCCTGAACGACCTGTACGGACTTGGCCTTTCCGCGCCGGAACTCGCGCTGATCGCCCAACGGGCCGAGAACGCCTTCGTCGGTGTTCCGTGCGGTGCGATGGACCAGATGGCCTCCGCCTGCTGTACCAGCGGCGCCGCCCTGTTCCTCGACACCCGGACCCTGGAGCAGCGGCACGTGCCACTCGACCTGGAGGCGGCGGGGCTACGGCTGCTGGTGATCGACACCCGGGTCAAGCACGACCTCGGCGACGGCGCCTACGCCGCCCTGCGGGCCGGCTGCGAGCGCGCCGCCCACCTGCTCGGCCTGCCCGCGCTGCGCGATCTCGCGCCCGACGGCCTCGCCGCGGCCCTGGACCGGCTGCCCGGCGAACTCAGGCCGCTGGTCCGGCACGTGGTGACCGAGAACCGGCGCGTCACCGAGACCGTCGACCACCTGGTCCGCGGTGAGATCGCCGCACTGGGCCCGGTCCTGACGGCCGGACATGCCTCGCTGCGCGACGACTACCGGGTCTCCTGCCCCGAAACGGACCTCGCGGTCGAGGCCGCCGTGGCCGCCGGGGCGCTGGGTGCCCGGATGACCGGCGGCGGCTTCGGCGGGTCCGTCATCGCGCTGGCTCAGGCCGCGATCCTTGCGGGGATCTCGGACGCGGTGCGGGCGGCCTTCCGGTCGGCGGGCTTCGCGTCCCCGTTCATGTTCACCGCCGTGCCCTCGGCAGGAGCACGGCGGATGGCCTGACCCGTAACCGCACGCTCAGCCGGCGGCCGGGACGACGACGAGCTCGCCGACCGCGTCGGCGAGCACATTGCGGACCGTCGCCGGCAGAGCGTCGTCGGTGACGAAACAGTCGATCTCCGCCAGGGTCGCGAAGCTGCTCAGCCCGATGACCCCCCACTTGGTGTGGTCCGCGACCACGACCGTGCGGCGCGCGGATGCGATCAGCGCCCGATTGGTCTGCGCCTCGGCCAGGTTGGGTGTGGTGAGGCCGGCCTGCTCGCATACGCCGTGCACGCCCAGGATCAGCAGGTCCACGTGGAGCGAGCGGATCGTCTGATCGGCCAGAGCGCCCACCAGAGCCGCCGACCTGGTGGGCGCCCCTCCGGTCAGAAGCAGCGACGGAACGGCCTCTCCCCCGTCGCGGCCCGCCGCCCACAACAGGTCCGCGATCGGCAGGGAGTTGGTCACGACCGTCAGTTCCGGGATCTCCAGCAGCCGGGAGGCGACCGCGTAGGTCGTGGTACCGGCGGAGAGGGCCACCACGCTGCCCGGTTCCACCCGTTTCGCGGCCGCGTCGGCCAGTGCTGCCTTGGTGGCCTCCTCCAGCCCGGACTTGGCGTCGAACCCGGGCTCGTACGTGCTCGCGGCCCCCGCCGCCATCGCTCCGCCGTGCACCTTCTGCACGGCGCCCTGGCGCACCAGCGCATCCAGGTCACGGCGGATGGTCATGTCCGACACACCGAACTGTTCGACCAGTTCGGCGACGCGAACCGCGCCGGCCCGGCGAATCGCCTCCAGGATCAGCGCCTGGCGCTGTGGAGCGAGCAACATCTGATCAGCCACGAAGGCCCTCTCGATCGAACGGGTGGCGGCCAGCGAAGGTGCAACTGTCCTGGCTGGAAGGGAAGTTGGAGTACCGCCGGAAAAAGAGAACGGAACTGCCGGTGCCACGGGGTGTGCGGCACCGGCAGTCCGATGGCGGTCCGGCCGACCCTCGGCGGCCGCCCGCCCGTTCCGCCTTCGGTCGAGTCCCGAGCCACCGCAGGTCGCGGCGGTCCGGTCACGCCCCGACCGGGCGGACGTCGATGAGGTGTTGCACCACCGGAACGCCCTGTCCGGGGCGGTCGGCGGTTCCGCAGGTGGGATACGAAGGCCGGCCTCCCGCAGCATGTGCCGCAAGGAACGGATCCCGCGAGGCCGGGAGGCTGGTGTGCTCGGCCTCGCGGCCTGCGGTCAGGCCGGGAGTCCGACCGCGCGTTCGCGGTTGCGGCGCTGCTGGATGATGACGGCGGCGACCAGCAGAGCGCCCTGCGCGACGTTCTGCCAGAAGGCGTTGATTCCCTGGACGGTGAGGCCGTTCTGCAGGGCGCCGAGCAGCGCGACGGCGAGCAGCGTGCCGCCGATGCTTCCCTTGCCGCCCTTGAGGACGCAGCCGCCGAGGGCCGCGGCGGTGATCGACTGGAGTTCCAGGCCTTCGCTGCCGGAGACGGGCTGGCCGCTGCCGGTGCGAGCGGTGAGGAGGACGCCGGCGAGGGCGGCGACGGTACCGGAGAGCGCGTAGGCGGAGATGAGGTACTTGTTCAGGTTGATGCCTGCGAGGCGGGCGGCGGTGTCGTTGCCGCCGATGGCGTAGATGTTGCGGCCGATGTCGGTGTAGGTGAGCAGGGCGTGGACGGCGGCGGCGGTGAGGATGAGCAGCCAGACCATGGTGGGCAGGCCGGCGATCTTGCCCCGGCTGAGGAACACGAAGACCGGGTCGCCCAGCACGTAGCCCTGGGCCCGACCGTCGGAGACGAGTTGGGCGACGCCCTTGTAGGCGGCCAGTCCGGCGAGGGTGGCGATGGTCGGGTTGACCCGGCCGTAGATGATGACGATCCCGTTGAACAGGCCGATGGCGGCACCGATGGCGAGGGCGGCACCGATGCCGAGGTAGGGGTCGGCGCCGGTGGAGGTGAACACCATGGCGCTGGTGACGGAGGCGAGCCCGGCCTGGGAGCCGACCGAGATGTCGAGGCCGCCGCAGATGATGACGACGGTCTGGACGACGGCCAGCAGGCCGGAGATGGTGACGGCTTCGGCGATGACCTGGATGTTGTCCCAACTGACGAAGTTGGGGTTGAGCGTGCCGAAGAGGGCGACTACGGCGATGAGGGCGCCGACGAGGCTGAGGTTCTGCCCGCCGATCGCGGCGAGCAGGCCGCGTGGGCCACCGGGCCGGCCGGGCCGGGGCTGGTCCTTCGGCAGCTGGGCGCTCGGGGAGGTGGTGGTGGTCATCGGGTGTCTCCGGTCGGGGCGTGGGCGGTGGTGCCGGTGGCGAGGTCGTCAGCCATGGCGAGCGCGAGGATCGCCTCTTCCGTCGCCTGGTCGCGGGTGAGTTCGCCGGTGGTGCGGCCGTTCTGCATCACGACGATCCGGTCGGCGAGGCCCAGGACTTCGGGCAGTTCGGAGGAGATGACCAGGATGGCGGTGCCCTCGCGGGCGAGGTCGGCGATGATCTGGTAGATCTCGGCCTTGGCGCCGATGTCCACGCCGCGGGTCGGCTCGTCGAGGATCAGCAGGTCGGGTTTGCGGGCGAGCCAGCGGGCGAGGACGACCTTCTGCTGGTTGCCGCCGGACAGGGTGCGGACCTCTGCTTCGATGGAGGGGGCACGCACCCGCAGCCGATCGGCGAACTCCTGGGCGAGGGCCTTCTCCTGACGGTGGCTGACGAATCGCCAGCGGCGTAGCCGGCCCAGGCTGACGAGGGAGGTGTTGTCGCGGATCGTGCGCTGCAGGAACAGCGCCTGGGCCTTGCGTTCCTCGGGGGCCAGGCCGATGCCGGCGGTGATGGCGGCGCGGGGGTCCCTCAGGCGCAGGGCCTTGCCGCCCAGTTCCACGGTGCCGGAGCGGATGGGGGCGTCGCCTGCCAGGGCGAGCGCGAGTTCGGAGCGTCCGGCGCCGATCAGGCCGGCGAGGGCGACTACCTCGCCGGCGTTGACCCGCAGGCTGATGTCGCTCACGTCGTCCGTGGTGAGGTTCTTCACGTCCAGGACGACGCGGTCGGTGGCGACCTGCTGGCGGACGAAGAGGGAGGACAGGTCCCGGCCGACCATGAGCCGCACGAGTGCGCTCTCGTCCGTGGCCGCGGCCCGGACGACCCCCGCGACCTGGCCGTCCCGCAGAACCGCGATGCCGTCGGCGAGTTGGAAGATCTCCTTCATCCGGTGGGAGACGTAGATGACGGCGATGCCCTCGGCGCGCAGTCGCCCGATCAGCGCGAACAGGGCCTCGACCTCGTGCTCGGAGAGCGAGGAGGTCGGCTCGTCGAAGGCGATCGCCCGTGGCGGGACCTGGCCGGTCATCGCCCGCAGGATCTCGACCAGCTGGCGCTGGGCGGCGGTGAGTTCGGAGCCGAGCAGGTCGGGGTCGAGGACCTTGTCGAACCCGAGGTGCTTCAGGTCGGCGGTGATGCGGCGGCGCAGTTCGGCGCGGTCGAGGCGGCGCAGCCCGGTGCGGGGCAGCGAGCCGGTGTAGACGTTCTCGGCGACCGAGACATGGGGGATGATCTCGGGTTCCTGCGGGATGATCCGGATCCCGGCGCGGCGGGCGTCCTGCGGGGAGTTCAGGTCGAGGGCCTGGCCGTCCAGCAGGACCCGGCCCTCGGTGGGACGGTGGTCACCGGTGAGGATGCGCAGCAGGGTGGACTTGCCTGCGCCGTTCTCACCCATCAGGGCGGTGACCTGACCGGGTGGGAAGGTGAGGGTGACGTCCTTCAGTGCCTGGACGGTGCCGAAGCGCTTGGACACGCCCTCGGCGCTCAGGCCGGGCGAGCTGCCGGGTGGCGGGGCGGGCGAGGGTTCAGGTGCGGTCATCGGGGCCTCTTTGGCGGTGCGGCACGTACGGTCTTCGGGAGCCGAGCCGGTACGGCAGGCCGGTGCCCGCCCGCCGCACGGACGGCTCGACGCGGCATCAGCTGCAGGACACGCCCGCGGACTGCCAGGTGGTGGCGTCGACCATCTTGGTCGGGGCGAAGGCCTCCTTGGGGAAGTCCTTGCCGTTCTTGAGCTTGTCGTACATGGTCTGCACCGCCAGGGCGCCGACGTCCTTGCCGTTGATGAACAGGGCGGCCTTCATGCCCGACGGCTTGCCGGACGCCCAGTCCTTGCACGCCAGGTAGGCACCCAGGCCGACGCCGTCGATGTCGTTGGGGCTCACCCCGGCGTTCTGCAGGGCGGTCACGGCACCCTGGACGTTCTCGTCGTTGCAGCCCCATGCCACCCAGTGCTTGACGCCCGGGTTGGCGGTGATGGTGGCGGCGACCTTGTCCTGCGCGCCGGTCGGGGTGTTGTCGGTCGCGACGTCGATGTTCTGCACGCCCGGCACGGCCTGGTCGAAGGCGTCCTTCGCGGCCTTCACCCGGTCACCGCAGACGGTGACGTCCTGCTTCCATCCGGAGATGATCCGGGTGTCCGCCGGGTTCCAGCCGGCCTTCTTGAACTCCTCCGCGGCGCGTTGGCCGACCTGCTGGCCCATCTGCTGGCCGGAGAAGCCGATCCGGGGCACCAGGTCGGACGCGGCGCACTGCGCCGGGGACGGCCCGCTCGCGCAGACCTGGTCGTCGGAGGTGAGCAGCGCGGCCTTCGCGTCCCGGGCCGTCTGGACCACCTGCGGGCCGACCGCCGGGTCCGGCACCACGATGATCAGACCGTTGCTCTTCTGCGCGATCGCCGACTGCACCTCACTGACCGTCTTGTTCGCGTCATTACCGAGGTTCACGACCTTCAGGTCGGCACCCAGCTCAGCGGCCTTGGCCTTCGCCTCTGCGGCCTCGTCCACGAAGTACTGCTGGTCCCCCTGCTTCTGCAGATAGGTGATCGAGATCTTGCCGGACACCGGCGCCACCGACGCATCGGCGCCGGACGACGTCTGTCCGGTGGAACACGCGGTCAGACCGAGGACGGTGGCCAGGCTCAACGCGGCAGTCGGGGCGAGGCGGCTACGGAGGGAGGGGTGCATGCTGGGGGCTCCTGAGGGTGTTGGACCGATCGGCTAGAACTAGAAGCAACACAACCGATCAGAAAGCATCGCGATCAAACGCGATGAAGCAAAAGGAAACGCCCAGTTCAGACCCGAGTCAAGCCTTCGAACCCAACTGGGTGGTTTCGAAACCGTCTCGTTACGCCCACTCAGCATCCTCCGCGGGCAGGGGAGTTGATAGAACTGGTGTCCACACGCTCATGCGGAGCCTGCGCGGAACCCCTGGGGACCGGGGACAGCACTGGGAGGCACCCCGGGGATGCGGCGAGTTGGCGCCACGCCCAGCGGCGGCCACACCACGACCCTGCGCTCGACACCCGCTGCGAGATGCCTGGCACCGAGGCCGCAACGCCAGTGGCCGATGACGTTGGTTTTGATGCCAGGCTGTTGATTAGTGTTGGAAGTCGGGCCTACGCTCCCGCCCGGCGCCTGGAGGGCTGCGGAGTCAGCCGAGCAATCGCCGGCCACTTCCCCCATCCGGCCGGCAGTCTGTGCCGAAGGCGTCGGCGCGCTTCGGCCGCCGGCGCTCCGGTTGCTCCCCTCCCCCACCCGGCCGGCCGCCTCGGACACCACCGGGAAGCCGTGAAAAAGAACTGCCCCGGGGTTGACGGCAACCCCGGGGCACCTCCCGCGTCCCACCGACCGCGTCCGATGGAACGACAGCGCGATCGACGGACGTCCGCTCAGAGCTCCTGCGCCATGAGGATCTCCTCGACGGCCTCACGTGCGCGGCCCGCGTCCGCCGGGACGAGGCCGATGCGGGTGCGGCGGTCGAGGACGTCCGCCAGGTCGAGCGCTCCCTCGTGGGTGATGGCGTACTCGATCTCCGCGCGGGTGACGTCGATGCCCTCGGCGATCGGCTCCATCGGGCGGTCGACGCTCGCGGAGTCGACGACGACCCGGGCCGCGCCACCGTGCCGGGCCACCAGGGAGGCGGGCAGACCGTTGGTCGGCTGGCTCTCCCGGTGCGCGGGGGCTCCGACCAGCGGCAGCCGGTCGGTGCGGCACGGACCGGCGGCCAGGCCGCGGATGCGCACCGCCTTGTCCATGGTGTCCTGGGCCATCCGCCGGTAGGTGGTGAGCTTGCCGCCGACCACGGTGATCACCCCGGACGGCGCCTCCAGGACGGCGTGCTGGCGGGAGATGTCGGCGGTGTTGCCGCCACCGGCGTCGATCAGCGGTCGCAGCCCGGCGAAGGCGCCGCGGACGTCGGCCCGGGTCAGCTCGGTGTTCAGGGCCGTGTTGACGGTCCGCAGCAGGAAGTCGATCTCGCCCTCGGTCGGGCGGGGCTCGTCCGGGATCGGACCGGGCGCGTCCTCATCGGTCAGTCCGAGCACCACCCGGCCCAGCTGCTGCGGCAGCGCGAAGACGAACCGGCTGGTGGAGCCGGGCACCGGGACGGTCAGCGCGGCGGTCGGGTGGCCGAACGCCGCGGCGTCGAAGACCAGGTGGGTGCCGCGGCTGGGCCGCAGCCGGATCGAGGAGTCCACCTCGCCGGCCCAGACGCCGGTGGCGTTGACCACCGCGCGGGCGGAGACGGTGAAGGACTCGCCGCCGAGCGTCTCGGTGAGCCGGGCCGACGTCCCGGTGACGTCCTCGGCACGTACCCGGGTGAGCACCCGGGCGCCGTACTGGGCGGCCGTGCGGGCGATGGCGAGCACCAGGCGGGCGTCGTCGATCAGCTGTCCGTCGTGTGCGACCAGCGCGCCGCCGAGGCCGTCGGTGCGAACCGAGGGCACCAGCCGGGCGGTTTCGGCCGCGCCGATCCGGCGTACCCGCGGCAGCAGCCGCGAGGGCGTGCCGGCGCTGAGGCGCAGTGCGTCGCCGGCCAGGAACCCGACGTGCACCAGTGCGGCCTGGGCCCGGCTCACCGAGGGCAACAGCGGCACCAGTTGGGGCAGCGCCCGGATCAGGTGGGGTGCCGTCCGGGTCATCAGGATGCCGCGCTCGACGGCACTCTCCCGGGCCACCCCGACCCGACCGGAGGCCAGGTAGCGCAGGCCGCCGTGCACCAGCTTGGAGCTCCAGCGGCTGGTGCCGAAGGCGAGGTCCTGTGCCTCGACCAGGACGGTCTTCAGGCCCCGGGAGGCGGCGTCGAGCGCGACGCCCGCGCCGGTGACGCCGCCGCCGATGACGAGTACGTCGATGTCTGCGCCGTCGGCGAGCGCGGCCAGGTCCGCGGCACGGCGCCGCGGGTCGAGGATGGTGCTGGGTGCGGTCATGGTGCGAGGTATCCGTTCAGGGCGGTGGCCAGTTCACGGCGCCAGGCGTGCTCGGGGAGCAGCTGCGCAACCATGCGGTGGGACTGGACGGTGGACTGGGCGATGAGCAGCACCATCGCGGCCAGTTCGGTCGGCTCGCCGGCCCGGATCGAGCCGTGCCGCTGACCGGCCTCGATCCCGGTGCGCAGGGCGTCGAGCAGCCGGTACTGGCTGGTGCCGAGGCGGTCGAAGACGTACTCGAACAGCGTGTCCGAGTCGGAGTGCAGCAGCGCGCCGAGCACCGGGTGGTCGCGCAGCCGGACGGCGACCTCGACCACCCCGGCCACGAAGGACTCCCGGTCGTCCCCGGCGGGCACGACCTGGCGGTAGGTGGCGGCGATCTCGCGGGTCAGCAGTGCAGCGATCACCGCACGTACGTCGGCCCAGCGCCGGTACACGGTGGGACGGCTGACTCCGGCGCGGCGGGCGATCTCGGCGAGCTGGGTGCGCTGGACACCGAGTTGGACGATCAGGTCGGCGGCGGCGTCCAGGATCGCGTCGTCGGTGCTGCGGGGCTCATCGTTACGACTTGACATTATGCGTAATACTGTAACGCATGGCACCTGAAACGCAGTCGAATCCCGCGGCCCTGCCGCTCCCCCCGATGAAGTGGGATGCCTGGGGTGACCCGGCCCGCGCCAAGCCGCTGCCGGACGACGTCAAGGGGCTGCTGGCCGCCGCACTCGGCGTCTCCGGAGAGGGCGCCGATGAGCTGACGCTGGATCAGACTGCGCTCCGGTCATCGGAGTTGGCCGAAGATGACCGGAGGGCCCTGTCCGCGATAGTCGGGGAGTCGTGGCTGAGCACGGCGGACGCCGACCGGCTGCCGCGCTCCGGCGGCAAGTCCACCCTGGACCTGCTGCGCCGCAAGAGCCGTGAGCCGCAGGACGCGCCGGACGCCGTGGTCCTGCCCGGCAGCGAGGAGGAGATCGCGGCCGTCCTGGCGCTGTGCACCGAGCGCCGGATCGCGGTCGTCCCGTTCGGCGGCGGCACCAGCGTGGTGGGCGGCGTCGACCCGGACCGCAGCGGTTTCACCGCCGTCATCTCGCTCGACCTGCGCCGCTTCGACCGACTGCACGAACTGGACGAGGTCTCCGGTGAGGCCGTGCTCGGCGCCGGCCTGACCGGCCCGCAGGCCGAGGAGCTGCTCGCCACCCGCGGCTTCGAACTCGGCCACTACCCGCAGAGCTTCCGCTACGCGACCATCGGAGGCTTCGCCGCCACCCGATCCTCCGGCCAGGACTCCGCCGGTCACGGCCGCTTCGACGAGATGGTCCGCGGCCTGCGCGCGATCACCCCGGCCGGCACCGTGGACCTCGGCCGCGCACCCGCGTCCGCGGCCGGGCCGGACCTGCGCGAGCTGTTCCTCGGCTCCGAGGGCGCCTTCGGCGTGATCACCGCCGTCCGTCTGCGTGTCCACCCGTTGCCCGCCGCCAAGGCCCACGAGGCCTGGAGCTTCCCGGACTTCGCCACCGGCGCGGCCGCGCTGCGCGCCGTCGAGCAGCAGGGCACCGGACCGACCGTGATCCGGCTCTCGGACGAGTCCGAGACCTTCGTCAACCTGGCCATGACGGACAAGATCGGCGGCAGCCAGGTCACCGGCGGTTGCCTGGCGGTCACGGTCTTCGAGGGCACCGCCGAGCAGGTCGCCGCCCGGCACGAGGCGACCCGTACCGCGCTGCTCGCCGCCGGCGGCACCTCGCTCGGCGCCGAGCCCGCCGAGGCTTGGGAGCACGGCCGGTTCGACGCACCGTACCTGCGCGACTCGCTGCTCGCCGCCGGTGCGCTGTGCGAGACGCTGGAGACTGCGACCAACTGGGCCAACCTCGGCCGGCTCAAGTCCGCGGTGACCGAGTCCCTGCAGAGCTCGCTGCGGGCGAGCGGCACCGAGTCGATGGTGATGTGCCACATCTCGCACGTCTACCCGACCGGCGCCTCGCTGTACTTCACCGTGGTCGCCGCCCAGCGGGGCGACGCGATCGCCCAGTGGACCGGCGTCAAGCGGGCCGCCTGCGACGCGATCATGGCGAACGGCGGCACCATCACCCACCACCACGCGGTCGGCGCCGACCACCGCCCGTGGCTGGACCAGGAGATCGGCGAGGTGGGTGTGCGCATCCTGCGGGCCGTCAAGGACGCCGTCGACCCGGCCGGGATCCTCAACCCTGGCAAGCTGATTCCGTGAACCCGGGCTGTCGGCCCGCGACTTGGGGGTGCGCATGAGCGAGCGAATCAGAGGCAGGGACGCGTGGCGAAGCCACCGCCGAGCGAAGCGAGGGGCGGGGGCATGAACCGCCAGGTGGTACTGCTGTCCAACCCGGCCGCCGGCGGTGGCCATGCCGAGCGGGCGGCGGCACGGGCCGCCGCCCGGCTCCGGGAGCACGGCATCGAGGTGCTGAACATCGCCGGCGCCTCCCCGGCGGACGCGCTCCGCCTCGCCCGCGAGACGGTCGCCCGCGGCGTGGACGCGTTGGTGGCGGTCGGCGGCGACGGCATGATCCACCTGGCCCTGCAGGCACTGGCCGGCAGCGGCGTACCGCTCGGCATGCTCCCGGCTGGCACGGGCAACGACCAGGCCCGCGAGTACGGCGTGCCGATCGGCGACCCGGAGTCGGCGGCCGACGTGATAGCCGCGGGGCACGTCGCCACCGTCGACCTCGGCCGGATCGACGCCGAGGACGGCACCAGCCGCTACTTCGGCTCGGTGCTCGCCGCCGGCTTCGACTCGCTGGTCACCGACCGGGCCAACCGGATGGCGTGGCCGCGCGGCCGGAGCCGCTACAACCTCGCCATGGTCGCCGAGTTGGCGAACCTGCGGCCACTACCGTTCCGGATCACGCTGGACGACGGCACGGTGATCGAGCGTCCGCTCACCCTCGCCGCGGTCGGCAACACCCGCAGCTACGGCGGCGGAATGCTGATCTGCCCGGGCGCGGACCACACCGACGGCCTGTTCGACGTCACCATGGTGGGCGCGATGCCGCGGCTGAAACTGGTGCGGTTCTTCCCGACCGTGTTCAAGGGCACCCACGTCGAGCACGGGGAGGTGCACACCGTTCGGAGTGCCACGCTGCGGATCGAGTGCCCCGGGATCAGTGCGTACGCCGACGGGGAGTTCATCGCCCGCCTGCCCGTCGAGGTGAGCATCGCCCCGCGCGCGCTCGGGGTCATCGTCCCGGCCTGAGCCCGAGCACGCGCTCGACCGGCCGGCAGCCGTCAGGGCTCGCACGCGGCTCCGCCGGCCCTTCCCTTGCTGGACCTTGCCGACACACGTACCGCTTGCGTGGCCCTGACGGCTGCAGGTGCCCGTCTGACGCCTGCCGGTGGCTCCCTGGTGGCTCCCGGAGCCCGATCGCGCCGCACTGCGGTCCGCATGCCGATCGACATCCATCCCTGGCGGAAGCCCGCAGCGGCTCAAGCAGCGCCGCACGTCGGCCGCATGTCACGCACAGTGACCATAAGTTGCGAGCCCAGCACCCTCCGCGCTCGACTTCCTACGTACCCGTATGAATGCGGCGTGCCTGGAAGCTGGAGGCTTCACGTTGGCCGGACTCGAATACGCCGGTTACTTCCCGCAGTGGTCGATCTACGACCGGAAGTTCTTCCTCAAGGACCTGGACGTCAACAATACGGCGAAGAAGTTGACGATCCTCAACTACGCCTTCGCGAACATCTCGTCGGACACCGAACGGTATCGCGGCTACAGGTGCTTCGCGGCGACCGTGCCGAACACCAACCCCGACCACGCCGACGGCTCCATCGATGTCGGGGACGCTGACGCCGACTGGATCAGGCCGTTCAGCGCCGCCGAGTCCGTGGACGGGGTGGCCGACCCCGGGTGGAACGACGAGAAGCACCTCAAGGGCAACTTCAACCAGCTGAGGATACGACCTGCACGGCCCCTCCGACTGCCCCGGCGCCTGCGTGACCAACCATCAGTCGGCCCTGCACAGCGTCCCCGAGGACCCGAGCCCGCGGAGGCTCTCCGTGGAGGCGGCCGTCAAGGCCTGGACCGACGCGGGCGCACCGAAGAAGAAGCTCCTCGTGGGCGTGCCGTTCTACGGCCGCGGCTGGGAGGGCGTGCAGAGCACCGCGAAGAACGGGCTGTTCCAGCAGGCGAGCGGAGCGGTGTCCAAGGCCAACGGCGCCAAGTACGCGGTGGGCGTCAACGACTACCGCACCCTCGCCCCCCTTGCTCAGCAGGGGTACCAGGTCCACCGGGACGACGCCAACGGCGTGGCGTGGCTGTTCAACCCGGACAAGAGGATCTTCTGGACCTTCGACGACCCGATGGCGGCCTACCGGAAGGCCGAGTTCGCCAAGGAGCAAGGTCTCGCCGGCGCGATGTCCTACTCGCTGGAGGGTGACGACAAGAGCACCGCCATCCTCTCCGAGCACATCCGCGCCGCGCTCGACGGCCGGCAGCCGCCGACCCCGCCGCCGTTGAAGGACGCCTGCACCGCTCCCGAGTGGAGAACGGACTACGTCTACGGCAAGCCCAGCGTGGTCAGCCACGCCGGCAAGATGTGGCGGGGGCAGTACTGGACCAAGGGAACCGCACCGGGCAGCAAGGACGGCGGAGGCGGATCCCCGTGGCGTGAGCTCCGCACCTGCAAACTGCCGGCCAGACTCCACCCCAACGGTGCGAAGCCCTGGCAGGAGGGCCTCGCGTACGAAACCGGCACCATGGTCACCCACCAGGGCGAGCTCCACACGGCGGCCTACAACATCAGGCCCGACCAGGCCATCACGCCGGGCACGGACGTCAACACCTGGCAACCGCACGGCAAGTACGAGACGGCAGGTGTCTGACGGACGTTCACCGCACGAGCGGAGAGCCCTGGGCCCGGCCCAGGGCTCTCCGTCGTTCCGGCGGCCCGGTCCGTGCGCGTGGCCACCCCGGGTACCGCACTCTCCCGGCTGTCAGCGGCCCCGAGTAGATTCGTGGCATGGAACCCAAATCTCTTCTCCTGCACCTGCGCCGGGAACTGACTTACTTTCAGAAAACTCTCGTCGACGGCGAGCTGTCGGCGCCGGTCGAGCACTGCGGCGACTGGACGTTGCACGACCTGGCCGAGCACATGGGCGGGTCGAACCTGTGGGCGGCCATCGCTGCCACCGAGGGGCGTGGGGACTTCAAGCCGCCGGCGGCGCCGCGGGAGCGGTCCGCGCTGGTGGAATGGTTCGAGGCCTCGTCCGCGACCTTGCTGAAGGCGCTGGACACCGCCCCCGACACCGCCGCCTGGACGTTCTATCCGCCGCACACGGTCGGCTTCTGGCAGCGGCGCCGCTGCATGGAGACGCTCGTCCACCGCTGGGACGCCGAGCACGCGGTGGGCACCCACCGGCCGATGGACGTCGAGCTGGCGGGCGAGGGTGTCGCCGAGGTCTTCGACACGATGGCGCCCCTGCTGGTGTCCCGGGGCCGTGCCCTCGCACCCGAGAGCGCTCTGCGGCTCGAGGCGACGGACAGCGGCGCCTCGTGGACCTACGGGCCCGGATCGCCGGTGGCCACGCTCGCCGCGCCGGCGGAACACCTCCTGCTCCTGCTGTGGAACCGGATGCCGGTCGACGGCGAGACCTTCGCCTGGGAAGGAGACCAGCGGGCCGGGCGGCGGATCCTGGAGCGAACCCTGACCCCCTGACCCCCGCGAACGGAGTTCCGACGACGCCCTCGGCGGTCCCGTCGCCAGGACGGCGAGTTGATCGGACGCTCACCCCACGATCCTGCTGCCGCCGGGGAGTTCGAGGTCCTGCCCCGTACTCGCACCCGCGCAGGCCGTGGCGCCTGCGCGGGTACCTGCGGTCCGGTAGGACGACGGGCTCGACCCGTCCTGGTTCCCTGACCGCCGGTCAACCCGTCCGGACCGGTGCCGCACCGGCCTCGGGCAACATGCACCCGAAGGCGGCCCGGACGTCGGCCATCGTGCGGCCGGCCTCCCGGAGTGCCTGCGGCAGATGGTGTGCCACGGCCTCGACCAGTCCCCGGATGTGATCACGGTCGACATGCCGGGTGAGGGTGAAGCGCAGGCCCGACTTCTTGAGGGGAACGACGGGGAAGGACGACTGGTTCACGTAGAAACCCGCGTCGAGCATGCGCCGCACCATGCCGTAACTCACCTCGGGCTCACCGAGTCCGATGAAGTAGATCGGGGTACGGGGGTCGGAGACGACGGGCAGGCCGGCGGCGGCGAGGAGTTCGTTGCAGTAGTCCCGACGCTCAGCCAGTTCCGCCTGCAGGTCCTCGATGCGATCGGAGAGATGGATCCGCGCCGAGGCGATCGCCGCACCCAGCATCGGGGGTGGCAGCGGGTGCGAGTACATCAGTGGTCCCCCGTTGATCCGGACCCTGCCGGACAACTGCTCGGTGGGGAACACCGCAACGCCGCCGATCGTCCCGAACCCCTTGGCGAGCGTCGTGATCAGCACCACGCGCTCGCTCAGGCGCCGGCCGAGCTTCTCGAAGACGTAGCCCGCACCGTGCCGCCCGTACCAGCTCATGCCGTGCGCGTCGTCGATGTAGAGGTGCAGCGATGGGTACACCTCCATCAGCCGGGCGAGGTCCTCGATCGGTGCGACGTCGCCGAACATCGAGTACACGCCGTCGATCAGGTACCAGACCCGCTCACCGGCTGCCTGCGCGCGCCGCAGTCGCCGTTCGAGCGCGTCCAGGTCGCCGTGCCGCACCATCGCGAGCCCGACCCCCTGCTGCCGAACGAGTTGCGCGGCCGTCTGGACACTGAAGTGGACCTGCTGGTCCAGCACGGCGCGGTCGCCGGCCTCGAGCAGCGCCGGCAGCACGGAGATGTGGCACAGCGACGTCGAGGAGTACACCAGCACGGGGTGATCCGCGTAGATCTCCCGGAGCAGCGCCTCGAGTTCGAGGTTCAGCCCGGAAGCCACGTACGACCGGGAGATCGAGAACTGAACACCGAAGCGCTCGACCGCATCGACGGCGCCGCGCCGGATCCGCTCGTCCTGCTCCAGCGAGAGGTAGCCGCAGGTACCGAAGTTGACCAGATCCCTGCCCCCGATCCGCAGGTACCTGCCCGGTGGCGCGTCGAGCCCGGTCGTCAGATGGCTGGTGCCCTGCCGCATCGCCTCGGCGATCAGCCTCTCCGCGGTGTCGGCGGAACTCTGGTACGGCACACGGGCCATGACGGCTTCCCCTCAGACCATAAGTCGGTCGGACTATGGGACAACCGCCGCACCTCCGCAGAGGTTACGCGTCATCGAGCCGCCGGCGTGTCCCCCGTCATGGCCGGAGCCGGCCACGCACGCGCCGGGTCACTTGACGATGTGGTTTCCCCACAGCGTCTTGTCGTCGACGTTGTCCTTGGTGACCAGGGGTGCCGGAAGGCGGTCCTCCATGCCGTTGGGAAGGGAGATGATGGTCGAGTCGTGGTCGGTGGGCCCGGTGTGGAAGGACTTGTTCTCGGCGGCCGCCTGCGCGTAGTACAGGGCGTACTTGGCGTACAGGTCGGCGGGCTGGGAGACGGTGGCGTCGATGTCGCCCCTGCGGATCGCGTCGAGCTCCTGCGGGATGCCGTCGTTGGAGACGATGGCGATGTGGCCGCTCTGCCCGGCCGGCTTGAGCAGGCCCTTCTGCTGGAGGAGGGTGAGGGTCGGCTGCAGGAAGACACCGCCGGCCTGCATGTAGACGCCCTTCAGGTCCGGGTTGGCGGCGAGCGTGCTCTGCAGCTTGGCCGAGGCCACGTCGCCCTTCCAGTCGGTGGCGAGCTCGATCACCTGGATGCCGGGGAACTGCTTCTTCATGCAGGTGGCGAAGCCTCGGCTCCGTTCGTACCCGTTGATCGAACTGAGCGCGCCCTGGAGTTCGGCGACCTTCCCCTTGCCGCCGAGCTGCTTGCCCAGGAACTCGCAGGCCTTGGTGCCGTACGCGACGTTGTCCGCCCGGACCACCATGTACACCTCGCCGTGCTCGGGTTCGGTGTCGACGCTGACCGCGTTGATCCGGTGGGAGAAGAGGTCGAAGAAGAGCGCCTCGGTGTTCTGCGTCGACTGCGGCGCGATCGCCACGGCCTTCACGTGGTCCTTCTCGAACTTCTGGAGGTTGGACTTCAGTTGTGCGTCGTCATTGTGGGACTCGGTGATCTGGACGCTGTCCAACCCCTGTTCGGCGACGCCCGCCTTCAGGTACTGGGCGTACGACTTCCAGAAGTCGGAGTCGTCCCGGGGGAGATCGACACCGATGGCCGCTCCCGCGTCCCGGGCTCCGGCACCGGAGGAGTGGCCCGAACAGCCGGTCAGTGTCCCGGCGACCAGGACTGCTCCGGCTGCCGCACCGGCGACCGTGGCCCGGGGCTTGCGGTAGTGCATTGTTCTGACCCTTCGCTACGAGTGAGGTGGTGTCGTGGGAGGAACGGTGGCAGTGCTGCGGTCCAGCCACTCCTCCACGGCTGCGATGTGCACGGCCGCCACGCAGGCGGCCAGTTGGGCGTCGCGGGCGGCGAGCGCGCTCAGGATGGCCTGGTGCTCCCGGTGCGCCCGGGCGCGGGCAGGGGCGTCGTGGGTGCCCCGCGCGATGCGCAGCCGCTGGGTGTGGGTGGACAGGATCCCCAGCAGCGTGGACAGCACCGGGTTGCCGACGGAGTCCACGATGATGCGGTGGAACTCGATGTCCAGCTCGACGAAACGCTCGACGCTGACCTCCCCCGCCGAGCGCTCAAGGGTCCCCTCGAGGACGGCCAGTTGCTCCGGCGTCAGGCAGCCGGCCGCCTGTGCCACCGCCTGTGGTTCCAACAGCCGTCTCACCTGGAGGAGTTGCCGGGCGCTGTCGCCGTTCGAGACGTCGGCGGCGAAGGCCATCGCTTCCATCAGCAGATGTGGCTCCAGACTGGAGACGTAGGTGCCGGCGCCCTGCTTCGGGACCAGGATGCGCATGGCGGTCAGCGCTCGGACCGCCTCGCGGAGGGAGTTGCGTGACAGTCCCAGCTGCTCGGCGAAGTCGGCCTCGTTCGGCAGCCGGGAACCGGGGGCGAGCGTGCCGGAGACGATCATCTTCTTGATCTTTTCGATCGCCAGATCGGTCACCGCGGTCGGGGCCGCTTTCCGGGCACCGGGGCTTGGATATCCGCTCATGGCTGGAACTCCTGGTCGGCGGGGTCGGACGACGGACGGGCACGGACGGGCCGGCGGCGCGCCGCCCGCGGTGAGGGCCCCGGGCTGCCGCGCCGCGCGGCCTGGGAATCCGGACAGCGGTCCTCGACTGAGAGCGCTACTCCTGCTTCTCACCGGAGGCGAACCGGGAGACGATCAGCGCGAGGATGATGATCACGCCGTTGAGGAACTGGTTCCACAGCGGCGGCACACCGGCCAGGGTCATGACGTTGACCACCAGCTGAAGGGTCAGCACGCCGGTGAGCGCACCGAAGAGAGTGCCGCGCCCCCCGTTGAGGCTGACGCCGCCGATGACGGTGGCGGCGAAGACCTGGAAGATCCAGCCGTTGCCCTGGTCGGCGGAGATGGAACCGTAGTGCCCGGTGTAGAGGATGCCGGCGAAGGCCGCGAGCAGGCTGCCGAGGATGAGGACAACCCAGGTGATCTTGTCCACCCGGATCCCGGCGGCGCGCGCCGCCTCGGCGTTGCCGCCGATCGCGTACAGTGCCCGGCCGTGCCGCAGCCAGGCCAGCGCGGAGCCTGCGAGCAGGAAGAGCACGGCGCAGATCCAGATGGCCGCGGGAGCGCCCAACCAGGAGGCGCTGCCCAGGTACCGGAACGAGCCGGGGACGTTGACGATCGACTGCCCCTGGGAGACGGCGACCTGAAGACCTCGCAGCAGGGTGAGCCCGCCGAGGGTGACGATGAAGCCGTTGAGGCGTAGTTTGAGGATCAGGAAGCCGTTGACGGCGCCGATCAGGGCCCCGACGAACAGACAGAGCGGGATGGCGGCCCATCCGGGGAAGAGCCCGAGTCCGTTGAACCGGGCGCCGTGATCCGGCAGTACGAGCCAGACCGCGATGACCGGCGCCACGCCGATGGTGGACTCCAGGGAGAGGTCCATCCGGCCGGTGATCAGGATCATCGCCTCGGCGAGGACCAGCAGGCTGAGCTCGGTGGCCTGCTGGCCGACGCCCAGGAGGTTGTCGGCGGTGAGGAAGGCCGGGGAGACGGCGAAGCCGATGATGCCGAGCACCACGAGGACCGGCAGCAGGGACAGGTCGCGGTAGCGGGCGAGGTCGAACCGGCGGCCGTCCGGCCCCGCGGTGACGGCGCTGTGCTCGGTGAAGTCAGTGGTGGCCATGGCCTTCCTTCGTGTCGGGTAGGTCGGCCACGCCTTCCATCGCGGCGACCAACTGTTCGTCACTCCAGCCGCGGTCGAGCTCCGCTACGACCCGGCCGTGGAACATGGCCACGACGCGGTCACAGACCCGCAGGTCGTCGAGTTCGTCGGAGACGATCAGGGCCGTGTTCCCTTCGTCGGCGACCTGGCGGACGGTGCCGAGCAGGGATTCCTTGGACTTGATGTCGACGCCGTTGGTGGGTCGGATGGCGACCAGGACGTGCGGTCGGGTCGCCAGGGCGCGGGCGATGACCACCTTCTGCTGGTTGCCGCCGGACAGCGCCGACACCGGGGTGGCCGGCCCGGGGGTCTTGATGTCGAGGTCGGCGATCATGCGCTGGGCGAAGGCCCGGGTGCGTGAGGGCAGCACCGTGCCGCACGGGCCGAGCTGGTCGGTGACGGTGAGCGTGGCGTTCTCGGCGACGCTGCGCTGCGGGACCAGGCCCTGGACGTGCCGGTCCTCGGGCACGAAGCCGACGCCGGCGGCGAGCGCCGCGGGGACCTTGCCGGTGCGGACGGGCCGGCCGGCCACGGTGATCCGGCCGCCGTGCGGGCGGTGCAGGCCGGCGACGGTCTCACCGAGTTGGACGTTGCCGCTGGCCGCGGCCCCGGCGAGGCCGACGACCTCACCGGCCCGGGCGGTCAGCTCGACGTCCTGGTAGAAGCCGGGCAGGGTCAGGTTCTCGATCTCCAGCAGCGCCGGTGCGTCAGTGGACACCGGTTCGGTGACGTCCCGGTCGGCCGCGGACGTGCGGGTCCGCTCGCCGGTCATCGCCTCGACCAGGGCGTGCTGGTCGAGTTCGGCGACCGGCGCGGTGACGATGTGCCGGGCGTCGCGGTAGACGGTGATCGTGCTGCAGAGATCGTAGATCTCCTTGAGGTGGTGCGAGATGAACAGGAAGGCGACGCCTTGGTCCTGGAGCTCCCGGAGCTTGGTGAACAGCCGCTCGATGCCCCGGGCGTCGAGTTTCGCGGTGGGCTCGTCCAGGATGATGAACCGGGCGCCGAAGGACAGCGCCCGGGCGATCTCGACGAACTGCCGCTGTTCGACCGTCAGATCCTCGGCGCGCGCCGTCGGGTCGACCTCGACGCCGTACTCGGTGAGCAGTTCGGTGGCGCTGCGGCGCAGCCGCCGCCAGCTGATGGGGCGGAGGCCGCCGCTGCTCTGGCGGTCGAGGAAGAGGTTCTCGGCGACGGTCAGCGCGGGGATGATCGTGGAACGCTGGTAGACGCAGGCGACTTTGGCACGCCAGGCATCGGTGTCGCCGTGGGCGGGGGCCGGTTCGCCGTCGAAGCGCAGGGTGCCGGTGTCGGCGGTCTGCAGGCCGGTGAGGATGGAGACGAGGGTGGACTTGCCCGCACCGTTGCGGCCGACCAGGGCGTGCGACTCGCCGGGGGCGACCGCGATGCGGGCGTCGCTCAGCGCGATGGTGGCGCCGAAGCGCTTGCTGATTCCATCGGCCTCGACGACAGGGCTCTTGGGAGGACTTGGGTCCGCCATGGCGGGGTCCTTTCCGCTGGGTGATTCGGCGGGCGGCGGTGCGGGCCGCGTGGGCAGCGGCCGGACGGATCCGCCGTTCACCGGTGGTCCTGGGTCACTTGCCGAGGTTGTTGCCCCACAGGGCCTTGTCGTCGACGTTGTCCTTGGTGACCAGGGGCGCCGGGAGCTGGTCCTCGAGGCCGTTGGGCAGGGAGATGATGGTCGAGTCGTGGTCGGTGGGGCCGGCCTGGAACGTCTTGCCCTCGGTGGCGGCCTGCGCGTAGGAGAGCGCGTACTTGGCGTACAGGTCGGCGGGCTGGGAGACGGTGGCGTCGATGTCGCCCTTGCGGATCGCGTCGTACTCCTGCGGGATGCCGTCGTTGGAGACGATGGCGATGTGGCCGCTCTCCCCTGCCGGCTTGAGCAGGCCCTTCTGCTGGAGGAGGGCGAGCGTGGGCTGCAGGAAGACACCGCCGGCCTGCATGTAGACGCCGTTCAGGTCCGGGTTGGCGGCGAGCGTGCTCTGCAGCTTGGCCGAGGCCACGTCGCCCTTCCAGTCGGTCGCGAGCTCGATCACCTGGATGCCGGGGAACTCGCTCTTCATGCAGGCGGCGAAGGCCTCGGAGCGGTCGCGGCCGTTGATCGAGTCGAGCGCGCCCTGGAGTTCGGCGACCTTCCCCTTGCCGCCGAGCTGCTTGCCCAGGAACTCGCACGCCTTGGTGCCGTACGCCTTGTTGTCCGCGCGGACCACCATGTAGACCTTGCCGGTGTCGGGGCGGGTGTCGACGCTGATCACCGGGATCTTCTTCGCCGCGAGGGTGTCCAGGGTGGAGGCGATGGCGCCGGTGTCCTGGGGGGCCATGACCACGGCCTTGGCACCGGTGTTCTCGAAGACCTGGACGTTGGCGACCAGCTTGGTCACGTCGTTCTGCGAGTTGCTGACCGGAAGGGTGTTGAGGCCCTGTGCGGCGGCGCCCTGCTTCACGTACTGGGCGTAGGAGTTCCAGAAGTCGGAGTCCGCGCGCGGGAGATCGATGCCGATGGCCGGCTTGCCACCTGAGGCGGCGTCGGACGACGACCCGCGGTTGCAGGCGGTGGCGGATGCCGCCAGCAGGAGCACCGAGACGGCCGCTGCCACGGTCTGGGAGGTGCGAAGCTTCATCGTGAGGTCTCCTTGGGTGTGGCCGAGACGCCGACGGGGGCGAGAAGAGAAGCGTTCGGCACGGTGGAAAGGGGCACTCGGCCCCACCCGCCGGAGGGCACGCAGGTGCCGGCCGCCTCCGGGGGCCCTCGTCCCGGGTAGGCCGGCACCTGCTCGGCGGTCCGGGTCAGGGGAGCCCGGACCGCGAGTCCCAGCCTCTCCGACTCTTCGAGAATCGTCGGATGGGTGCGGGCACGAGGAGACTACGAGTCCTGACGATCGCTCGACAAGTACAGACCTCGGACGATTCCAAACCGTGACATTTGGATTTCGCGACTATCCAACTCTCCGCTAGTCTCCAGGCGTTCAGCACTGAAGCACACCTTCCCGATCCGACTTCGACGTGCGTCCAGGAATCGTCGGAGGACTTGTTGCGCTCGGACCTACCCACTCATATGGTTCAAGCCACCTTCAAGTCATCCGATGTATGACGCGGAGTTCCGCTCCCTCCCGACCGAGAGGCCTGACCATGAAGCTGCTGCGCATCGGTGCCCCGGGCGAGGAGGTGCCGGCCGTCCAGGACGAGGACGGCCGGACCTTCGCCCTCTCGACCGTCACTGACGACATCGACGGGGCCTTTCTCGCCGGCGGCGGCGTCACACGGGTGCGCCGGGCCCTCGCCGAGGGCTGGCTGCCCGCGATCGAGCCCGGGGGCCGACGGATCGGGGCCCCGATCGCCCGTCCCGGCAAGGTGGTCTGCATCGGCCTCAACTACCGCGACCACGCCGAGGAGACGGGCGCGCCCGTCCCCGAGCGTCCGGTGGTCTTCATGAAGGACCCGTCCACGGTGGTCGGCCCCGACGACGGCGTGCTGATCCCCCGCGGCTCGGTGAAGACCGACTGGGAGGTCGAACTTGCCGTCGTCATCGGCCGCACCGCCCGCTACCTGACGGATCCGGCCGGGGCGGCGGAGTGCATCGCGGGCTACGCGATCAGCAACGACGTCTCGGAGCGCGAGTTCCAGCTGGAGTACTCGGGCCAGTGGGACCTCGGCAAGTCCTGCGAGACCTTCAACCCGCTCGGCCCGTGGCTGGTGACGCCGGATGAGGTCGGTGACCCCCAGGCGCTCGGCCTGCGGCTGGACGTCAACGGAGTGCGGCGCCAGGACGGCAACACCAAGAACATGGTCTTCGAGGTGGCTTTCCTGATCCACTACCTGAGCCGGTACATGGTGCTGAACCCGGGCGACGTCATCAACACGGGCACTCCGGCCGGGGTGGCCCTGGGGCTTGTGGACACCCCCTACCTGCGCGCGGGCGACACCGTCGAGTTGTCGATCGACCGCCTCGGCGCGCAGCGACAGATCCTCAGCAACGCGTGAGAGGAACCGAGTTGGCCACAGACACCACGCGGATCGTCGCAGTGGACACTTACGACATCCGCTTCCCCACCTCGCGTGAGCTGGACGGCTCCGACGCGATGAACCCCGATCCCGACTACTCCGCCGCCTACCTGGTACTGCGTACGTCGGCCGACGGCCCGGAGGGCCACGGCTTCACCTTCACCATCGGCCGCGGCAACGACGTCCAGGTGGCCGCCATCCAGGCACTGCGCGAGCACGTCGTCGGGCGCTCGGTCGCCGAGGTCTGCGCGGATCCGGCCTCGCTGCACCGCGATCTGGTCGGTGACAGCCAACTGCGCTGGCTCGGCCCGGAGAAGGGCGTGATGCACATGGCGATCGGCGCCGTGGTCAACGCGGTGTGGGATCTCGCGGCCAAGCGCGAGGGCAAGCCGCTGTGGCGACTGCTCGCCGACGCCGAACCCGAATGGCTGCTCTCCCAAGTCGACTTCCGCTACATCGCCGACGCGCTCAGCCCGGACGAGGCCCTCCACCTGCTGCGGCGTGGCAAGGAGGGCTCCGCCGACCGGGCGGCCGAGCTGCTGCGGCGCGGATACCCGGCCTACACCACGTCGCCTGGCTGGCTCGGCTACTCCGACGAGAAGCTCACCCGGCTCGCCCACGAGGCGGTCGCGGACGGCTTCCGGCAGATCAAGCTGAAGGTCGGCGCCGACCTGGCGGACGACATCCGCCGCTGCCGGGTCGCCCGCGCCGCCATCGGTCCTGACATCCGGATGGCGATCGACGCCAACCAGCGCTGGAACGTGGCCGAGGCGATCAGCTGGACCAACGCCCTGGCGGAGTTCGACCCCTACTGGATCGAGGAACCCACCAGCCCGGACGACGTGCTGGGCCATGCGACCGTCCGCGAGCGGGTCGCCCCGATCCGGGTGGCCACCGGCGAGCACGTGCAGAACCGCATCATCTTCAAGCAGTTGCTGCAGGCCGGCGCCATCGACGTGCTGCAACTGGACGCGGCGCGGGTCGGCGGTGTGAACGAGAACCTCGCCATCCTGCTGCTCGCGGCCAAGTACGGCGTCCCGGTCTGCCCCCACGCGGGCGGCGTGGGACTGTGCGAACTCGTCCAGCACCTCTCGATGTTCGACTACGTGGCGCTCTCCGGCACCACCGAGGACCGTGTCATCGAGTTCGTCGACCACCTCCACCAGCACTTCGTGGACCCGGTGGTGATCGACGACGGCCACTACCGGGCCCCCACCGCACCGGGGTTCTCCGCGGCCATGCACCGAGCCTCGATCGACACCTACCGCTATCCGCAGGGAGACTTCTGGGTAGCGGACCTGGCACAGCAGCAGAACACGGAGGTTCCGGCATGAAATGCGAACTCGACGGGCTTGCCGCACTGGTCACCGGCGGGGCCTCCGGCATCGGCCTGGCCACCGCGCGACTGCTCGCCGGGCGCGGTGCCCGGGTCGCCGTGCTCGACCTCGACCCGAAGGCCGTGAACGAGCCGCTGGCCGGCTACTTCGCCGACGTCAGCGACGACACCTCGGTCCGCACGGCCGTCGAGCGGGCGGCAGCGGACCTGGGCGGCCTCGACATCCTGGTCAACAACGCCGGTATCGGCGCCGCCGGAACGGTCGAGGACAACCCCGACGACCAGTGGCACCGCGTCCTGGACGTCAATGTGCTCGGCATCGTCCGGACCACCCGCGCCGCCCTGCCGCACCTGCGGCGATCGGCCCACGCCTCGGTGGTCAACACCTGCTCGATCGCCGCCACCGCCGGCCTGCCGCAGCGCGCACTGTACTCGGCGAGCAAGGGCGCCGTGCTGTCCCTGACCCTCGCCATGGCGGCCGACCACATCGGCGAGGGCATCCGGGTCAACTGCGTCAACCCCGGTACGGTGGACACCCCCTGGATCGGCCGCCTGCTCGGCGCCGCGGACGACCCGCGGGCCGAACGCGCCGCGCTCGAAGCCCGCCAGCCGCACGGCCGCCTGGTCACCGCCGAGGAGGTGGCCGCCGCCATCGCCTACCTGGCCTCGCCCACCGCGTCCTCGGTCACCGGCACCGCACTCGCGGTGGACGGCGGCATGGCCGGCCTGCGGCTGCGACCGGCCGCCCGGTGAGGAGCGCCGCCGTGCACCGAGTCAGGCTCGGCCGCAGCACCCCGGCCGTCACCCGGCTGTCCTTCGGCGCCGCCGGGATCGGCAACCTCTTCACCCCGGTGACGGACGAGGCCGCCGCCCGGGCGGTGGACGCCGCCTGGGCGGCCGGCATCCGCTCCTTCGACACCGCTCCCCACTACGGTCTCGGCCTCTCCGAGCGCCGCCTGGGCGCCGCCCTCCGCGGCCGCCCGCGCGCGGAGTACACCGTCGCCACCAAGGTCGGCAGGCTGCTCGAACCCCTCCCCGACCCGGCCGGCGACGACCTCGCCAACGGCTTCGCCGTGCCCGCGACCCACCGCCGGGTGTGGGACTTCACCCCCGACGGCGTCCGGCGCAGCCTGGAGGCCAGCCTGGAGCGGCTGGGACTGGACCGGGTGGACATCGTCCATCTGCACGACCCCGACGACCACTTCGCCGAGGCCATCGGCCAGGCCTACCCGGCCCTGGAACGGCTGCGCGCCGAAGGCGTGGTGGGTGCGATCGGCGTCGGGATGAACCAGGCCCGGATGCTGACCCGCTTCGTGCGCGACACGGACGTCGACGCCGTACTGCTGGCCGGGCGGTACACCCTGCTCGACCAGGGCGCGATGGCCGAGCTGCTGCCGGAAGCCGCCCGGCGCGGCGTCCGTGTCATCGTCGGCGGCGTCTTCAACTCCGGTGTGCTGGCCGATCCCAAGCCCGGAGCCACCTTCGACTACGCCGCCGCCCCGCCGGAACTGCTCCAGCGGGCGCTGCGGATGCAGGCCGTCTGCGAGCAGTACGGCGTGCCGCTGCGGGCTGCCGCGGTCCGTTTCGCGCTGGCCCCGAAGGCCGTCGCGAGCGCGCTGATCGGAGCCCGCTCGGCCGAGGAGATCACCGACGCCGCCCGACTGCTGGATCTGGACATCCCGGATGCGCTCTGGCAGCGGCTGGTGGCCACCGGTCTGCTGCCCGACCACCTGCCCCTCCCGAAGGGAAGCCGGCCCCCATGCGTGTAGCGCTCTTCATCACCCGTTTCAACGACACCTTCTTCCCCGGCACCGGCCGAGCCGTCGTCAGCCTGCTGGAACGGCTCGGCCACAGCGTGGAGTTCCCACCGGAGCAGACCTGCTGCGGCCAGGCGCACTTCGACACCGGCTAGCGTCCGGACGCCGTACCGCTGGTCGTCCGCTTCAACGGCGCGCTCACCCCCGCCGCGGTCGGTATCGCCGTCACCGGCACCGTCGTCCTGGAGGCCGGGCCCGGTCAGGGCAGGCGCGCCCCTACCCCGTCCCCCGACTACCACCTGTGCGTCATCCGCGCGGAGCAGATCTGCGACGACGTCCCCGAGGCGCTCTCCCGGCTGGATCCGGCGCGACCGCTGACCTTCGTCTACCGTCCGCCACCAGCGACATCGAACTCGACCGCGTCGAGGGCGTGCACGGCCCGCGCACCCTGGACATCATCATCGTCACCACGGAGGAGCCGTGAGAGTCGCCCTGCACACCCGCGTCCGCGCCGACCGGATCACCGAGTACGAGGCTGCCCACCGCGAGGTCCCCACCGAGCTGACCGACGCCATCCGGTCGGCCGGCGTGTCCTCCTGGACCATCTGGCGCAGCGGCGTCGAGCTCTTCCACCTGCTGGAGTGCGAGGACTACGCCCGGCTGCTCGCCGAACTGGAGCAGCTCCCGGTCAACATCGCCTGGCAGGCCCGGATGGCGGAGCTGCTGGAGGTCGTCCACGACTACTCCGCCGACGGCGCCTGCGCCGGTCTTCCCAGGGTGTGGGAGCTGTGACCGGCCGCGGGATCATCGACGCCCACCACCACGTCTGGGACCTGGCGGTCCGGCCGCAGAGCTGGATCACCGGCGAGGCGCTCGCGCCGCTCAACCGTTCCTTCTCCGCCGAGGATCTGACGCCTGAGGCCCGCGCGGCCGGGGTGACGGCCACCGTGGTGGTGCAGACCGTCTGTGTCCCCGAGGAGACCCCGGAGCTGCTGGCCCTCGCGGCCGGCAACCGGCTGGTCGCCGGTGTGGTCGGCTGGACCGACCTGACCGACCCCGGCACAACCGACGCCCTCGCCGTGCTGCGCGAGGGGCCGGGCGGCGACCGGCTGGTGGGCATCCGGCACCAGGTCCAGCAGGAGCCCGACCCCGACTGGCTGCTTCGCCAGGACGTGCAGCGTGGTCTGACCGCCGTCGCCGACGCCGGCCTGGCCTACGACCTGGTGGTCAGGCCGCACCAGTTGCCCGCAGCCGTCGCCGTGGCCGCCAGGCTCACCGGGCTGACCTTCGTACTCGACCATCTCGGCAAGCCGCCGATCGCCTCCGGGGCGCTCGGCCCGTGGGCGGCCGACGTCCGCCGGCTCGCCGAGCTGCCCAACACCGTGTGCAAGCTCTCCGGCCTGGTCACCGAGGCGACGCCGGGTGCCTGGGAGGTCGCGGACCTCCAGCCCTACGCCGACACGGTCCTGGACGCCTTCGGCCCGCAGCGCGTGCTGTTCGGTTCCGACTGGCCGGTGTCGACGCTGGAGGCCGCCTACGGTGCGATCGTGGAGGTCGCCGACCGGCTCACCGACACATTGAGCCCGGCGGACAAGGATGCCGTGTTCCGGGGGAACGCGGCTCGCGTGTACCGCCTGGCGCTGTGACCGCCGGCCACGGCGCCGGGCAGAAGTCCAAGCTCGCCCGTCGCGGCACGCGTCAGGGCTCGCCCGTCAGAGCGCCCGGCGGAGCCACTCCGCGACACCGGTGATGTGCACCGTCGCCAGGGCACGGGTGGTCTCCACGTCACGGGCGGCCAGTGCCTCGACGATCGCCCGGTGCTCGGCGATGGTCCGCTGGACGGCGTCCTCCTGGGTCAGCCCGCGCCACATCCTGGCGCGGGCCGTCCGGCTGGAGAGGGAGTCGATGAGCGAGCACAGGACGCTGTTGCCCACCGCCGCCGCGATCCGGCCGTGGAACTCCAGGTCGTTGGCGACCAGGGCCTCCACCGTCGGGTTCTCACCGAGCCGGTCGAGGATCTCGCGCAGCTCGGCGAGCTGCTCGTCGGTCATCCGCTGGGCGGCCAGCGCGGCGGCGGCCGGCTCCAGGATGGCCCGCACCTGGAACAGCTCCAGCACGGACTCGTCCCGGTGCAGGTCCAGGATGAAGGTGAGTGCCTCCAGCAGATGCGGGGGCTCCAGGCTGCTCACGTAGGTACCGTCGCCCTGCCGTACGTCGAGCACGTTCAGCAGCGACAGCGCCTTCACCGCCTCGCGCAGCGAGTTCCGCGAGAGCCCCAGCTCCGCCGCCAGATCGGGCTCCTTGGGCAGCCGATCCCCCGGCTTGAGGGCACCCGAGAGGATCATCGCTTTGATCTTCTCGATGGCCTCGTCGGTGACAGCCACGTCAGTGCCTTCCACTGGTCCGATGTTTGACGAGCAAGTATGCACCTGGTCGCGCCGGACAGCGCCCTCAGGTGCTGGGAGACGCCCGGAAGCGGACCTCTGAGCAGCAGAAACACCGTACTGAAACCAGGTCGCCCGGTCATCCGACGACTGCGGTCGGGGTGTCGCCCCGTGCGGGAGGCACCCCGGTCACCGGCTCAGCAGCGCGTGGCCGCCGGCTGCGGCGGCCAGGCCCACCAGGAGGCTGCCGGTCGCGTTGAGGCCGGCCTCGGCGAGCGAGTGGTCCTCGAGGAGGCGGACCGTTTGCCGTGCGGTCGCGCCGGCCGCCCTTGGGAGGGCACGCGCGCTCCGAATACCTGACTCGGCGTCATGTTCCTTGCGGTGCGGTTGAAGGGGTGACGGAGGCAACCTGGTGTGCGCTACATTGGCATGAACGCGAAACGTGAGCTTAACCTGGCACGCAGTGACACCGGCTATCGTCGCCAGTGAGCAGGAACGCCGCAAGTACGCATCGGCATGCCCCTGCATCCTCGGGAACCGTCCCGCAGCTCAGCACTTCGCAACACTTCGAAGCACTTCGCAGCAGTCCGCAGCTCAGCAGCTCCGGAGCGCCCCGTCCGGAGTACGGATCGTCCTCGCACGTCCTCTGTTGCTCCGCGACCCCCCACCGGAGAGTCCATGCGGCCCACCTCGCAGCTTGCCGATCTCATCATCGGGATCACCCCCTTCCAAGAACCGGACGCCCAGCTCGCCGCGGCGGTGTGCCGCGCGGGCGGGTCGGGGGTCCTGGACCTCGGGACCGGCGACCGCCGGTCCCGGGAGGAGCTCATCCGCCTGCGCGAGTGGGCGCCAGGCCCGTTCGGCATCCGGGTGGGCCGGGACTGCCGGATCACACCCGAGGAGCTGGGCCCCGCCAACGGCGTACCCCACACCGTCGTGCTGGCCGCCGCGCCTCCCGAGTGGCTGTCCGCCGTACTGCCAGCCAGCGGCCACCGGGTTCTGGTCGAGGTGACCGACCTGGAGCAGGCTCGCGAGGCCGTCCGGGCAGGGGCCTGTGGGCTGATCGCCCGTGGAAGTGAAAGCGGCGGACGGGTCGGCGAGTTGAGCACCTTCGTGCTGCTCCAGCAGTTACTGGCCGCGCCCGATGTCGGGCTGCCGGTCTGGGCCTGTGGCGGCATCGGCGTCCACACCGCGGTGGCGGCGGTGGCCGGCGGTGCGGCCGGCGTGGTGCTGGACAGCCAGCTCGCACTGCTCGCCGAGTCATCGGTCGGCGAGCAGACCGCTGCGGCCGTGCGCGGCATGGACGGTTCCGAGACCATCCTGGCCGACGGGCACCGCGTGCTGCGCCGCCGGCGGCCGGGTTCACCCGAACCGGAGCTCGAACTGACCGTTGGTCAGGACGGCTTCCTCGCCACTGACTTCGCCGAGAGATGGGGCACCGCGAGACGCGCCGTGCCCGCCATGCGGGACGCGATACTCGACGGGCTGCGGGGGCTCGCGGCACCGGGTGCCACGACGGCGCTACTCGGACCGGGCACGCCGATGAGCGCCACCCTCGGCACCGAACTGCCGGTGACCCAGGGCCCGATGACCCGGGTCAGCGACCGGCCGGGCTTCGCGGCCGCGGTGGCCGGAGCCGGTGCGCTGCCGTTCGTCGCGCTGGCCCTGGCCGGCCCGAAGCAGACCCGCGAGCTGCTCGCCCGCACCGCCGAGGCGGTCGGTGAACGCCCGTGGGGTGTCGGGGTGTTGGGTTTCGCACCGGAGGAGGTACGAGGAGCCCAGCTGGCCGAGGTGCTGGCGGCACGACCCAGCCACGCGGTGATCGCCGGCGGGCGCCCGTCCCAGGCCCGGGCGCTGGAGGAGGCGGGCATCCGCACCTTCCTGCACGTCCCCTCCCCCGGCCTGCTGCGCCAGTTCCTGGAGGACGGCGCGCGCCGGTTCGTCTTCGAGGGCGCCGAGTGCGGCGGCCACGTCGGCCCGCGGCACAGCTTTCCACTGTGGGAGGCGCAGCTGGCGGTGCTGGCGGAGTTCCTGGACGGCGCAGCTCCCGATGCCCGGCCGGGGCTTGAGGTGCTGTTCGCCGGCGGGGTGCACGACGAGCGTTCGGCGGCCATGGTGGCGGCGATGGCCGCGCCGCTGGCCGCGCGCGGGGTGGCCGCCGGCGTCCTGATGGGCACGGCCTACCTGTTCACCGAGGAGGCGGTGGGCTGCGGGGCGGTGCAACCGCAGTTCCAGCGGCAGGTGCTGGCGGCGCACGGGACCGAGGTGCTGCAGACCGCGCCCGGACACGCCACCCGGTGCGTGCCGAGCCCGTTCACCGCCGAGTTCGCCCGGGAGCGGGAGCGGCTGCGGGCCCGGGGTGTGCCGGACCGGGAGACCTGGGAGCGGCTGGAGCGGCTGAACGTCGGGCGGCTGCGGATCGCCGGCAAGGGCGTGGACCGGGTCGCGGGCGCGCTGGTCGAGGTGGACGAGCAGGAGCAGCTGGCCCGGGGGATGTTCATGGCCGGCCAGGTGGCCGTACTGCGTTCGGCCACCACGACGCTGGCCGAGCTGCACACCGCGGTGAGCACCGGCGCCGCCGCCTTCCTCGCCGAACGGGCCGAGGAGCTGAGCGACCGGCTCGACCCGCGGCCCCGCCCGGCGGCGGAGCCGAAGCCGCTGGACATCGCGGTGATCGGGATGGCCGGAATGTTCCCGCAGGCGCCCGACCTGCCCGCTTTCTGGGCCAACGTCCTGGCCGGGGTGGACTCGGTCACCGAGGTTTCCGTCGAGCGCTGGGACCCGGCGCTGTACCACTCGCCGGACGGCGCGCCCGGCACCACGCCGTCCAAGTGGGGCGGGTTCCTGCCGCCGATCCCCTTCGACCCGCTGAGCTACGGCATCCCGCCGTCCGCGCTCGGCAGCATCGAGCCGGTGCAGTTGCTGGCGCTGGAGGCGGCGCGCCGGGCTCTGACGGACGCCGGGTACGACGCGGGCGAGGGCGGCCGGCCCTTCGACCGGTCCCGGACGGGCGTGGTGTTCGGTGCGGAGGCGGGCAGCGACCTGTCCAACGCCGGGGTGCTCGCGGCGGTGCTGCCGTCCTACCTCGGCACGGTGCCCGAGGCGCTGGCCGGGCAACTGCCCACGCTCACCGAGGACTCCTTCCCCGGCATGCTGGCCAACGTCATCTCGGGCCGGATCGCCAACCGGCTGGACCTCGGCGGCGCCAACCTCACCGTGGACGCGGCCTGCGCCTCCTCGCTGGCCGCGCTGGACGTGGCCTGCAAGGAGCTGGTCCAGGGCACCGCCGACCTGGTCCTGTGCGGCGGCGCGGACCTGCACAACGGCATCAACGACTTCCTGCTGTTCTCCTCGGTGCACGCGCTCTCGCCGACCGGCCGGTCCCGGCCCTTCGACGCCTCGGCGGACGGCATCGCGCTCGGCGAGGGCGTGGCCGCGCTGGTGCTGAAGCGGCTGGCGGACGCGGAACGGGACGGCGACCGGATCTACGCCGTGGTCAAGGGCATCGGCAGCGCCAGTGACGGCCGTTCGCTGGGACTCACCGCACCGCGTCCGGAGGGCCAGCGGGCGGCGCTGGAACGCGCGTACCGCGGCGCCGGGGTCAGCCCGGCCGAGGTCGGGCTGCTGGAGGCGCACGGCACCGGCACGGTGGTCGGCGACCGCACCGAACTGACCACCCTGGTCGAGGTGTTCACCGAGGCGGGGGCGGCGCCGGAGAGCTGCGCGCTCGGTTCGGTGAAGTCGCAGATCGGCCACACCAAGTGCGCCGCCGGACTGGCCGGGCTGATCAAGGCCGCGCTCGCCCTGCACACCGGGGTCAAGCCGCCCACCCTGCACCTCTCGCAGCCCAACTCCGCCTGGCAGGAGGGCAAGACGCCGTTCGGCTTCCACACCGAGGCCAGCCCGTGGGCCGCACCGCCGGCCGAACGGGTCGCCGGGGTGAGCGCGTTCGGCTTCGGCGGCACCAACTTCCATGCGGTGCTGAGCGGTCACGCCGGACCACCGCCGGTGCACGGCCTGCAGGAGTGGCCGGCCGAGCTGTTCACCTTCCGCGGCGCCGACCGCGAGCGCGCACTGCGCGGGGTGGCCGAACTGCTCCGCCTGGCCGAACTGGCGGAGCAGCCCTGGCGGATGCGCGACCTCGCGCTGGCCGCCGCCCGCCGGGCGGAGTCGGCCCACGGGCCGGTGCAGGTGGCGGTGGTCGCCGCGAACCGGGCGGAGCTGGCCGGGCTGCTGCGCCGCGCGCTGGCCGGCGAGCACGATCCGGCGGCCGGGCTGCACCTGGCCGGGCGGGGCGAGCCGGAGGAGGGTGCGGTGGCGTTCCTCTTCCCCGGGCAGGGCAGTCAGCGGCCGGGGATGTTCGCGGAGCTCTTCGCGGCCTTCCCGGGTGTGCAGCACCATTTGCACCCGGACTACGCGCGGATACTCTACCCTCCGGCGGCCTTCACTCCCGAGGCACGGGATCGGCGGCGCGAGGCCGTCACCGACACCGTGGTCGCGCAGCCGGTGCTGGGCATGGCCGGACTGGCCGCCTGCGACCTGCTGGGGCTGGCCGGGGTGCGCCCGCAGCTGGCCGGCGGCCACAGCTACGGCGAACTGGTCGCACTGTGCGCGGCAGGGGCGCTGGCGGCCGAGGACCTGCCGGCTCTCAGCGCCGAGCGAGCGCGGGCGATCGTGGACGCCATCGGCGTGGATGCCGATCCCGGGGCGATGGCCGCGGTCACGGCGAGCGCCGAGGAGGTTGAGCACGTACTGCGGGCGGCGGGGCTGGACGGCCGGGTGGTGGCGGCCAACCGCAACGCGCCCCGGCAGACGGTCGTCTCCGGGCCGACGGAGGAACTGGTCGCCGCCGTCGAGGAGTTGCGCGCGGCCGGGTACGGCGCCAAGCGGCTTCCGGTGGCCTGTGCCTTCCACAGCCCGCTGGTGGCGGGTGCGGGCGAGCGGTTCGCCGCGGCACTGGTGCGCCGCGCCGTACGGGCCCCCGAGTTCCCGGTCTGGTCGAACCGCACGGCGAGCGCCTACCCGGCGGACGCGGCCGCGGTGCGGGCCCACCTCGCCGCGCAGATCGGCGCGCCCGTGCGGTTCGCGGAGCAGATCGAGGCGATGTACCTGGCGGGCGCCCGGGTCTTCGTCGAGGCCGGGCCGGGGTCGGTGCTGACCCGCCTGGTGACGTCGGTCCTCGGGGACCGGCCGCACCAGGCGGTCGCTCTCGAGGGCCGCCGCCGCGGACTGTCCGGATTCCTGGACGCCCTGGCCGAGTTGGCCGTCGCGGGCGTGCCGGTGCGGACCGGCCGGCTGCTGCGCGGCCGGGACGCGGTGGACGCGAGCCGGGCGCGGGCGCCACGCCGGCCCGGCTGGACGGTGGACGGGCAGCTGGTGCGGACCGCTGCCGGAGAACTGCTGCCCGGTGCGCTCGCACCGGCCCGACTCGTACCGGAGACCCTGGTGACCACGCAGGTACCGCAGCCCAACGGCGCAGACGCGCTCGTCGCCGACTTCCTGCGCAGCAGCCGCGAGCTGATCGCGGCCCAGCGGGACGTACTGCTCAGCTACTTCGGCGGGCCCGGCGCCGAGCCGTCCGTACGCGCGCAGCCGGTCCGGGCCACACCGGCGTACGCAGTGCCGGCGGCGCTGGCCGCGCCCGCGCAGCCCGAGCCCGCGAGCACCGTCGCGCAGCCCCCGGCGGCCCCCGAGCCGGCCGGGCGGGAACCGGTGGACCTGATGGCCGCCGTGGTGGCCGTGATCAGCGAACGCACCGGCT
Organism: Kitasatospora cystarginea; assembly: GCF_039533515.1. Lineage (NCBI taxonomy): Bacteria > Bacillati > Actinomycetota > Actinomycetes > Kitasatosporales > Streptomycetaceae > Kitasatospora > Kitasatospora cystarginea. Next base: position 29,331 of record NZ_BAAATR010000016.1, on the reverse strand, counting down.
ATCCGGCCGACATGATCGAACCCGACCTCGACCTGGAGGCCGACCTCTCGATCGACTCCATCAAGCGCACCGAGATCATCGGCCGGCTGGCCCGCCATCTCACCGGAGCGGACGGCGACCTCGCCGGCCTCACCGACGACGAGCTGGAGGAGCTCTCCCGGGCCCGTACCGCCTCCGCCATCACCGAGTGCCTCACCACCCGGCTCGCCGGCCCCGCACCGGTGCCGGCCGGGGAACCACCGGCCGAGGCGCCGCCGGCCGAGGACCCGCCGCCCGCCGTCGTCCTGGGCCACGAACCGGTCCGGCTGCTCTTCACCACCAGCCCGCTGCCCCAGCCCGACGAGGCACCCGGCACACTGGCCGGCCGCCGCTTCGCCCTGCTCGGCGAGGACGGCACCGGGGTCCGCGACGCCCTGGCGGCCCGGCTCCTCTCGGCCGGGGCCGAGCCGCTGACCTTCGACGCCGGACACGAACTATCCGACGCTGACGGGCCGTTGGACGGAGTCCTGCTACTCGACCCGCTCTCCCATCGCGGCGCACCGGTGCTGCCCGAACTGGTGCCCGTGCTGCAGGCCGCGCTGGCCACCGCCCCGGGCCGGCTGCTCGCCGCCCGGACCTCGCCCGAGGCGGACACCTCCCGGGCCACCGGGTTGCGCGGGCTCTTCCGCACCCTGGCCCGCGAGTACCCGCGGTGCGTCACCCGACTGGTGGAGCTCGGCGAGGGCCGGTCCGCCGAGGAGGCCGCGGACCTGCTGCTCGCCGAGCTGCGGGCGGACGACCACGAGCCCGTGGTGCTGCGCACGGCCGGCCGGGCGGCTCCGGCCCTGACCGAGTCCGGCCTCGGCGTGCTGGGCAGCACCGGCGCCGGCCCGGCCGGGGAGGGCGCGGCGGAGGCGGCGGCGCTCGGGCTCGACCGGGACGCGGTGGTACTGCTGGTCGGCGGCGCACGGGGCATCACCGCGCGGTTCGCGGCGACGCTCGCCTCCGCCGCCCGCTGCCGCCTGGAGCTGATCGGCCGCACCGCGGCGCCCGAGGGCCCGGAGGACCCGGCGACGGCCGCCGCCCCGGACCGGACGGCGCTGCGCGCCGCGCTGGCCCGGCAGGGCGTTCCGCTGGCGCAGATCGACCGCACCGCCGCCGGCCTGCTCGCCGCACGTGAAGTCACCGCCACCCTCGCGGAGTTGTCCGCGCTCGGCGCCCAGGCCCGGTACCGCCCGGTGGACGCGGCCGATCCGGCCGCACTGCGCCAGGCGGTCAAGGAGACCTACACCGAGTACGGCCGGCTGGACGGTGTGGTGTTCGCGGCCGGAGTGATCGAGGACAAGGTCCTCGCCGAGAAGGACCCCGAGTCCTTCCGCCGGGTCTTCGCCACCAAGGCCGACGGCGCCCGGGCGCTGCTGGAGGCGCTGGCCGACCTGCCCGCCCGTCCGCGGTTCACCGTCCTGTTCGGCAGCATCGCCGCCGCCCTGGGCAACCGCGGACAGGCGGACTACGCGGCGGCCAACGACGCGCTGGAGGAGCTCGGCGCGCGCTGGGCGAACCGTACCGGCCTGCGGGCGCTGACCGTGCACTGGGGGCCCTGGGCGCCGTCCGGCCCGCACGGCGGGATGGTCTCGCCCGAACTGGCCGAGGACTACGCCCGGCGCGGCGTCAGGCTGATCGACCCGGAGGCCGGCACCCGGGCCCTGCTGCGTGAACTCGCCTGGGGCGAGGAGTCGGTGCGGTCCGTGGTCTACACCGCCTCGGGCTGGTGAGGGCCGCCGTGCGGACGGAGGGCCAGCCGCCGGTGGCCGTGGTGGGCATGGCGGTGCTGCTGCCTGGCGCGCCGGACCTGGCGGCCTACTGGCGGAACCTGGTCGAGGGGGTGGACGCGATCACGGACGTCCCCGAGGGACGCTGGGACGTGGCCTACTACGATCCGGCGGCGGCCGGCGGACCGGCGACGGCGGACCGGCTCTACTGCAGGCGCGGCGGCTTCGTGGACGGACTGGCGCAGGTACAGCCGACCAGGTTCGGTCTGATGCCCAGCTCGGTGCCGGGCACCGAGCCCGACCAGCTGATCGCGCTGCAGGTCGCCGCCGCCGCGATCGAGGACGCCGGCGGTCCGGACCGGCTGCCCGACCGCGACCGGGTCGGCGTGGTGCTGGGCCGCGGCGGCTATCTCACGCCAGGCCTGGTCCGGCTCGACCAACGGGTGCGCAGCGCACACCAGTTGGTACGCACCCTCGGCGAGCTGATACCGGAACTGACGCCTGGTCAGCTCGACCAGGTCCGTACCGCGTTCACCGACCGGCTGGGGCCCGAGAGACCCGAGTCGGCGATCGGCCTGGTGCCCAACCTCGCCGCCTCCCGGCTGGCCAACCGGCTGGACCTGCGCGGTCCCGCGTACACCGTGGACGCCGCCTGCGCCTCCTCGCTGGTCGCGGTGGACCAGGCGATCGGTGAACTGGCCTCCGGCCGCTGCGACCTGGTGCTGGCCGGCGGGGTGCACCACTGCCACGACGTCACGCTGTGGAGCGTCTTCGCACAGTTGCGGGCGCTCTCGCCGAGCCAGCGGATCCGGCCCTTCCACCGGGGCGCCGACGGCATCCTGATCGGCGAGGGCACCGGCGTGGTGGTGCTCAAGCGGCTCACCGACGCCGAGCGCGACGGTGACCGGGTCTACGCGGTGATCCGCGGCACCGGCGTGGCGAGCGACGGCCGCACGGCCGGCCTCGCCAACCCCGACCCCGGCGGCCAGAGCCGGGCGGTCCGGGCCGCCTGGCAGGCGGCCGGCCTCGATCCGGCGGCACCCGGCGCGATCGGTCTGCTGGAGGCGCACGGGACCGCCACCCCGGCCGGTGACGCGGCAGAACTGGCCACCCTTGCCGAGGTGTTCGGCCCGGCCCAGGTGGGCGGCGAACGGGCGGTACTCGGCTCGGTCAAGTCGATGATCGGGCACACCATGCCCGCGGCGGGTGTGGCCGGACTGGTCAAGGCCGCGCTGGCCGTGCACCACGGGATGCTGCTGCCCACCCTGCACTGCGAGGACCCGCACCCCGCGCTGGCGGCCACCCGGTTCCGTACGGTGGCCACCGCCCGGTCGTGGGAGACCGCCGGGCAGCCGCGTCGGGCGGCCGTCAACGCCTTCGGTTTCGGCGGGATCAACGCCCATGTGGTACTGGAACAGGCGCCCGGCGGCGGACCGGCCCCGAGCCCCGCACCGCCGCGACCTTCCGCCACCGTCACCGAACCCGAGCGGGTGCTGCGGCTGGCCGCCGACGGGCCCGGGCAGCTGGCCGCCCTGCTGGCGGCGGACGACCGGACCGTGCTGGCGGCCGGCCTGCCGGAGCGCGCGGTGCCCGCACCGCGCTGCCGGCTGGCGATCGTGGACCCGACACCGAAGCGGCTGGCGCTGGCCCGTCGCGCGGTGGCCCGGGGACGGGCCTGGCACGGGCGCAACGACGTGTGGTTCGCGCCCGAGCCGCTGCTCGGCGAGGGCGCGGCCGCACGGGGCCGGGTGGCGTTCCTCTTCCCGGGCCTGGAGGGCGAGTTCGCGCCGCGGGTGGACGACGTCGCCGAGCACTTCGCGCTGCCCCGCCCCGACCTGACGGCCGGCGGCGCCGGCCGCACGGACCGGGTGGGCGACATCGGGCGGCACGGCGTGGGCGTGGTCGGCGTCGGACGGCTGCTCGACACCGCGCTGCGCCGCCTGGGCGTCACACCGGACGCCGTCGCGGGGCACAGTGTCGGCGAGTGGACCGCCATGATCGCGGGCGGCCTCTTCGCCGGCACGGAGGTGGACTCCTTCCTGTCCTCCTTCGACCCCGACGCGCTGCGCGTTCCCGGGCTGGCCTTCGCCGCGCTCGGCGCCTCGGCGGAGCGGGTGCTCGGGGCGCTGGAGAGTGTGGACGGCCTGTCGGAGGTCGTGCTGTCGCACGACAACGCGCCGCAGCAGTCGATCGTCTGCGGTCCCGAGGAACCGGTCGAGCGGCTGGTCCGGTGGTTCCGGGCGCGCGGTGTGCTCGGCCAGGTGTTGCCGTTCCGGTCCGGATTCCACACACCGATGCTGAGCCCCTATCTGGAGCCGATCCGGCAGTCCGCGGAGCGCTTCACCCTGCACCGGCCGACCGTGCCGGTCTGGTCCGGCACCACGGCCGCGCCGTTCCCGACGCGACAGGGCGAGATCCGGGCACTGTTCGTCCGCCATCTGCTGGAGCCGGTGCGGTTCCGGCGTCTGGTGGAGGCGCTGTACGCGGACGGCTTCCGGGCCTTCGTCCAGGTGGGCACCGGGCAGTTGGGCTCGCTGGTCGGCGACACGCTGCACGGCCGGGACCACCTGGTGGTCGCCGCCAACGCGCCGCACCGCCCGGGGATCTCCCAACTGCGCTGCGCGGCCGCGGCGTTGTGGAGCATCGGCGCGGAACCCGACCTGGCGGTACTGGCCGCGAAATCGCGGGCCGGCGCCTCGACGGCCCCAGCCCGGCCGCACCCCGCCGTCCCGCTCGACCTCAGCGGCGCCCTGGTCGCGCTGGACGAGGCCACGCTGACCTCGCTCCGGGCCGAACTCGCCCGATCCCACACCACCGCCCCGGCGCCGGCCGGCACGCCCGGGCCCACACCCGCCCCCGTGCCCGCAGGCCCTGCATCGGACCTCGCGGCGCTCGCCGAAGGCCATCCGATCGCGGCCGAACTCGACGCCCTGCTACGGGACACCGCCCGCACCGCCGCCGACCTGATCACCGCCGGCCGACACGCCGGGCGGGCCGCGCCGACGGCGCCATCGCCGACGCCACCGTCCCGTGCGTCCGCAGCCGCGCCCGCCCAGCCCGCCGGCCGCCGCTACACCAGCCGGCTGCGCGTCTGCGCCACCACCATGCCGTACCTGCTCGACCACTGCTTCTTCCGCCAGCGCCCCGGCTGGCCCGACCCGGCCGACCGCTGGCCGGTGGTCCCGGCCACCACGATCGTGCAGCACCTGATGGACGCGGCCGAGCGGGCACTGCCGGGCCGGGTCGCCGGCACCGTCCACGACCTGCGGTTCGGGCGGTGGGTCCCGGCTGCGGAACCACTGGACGTGGAGATCACCCTCCAGGAGCTGGGACCGGACCGGCTCGCCGCGGCCTTCGGCGACTACGCCTGCGGCACGGTGGAACTGACTGATCGCCACATCACACCGCCGGAGCCATGGCCGATCGACCCGGCGGGCGAGCGGACACCGGAACTGACCGCCGCCGGGCTCTACGACGAGCGATGGATGTTCCACGGCCCGGCCTTCCAGGGCTTGACCGAACTGACCGCGATCGGCGACACCCACGTCTGCGGAGTGATCACCGCACCCGGCGCCCCCGGCGCGCTGCTGGACAACGTCGGCCAGCTGCTCGGCTACTGGATCATGGCCACCCGCGCCGAGCGCACCGTGGTCTTCCCCGTCGGCATGCGCCGGTTGCGGTGGTACGGACCGCTGCCGCGTCCCGGCACCGAAGTGGACTGCCACATCCGGATCACCACCCTCGGCGACACCACCCTCGAAGCCGATGCCCAGTTGCTCATCGACGGCGAGGTCCGGGCGGAGGTGAACGGTTGGCAGGACCGCCGCTTCGACAGCGACCCCGTCACCCGACCGGTGGAACGCCGCCCCGAACACAACACCCTCTCCACCGTGCAGCCCGGCGGCTGGACACTGCTGCACGAGCGCTGGCCGGACCTGGCATCCCGCGACCTGATCATGCGCAACCACCTGGGCTCCGCCGAGCGGGACCGCTACCACCGCCAGCCCCCGCGCGGCCGACGCGGCTGGCTGCTGGGCCGGATCGCCGTCAAGGACGCCGTCCGGCGGTGGCTCTGGGACCACGGTGAAGGACCGGTGTTCCCCGCCGAGATCCAGGTGTGGAACGACGCGAGCGGCCGCCCCTACGTCACCGGCGCGCACGGCCGCACGCTCCCGACCCTCCACGTCTCGCTGGCCCACCGCGCCGAGGCGGCCGTCGCACTCGTCCGGCCGGCCGGATCCGGCGGCGTGGGCATCGACCTGGAGACGGTCACCGACAGCGCGCCGCAGGACCTGCGCGTCGCCTTCGGCCCGGCCGAACTCGACCTGCTCGCCGACTGCCGCGCAGCCGACCCGGACGGCGGCTCCGAGGCGCTCTGGTTCACCCGGTTCTGGGCCGCCAAGGAGGCGGCGGCCAAGGCCGAAGGCACCGGACTGCGCGGCCGACCACGGGAGTTCGCGATCACCTCCGCCCAACCGGGCACCCTGCTGGTCCGGCTCGCCAGGCCAGCAGGGTGCCCCCGGCCGGAGGCTGGGAGAGGGGCGCGAACCCACCGCATCCACTACACCGATACCGGCAGCCCACCCGGCCTGCCCGAGTGCAGGTACGTGGTCGCCTGGACAGCGGCCACCACCGACACCGACAACCTCTCAGGGGAGTTACCGACGTGACGACCAGTCAGCACACGGTGAACCACCGCCCGCCCACCGACCAGGAGGTCCTGCGCGAGATCACCGGCATGCTGGCCGCCGTGCTCGACGAGTACGGCCTCGCGGACACCGAGGTCACCATGGCGACCCGGTTCACCGAGGACCTCGAACTGGAGAGCATCGACCTGGTGACCCTCAGTGGCCGGCTCCAGGAACGCTGGGGCGACCACATCAACTTCGCCGAGTTCATCGCCGGCATGGAGCTGGACGAGATCATCGGCCTGACCGTCGGCCGGCTGGTCGACTACGTGGTGAACCAGCTGCAGAACGCCGCGCGAGGCTGACCGATGGCCTTCCTCGACCTCGGCGGGCTGCGCCGGCATGTACAGCGACTCGCTCCGCAGGACGGCGGCCCGCCCGCGGCCACCGTCGTGCTGGTGCACGGCCTGCTCACCGACAGCCTCGCCAGCTACTACTTCACCCTGGGCCCGGCACTGGCCACTGCCGGACTCGACGTGCTGATGTACGACCAGCGCGGCCACGGTCGCACCGCGCGGCCGGCCACCGGCTACCGCCTGGAGCACTTCGTCGACGACCTGGCGGCGCTGCTGGACGGGCTCGACCTGACCGGTCCGGTGCATCTGGTGGGCAACTCCTTCGGCGGCACGGTGGCGTTCGGCCTTGCCGCCCGCCGTCCCGCGCGGGTGGCGAGCATCCTGGCGATCGAGTCCGAACCGGCCTCCCGCTCCTGGGCGGCCAAGCTGGACGGCATCCTGCGCCATGCCGAGCACGAGCTGGTCCGGGAGACCACCCTGGCCTGGGTCGCCGAGCAGCGCGGCGCACACACCGCACGGCTGGCCCGCTCGGCCGGCCGGCTGCTCGCACAGACCTCGCTGGCCCGGGAGATCCCGGCCAGCCGGCTGCCCGGCGGCGCCGAACTGCGCTCGATCTCCTGCCCGGTGCTCGCCGTCTACGGGACCGATTCGGATCTGGCCCATCAGGCGGCCTGGCTGGACGGCCTGCTACCGGACTGCCGCACCACCTTCGTGCCCGGACAGGAACACTCGGTCCTAGTCGAAGCCCCCTACACCGTCCGGAAGTTGACTCTCAGCTGGCTGCACGAGTGCGGCGTCCGCCTCCGCGAGCCGGCCCACGCTCCGCTGCCCACTGGACGGGAACTGGAGGACAGCGCCCGATGAGCCGCTACCTGTTCGTGGTCCCGCCGCTGGTCGGGCACGTCAACCCGGTGGTGGGCGTGGCGGCCGAGCTGGCGGCGCGCGGGCACGCCACGGCCTGGGCCGGGGTACCCGAGCTGATCGGCCGGCTCGCCGGCTCCGAGGCGGAGGTGTTCCGCTGCGCCGTCGCCCTGGCTCCGGACGCCGTTCCCGAACGCCCGCCAGAGCTGCGCGGTCCGGCGGCGCTGAAGTTCCTCTGGGAGGACTTCCTGGTCCCGCTCGCCGACGCGATGGCCCCTGGCGTGGCCGAGGCCATCGAGCACTTCCGCCCCGACGTGCTGGTGGTCGACCAGCAGGCGGTGGCCGGCGCGCTGGCCGCCGAACGCGCGGGCCTACCCTGGGCCACCTCGGCGACCACCTCGGCGGAGCTCACCGGCCCTCTGGACGGCATGCCACTGGTCGAGGGCTGGGTCCGCGACCGGCTCGCCGAACTGCGCAGCCGCCTCAGCGGCCCGGACGACCCAGACGGCCCGCCCCTCAACGAGCGGGCGACCAACCCGCCCCGAGCCGAGGGGCGCGCCGGTGACGTAAGTGAGGAGCGAGGAAACGACCGACGAAGGAGGGAGCGCGGGAGCGACGACCGTCGGCACCGGGTCCGAGCGCCCGGAGGCGAGCGGGCGACTAACACAGACCCGCGCTTCTCCCCGTATTTGGTACTCGCCTTCAGCACAGCAGAGTTGGCCTCATCCGCCACGTCAGCCGGTGGACCGATCCGCTTCGTCGGCCCGTCGCTGGCTGCACGCCCGAGCGGCACCGCCTTCCCCTGGGAGTGGCTGGACCCGGACCGCGCACTGGTCCTGGTAACCCTGGGAACCGCCAACTCCGACGCCGGAGCGGCTTTTCTGTCACACAGTCAGACATCCCTGCGCACACGCTCGAAACGCCTCCAGGCCGTGATCGTCGACCCGGGTGGCCTGCTGGGAGCACCTGCCCTGGACCCGGACGTCCTGGTACTCCCGCACGTCCCGCAGCTGGACCTGCTGGCCCGCGCGGCGGCCGTCGTCTGCCATGCCGGGCACAACACGGTCTGCGAGGCACTGTGGCACGGAGTGCCGCTGGTGGTCGCCCCGATCCGGGACGACCAGCCCGTGGTGGCCGCGCAGGTGGTGGCGGCCGGCACGGGCGTGCGGCTGCGGTTCGGTCGGACCACCGCGGAACGGCTCGGACAGGCGCTGGACGCCGTCCTCGACGACCCCGCGTACCGCGCCGCCGCGCAGCGCGTCGGCGCCTCCTTCCGAGCCGCCGGCGGCGCCACCGCGGCCGCCGATCACCTCGAACGGCTGGCAGTGGAGCGGCCCTTGACACCCGGGAGCAGCCAGTGACCACCTCCGCGAGGCCGACCACCACCGCGGCCGCGACCCGCACCGCCCTGATCGCCGCCCTGCGCCCCGGCTACCGGGCCGACCTCGCGGAGGGCACCGACCGGTTCTTCGCGGCCCGCCGCACCGACTGCCCGTGGTGCGGCGCCACCGACCTGCGATCCCGGCTGCGCACCTCGGACCTGCTGCAGCACAAGCCGGGACGGTTCGTCCTGGACGAGTGCCGCAGCTGCGGACACATCTTCCAGAACCCGCAGCTGACGTCCGCCGGGCTGGAGTTCTACTATCGCGACTTCTACGACGGGCTGGGCGAGCAGCGGCTCGGCGGAGTCTTCGGCACCCGGTCCCGGGTCTACCGCCGGCGTGCCGAATCCGTCCTTCCGCACGCCGCCGGCGGACTCGCCCGATGGCTCGACGTCGGCACCGGCCACGGGCACTTCTGCGAGAGCGCCCGCGGGCTCTTCCCGAATACCGCCTTCGACGGCCTGGACCTCACCGAGGGTGTCGAACTCGCCCGCCGGGAGGGCCGGGTGGTCCGGGCCTTCCGCGGCTCCTTCCCGGAGCTGGCACCCACCCTGGCCGGGCAGTACGACGTGGTGAGCATGTTCCACTACCTGGAGCACTGCACCGACCCGCACCGGGAGTTGGCCGCCGCACGGCAGGCGCTGGGCCCCAGCGGGCTGCTGCTGATCGAGGTCCCCGACCCGCGGTCGCGTTACGCCCGCCTGCTGGGCCGGTGGTGGCTGCCCTGGCTCCAGCCGCAACACCTCCACCTGCTGCCCGCCGTCAACCTGCGCCGACGACTGTCCGAGCTGGGTTTCACCGTCCTACTGGAACAGCACGGCGAGCCCCACGACCCGGTGGACCTGCTCGCCGCCTGCTGGCTGCTGCTCGATTCGGTCGCCCCGCGCGAGGACGCCGCCTGGCTGCCGGGCTCCCCCGGGCGAGGCCGGCGACTGCTGCGCGGCACGCTCTTCCTGGCCGCCGCGCCGGTCCTGCTGGCGGCGGCCGCCCTCGACCGCCTGCTCGCCCCCGTCGCGGGCCACGCCCGCCTCGCCAACGCCTACCGCCTGCTCGCCCGCCTCGACGTGCCGCAGCGCATCGCCGACGGCAACCCTGCCGCTCCGTCAGCAAGTCCGCAAGACGGATGCATAACAAACGTTTGGTAGGTAGAGTGTCCGCAGGTTGCCGACCGTGAGGTGGTCAGCGACAACGTCACGGAACCCACCCGGCATGACGGACCGGCAGGGGTCGCCCGCTCTTTGGCGTTCGGGACGGTCGGCAGCCCGATCCCCGACGGCGAGGCTGCTGGCGCCCCGGTCGCGATGGCGCACTCGGCGGCGTCCTCACGATCCGGCTCTGCCCGTGGGGGCCGATCCGGCCCTGCCGCCAGACCCGAAGGAGATCCCGAATGCCTGACCCGGACCGCCCGCTCCCGCTCACGGTCACCTCGGACCGCCTGCGGCAGGCCCGTGAAGCCGCCGGCCGCACCGGCATCGACGCCCTCCTGATCTCGCCCGGTGCCGATCTGCGGTATCTGACGGGCTATCACGCCCTGCCGCTCGAGCGGCTCACCTGCCTGGTGCTGCCCGTCGAGGGCGATCCCTTCCTACTCGTACCGGCCCTGGAGGAGCCCGCCGCGCAGGCCTCCCCCGCCGCAGGTCTCGATCTGGAGATCATCAGCTGGCAGGAGACGCAGGACCCGTACGCGATCGCCGCCGCCCGGCTGCCCGCACGCGCGACGATCGGCGTCGACAACCGGATGTGGGCCGAGAAGGCGATGGCCTTCCAGGCCGCCCTGCCCCGCAGCCGGCAGGTCCTCGCCGGGCCCGTACTCGGCGAACTGCGCATGCGCAAGAGCTCGCAGGAGGTGCAGGCGCTCCGGCAGGCCGCGGCGGCCATCGACCGGGTGCACGCCCGGATGGCCGAATGGCTGCGGCCGGGCCGCACGGAGCGCGAGGTCGGCCGGGACATCGCGGAGGCCATCACCGCCGAGGGTCACGTCCAGGTCGACTTCGTGATCGTCGGCTCGGGGCCGAACAGCGCGAGCCCCCACCACGAGGTGTCGGACCGGGCACTGCGCGCGGGGGACCCGGTGGTCGTCGACATCGGCGGAACCACCGCAGCCGGCTACTGCTCCGACTCCACCCGCTGCTACGCGCTCGGCGAGCCGCCGGCCGGGTACCGCCGCCTGTACGAGGTGCTGTTGCGCGCCCAGCGGGCACAGACCGACGCCGCGCGGCCGGGCATCACGGCCGAGGAACTGGACGCCGTCGGGCGGGACGTCATCACGGCCGCCGGGTACGGCGAGCAGTTCCTGCACCGCACCGGTCACGGAATCGGTCTGGAGACCCACGAGGAGCCCTACATCGTGGCCGGCTCGTCACGGCCGCTGGAGCCGGGGATGGCCTTCTCGGTCGAACCGGGCATCTACCTGGCCGGGCGCTACGGCGCCAGGATCGAGGACATCGTGGTCTGCACTCCGGACGGCGCCGAACGGCTCAACCGGACCACCCGCGAACTCACCGTCGTCCCGGGCTGAACGGACGCCCCGCGCCCTGGCAATCGCCTCGGCAGTACCCGTCACCGTGTCCCGTCCACCGCTCCCGTGGCTCAGGACCCAGGCCCCAAGACCAGCGGAGGACGCGTTCCGTACACCCGTGACGTGGCCGGGCCCGCCGCGCGGACGAGTGGGCCCGGCCACGGCGTCGTCACACGGCGTCCGGCAGCTTGCCGATCAACCAGCGCACGCCGTTGTCGCCGCCGGGCTTCGGGAAGTGGGCCATGGCGGCATCGCACAGCTGCGCGATCACCCGGCCTGGCCTGCTCGGCGTCCGACCCGCTGTAGCCGCAGCCGCCCTGCGCCCGGCACTCATTGGCCCCGTGGCACACGTGGATCAGGCTGCCGTCCGCGAATGGCCTGCTGTGCTGCGGCATGGAACTCGGCTGGGCTGACAGGCGTCTCCTCCCGGGTTACGGCACCGGCGGCGACGGACAGCTCGCCCGCGGCGACACTGAGGGCGCCGGCGTGCTCGGCGAGCGCGGCCCAGTCGGCCTGGTGGGTGGCCTCGCCGCAGCGGCCGAGGAGGACGACGGCATGGGCGTAGGCGTCGGCGGCTTGCCGGGCGGCTTGAGGGAGCTCGCTCATGCCCCTCACGGTAGGTCTGGCCGGCCGGGTGTGCAGCCCGAGGGCGGTGATCTTCCCGGGCGGACGGTGGGCTGATCACACCATGCCTGCCACGACCTCGACCAACCGCAGGAAGTCCCTCGGCAGTGAGCCAGGCTGTCACGCTGGCGAACCGGCGCATGCACGGTGACGGTCGGGGCGATCGCCAGCGCAAACTACCTGAACAGGGTGGGCCGTTCGGATCCGATCTGCCACTGGTCAGTCGGCTTCCTCACTGAGGTACGCCTCGTATTGCGCGGCTGAGAGCAGGTTGTCGGTGTCGGAAGCCTTGGCCAGCGTGATCTCGATCATCCAGCCGTCGTAGGGGTCTTGGTTGATCATTTCAGGGTCGTCGTTCATATCCACGTTCACGGCGACGATCGTGCCGGCCACCGGCATGTAGAGCTCGCTGACCGCCTTTACGGATTCCACGCTGCCGAACGCCCGTCCGACATCGAACCGGTCCCCCACCTTGGGCAGTTCCACGAAGACGATGTCCCCGAGCTGCCGCTGTGCGAAGTCCGTGATACCCACGCGCACCTGGCCGTTTCCCATCCGTTGCACCCACTCGTGCTCTTTGGAGTACATGAGGTCCTTCGGGACGTTGGCCATGAGAGCCTCCCTGAACTGGTCGCTGAGACGCCGTTGTCGCCGGGCGCCGCTGGACAGCGTGCAACAGATCGTCGGTCACAGCTCGGATCCTCACTCGAACGGGTGACATCTCGCCGATGATCCCGCCACCGTCCGCCCGTTCCGCCCGCTTCGGCTTCCCGCCCTGGGTGCCGTGCCCGGACCCTCAGTGGGCGGGAGGCTGTCTCCGCCTGCGCGGTCCTGACGACGAGGACTTCGTCGTCCAGACGGCCACCACCCGCCCGACCGAACTCGGGCAACCCTTCGGCCGCTGGTCGATCCGCAAACTGCTCGCCTGCCCGTGCTGGCGCAACGCCAACGCCCGCCCCCCGATGTCGTGGCCGCCCAGCGTCGAGAACACGCCCGCATCCGCAGCGAGAAGGGACTCCGCCGGGGTGGCGAACCAGCCCTCGTCGCGTGATCAAGCAACCCGGTGTACCTATGCGGTCACAGCACCAGCTTGGCGCGCCAGGCCCCATCTTCTCTGACCGGAGGAACCTGCCCATGAAAATGGACATCGCACGTGCCGCTGCCCGCGACTGGATCACAACCAACGGCCGTTCCCTTCCCGGCTACTTCGGGGCCTATCTCAGTGGATCCACCACCGTGCTGCGTGACGAAGCCGAACTTCCGCTCGGCTCGGACGTCGACATCATGCTGATCACCCGTTGGCCCGTCGAAGGGCACAAGCTCGGCAAGTTCACGCACCGGGGCGTCCTGCTGGAAGTGACCTACCTGGCGTGGGAGCAGCTCCACCCGGCCGAGGCGACACTGGCCGACTACCATCTGGCGGGCGGGCTCCGGCGCGACACCATCGTCGACGACCCCACCGGCGCTCTGCGTGCCCTGCAACAGCAGGTCGCCACCGGTTTCGCCGACCCGGCCTGGGTCCGGGCCCGCTGCCAGAGCGTCCGCGACAAGATCGAGACCGCACTCGGCAACCTGGACACGACGCTGCCCTGGCACGACCAGGTGACGAGCTGGCTCTTCCCCACCGGAGTGACCGCGCACCTGATCCTGGTCGCCGCCCTGCGAAACCCCACCGTGCGCCTGCGCTACCTGCGCGCCCGCGAGACCCTCACCGACTTCGGCCTGGCCCAGTGCTACCCCGGCCTGCTGCGGTTGATGGGCGCCGACCAGCTGACCGCCACCCAGGTCCATGGACACGTCGACGCCCTGGCCACCACCTTCGATGCCGCAGCTGCAGCAGCCACGACGCCGTTCTCCTTCAGCACCGACATCACCCCGATCGCCCGGCCGATCGCCATCGACGCCAGCTACGACCTGACCGAACGCGGCGACCACCGGGAGGCGATGTTCTGGATCACGGCGACCTTCGCCCGGTGCCACAAGATCCTCGCCATCGACGCCCCGCAGAGCCAGGCCGAGCTGGCCCCGCTGTTCGACGCCGTCCTGGCCGACCTCGGCATCGCCTCCAGTACCGACCTGCAGCACCGCGCCCAGGCGACCCTGGCGGCTCTACCTGAGCTGTGGGACACCGCCACGAAGATCACCGCCGCCAGCGGTCGACCCGACCCAGGGACTGGATCGACGCCGTGTTGTGCGCGTCGCACGCTGCTGTGATCCGCTGCGAACCCCGCGCGAACAGGCGTACCGCCGCGCTCATCGGCTCATACGAGGTTCGACCACCAGGCAGTCGGCTCGCTCCGGGCGGATGACGGTCCGGCGGTCCACCCCGTGCCGGTGGAACGTGGTCATCGCACGCTCCGCCGCCCACTGCCTACCGCCGGCCGTGCGGCAGCCCCGAGTTGAGCTTGGCGCTGAGCATGGACAGGAAGGTCGGGAGCTTGTCCACCGCGGCCCTGGGGACTTGGGTGGTCTGCACCGTGTCCCGCAGCTTGTCCTGCACCACGAGCTTGTAGGTACCGCCTTCCTGGATGAGTTCGGCGGTATAGAGCAGTGTTTCCATCAGAGGTCCTTCGGTTCTCCGTCGTCCGGTCGGTCGGAGCTCGGGTCGCGGGTCACGGGAGGCGGATCCCGGGTCGCGGGAGGCGGCGGTAGGAAGGCGCGGTTCCGCCGCCTCCCGTTCCCCAGCCCCGGGTTAGGAGGGCGCGTCGTTCAGCCAAGCGGTCCACGCCTGCACGGTCTGCTCCTCGTCGGTGTCCTTGGCGAACAGGTGGTGGCCCAGCCAGATCGGCCAGTTCCAGGAGCTCCCGTCGAAGAAGCGGTACAGCGCGTCCGGACCGCGCAGGCCGATGAAGTCGCGGGTGAGGTAGTCCACGATCACGTCTACCGGGCCGCCGTCCCGGCCCGGCAGCGTGAGCGACAACCGGTCGCCGACGGCCTTGCCGTCGGCCAGTCCGAGGCGTCGGCGCAGGGCGGCGAACTCGGCGGGGTCGGCGCTCGGCCCAGGCCGGTCGGCCTTGACGTAGACGGCGGGACGCCCCGCGAAGTGCGTCAGGTACTCGGCCAGGCTGTGCTGGTAGAAGTCGACGTGCTTCTCGGCCGCGTCCGCCCTGGTGTCCCAGCCGTCGTCGACGACGCCCTCGTGCACCCAGTGAATTCCCATGCGCAGTCGGCTGGTTACGCCGTCGGCCGGCTCGATCTGGTAGCTGAGCGTGTTGGAGAATCCGTCGTCCCTGGTCACCCGGACGGCGAAGTGGTGCGGCGGCTCCCACGCCACGACGGTCCCATCGCCGCGGGAAACCTTCCCGCCGATGTGCGGCTCGATCTCCATGGGGTAGAGCCAGCCGAGGTTGCCGCCAGCGGTGGCGACCGCGTGCCAGACCTGGTCGGGTGCGGCGGCCAGCTCCTGCTCCCGGCGGACCCGGAACTCCTGGGCCATGATCAGAACTCCTTCGATAGCCGATGACTTGTTCAGTAGCAGAGCGGAAGGGCACTCAGCCGGCGCTGCAACGGGTTGGGCTTCCACTCGAGGGCCGCCTCCTCGGCCAGCCGTAGCTGTGGGAGCCGGCGGACCAGCGTGCCGATGGCCACCTCGGCTTCGAGCTTGGCCAGCGGTCCGCCCAAGCAGAAGTGGGGGCCGTTGCCGAAGCTCAGGTGCCGGTTGCCGGGGCGTGCCAGGTCGAGCCGGTCGGGGTCCTCGAAGCGCTCGGGATCACGGTTTGTCGCGGCGAGGAACAGGTACACCAACTCGCCCTCGCGCAGCGTCTCCCCGCCGATCGGAACGTCCTCGGCGACGACCCGCACGATCGCCTGGGTCGGCGTGTCGTACCGGGACAGTTCTTCGACGGCGCTCCGGATCAACCTCGGGTCCTCGCGCAGCCGGGCCAGCTGTTCGGGGTGGCGCAGCAGGGCGAGGGTGCCGTTGCCGATCAGGTGGGTGGTCGTCTCGTCGCCGGCGGTGATGAGGACGAAGCAGGTCGACAGCAGTTCCGCGTCAGTGAGCCGGTCGCCTCGCGCCTGGGCGGTGACCAGGGCGCTGATCAGGTCCTCGCCCGGGTCGGCGCGGCGTCGGCGGATGAGCTCGGTGAGGTACTCCTCGTGCTGGTCGACGGCCAGGACGGACTGCTCGATGTCCTCGGTCAGGTTGCCGAGCCGGCGGAACCAGCCCTTGACCTTCGGACGGTCCTCGGGCGGGATGCCGAACAGCTCGCAGACGACCGCGAGCGGCAGTGGGGAGGCGACCGCCTCGATGAGGTCCATGGTCGGCCCTTGGGCCACGGCCCGGTCGATCAGGCCGTCGACGATCGTCTGGATGCCGTCCCTGAGGGCCTCGACCCGTCGGGCGGTGAACGCCTTGTTCACCAGTTTGCGCAGCCGGGCGTGGTCCGGCGGGTCGGTGTTGGTCATCACCCTGCCGAGCCGGTCGGTGAGCCGGCTCAGGCCCTTGAGGTTGCCGTCCAGCGCACCGAGGGCCCGGGTCATCCGGTCCCGGTCGTTGGACAGCCTCAGGTCGCCCAGTGCCGTCTCGACGTCGGCGTACCGGGTGAGGTACCAGATGCCCTGCGGGCTGCGGTACACCGGGCGTTCGCGGCGCATCCGGGCGTAGAACGGGTACGGGTCCCGGCGGGCCGCGGGTGTGTGCAGCGCCGCGGCCAGATCGCCCGGCCCGGACGGGCTCGCGGTGGTGCGGGCCTCGCTGGGGGTGCCGGTGCCGAGCGTGCCGGCGCCGGGGGCATCGGTGCCGAGCGTGTCGGCTCCGAGGGCGGTGTCGGTAGAAGTCACGTCGGCCGCTCTACCGCTGGGCGTTCATGGCGTCGACGAGGCTCTTGGGCCGCATGTCGGTCCAGCTCTGCTCGACGAACTCCAGGCAGGCGGCGTGGGTGTCGGGGCCGTGGGCGACGGTCCACCCCGCGGGGACGTCGGCGAACTGGGGCCAGAGCGAGTGCTGGTTCTCCTCGTTGACGAGCACGAGGAAGGTGCCGTTCTGGTCGTCGAACGGGTTGGTCATGAGTCAGTCCTCCAGGTTGGGGGTCGAGGTGGCACCGGTGGCCTCGGCGAGCCTGGCGGCCAGGATCGGTCCGATCTGGGCCAGTGAGCCCGGCTGGGTCATCCGGTCGTGCCGGGTGGTGATCTCGTGCGAGTCGATCCGGCCGGCGACGTACGGCTGCCAGATCCCGGCGCCCGTCGAGTCGTCGGTGCGGTCGATGGTGGAGTTGAACAGCAGCAGGTCCCCGTCGAACCTGCCCGGGTCGTGGTCGAGCGCCAGCCGGGCGTTGTTGATCATGATCTGGACGACGGCCTCGATGCGCCGCTCGTCCAGGTCCGCCAGGGCGCTGCCCCGTCGGCGCAGGATCTCGGCGATCTCGCCGTAGGTCAGCGGCCCCTCGTCCAGTTCGGCGGGGTCGCAGTCGAGGATCCCGACCAGCACGTCCCGCTCGGTCGGGACGGGTGCCTCGTCGAACTCCACGTCCTTCACCGGGTAGGCGTCGAGGATCGCCAGCAGCTCGGTGCGTTCGCCGCGGGCCTGCAGCTCGCAGGCGATCGCGTGGGCGATCAGCCCGCCGGCGGACCAGCCGAGCAGCCGGTAGGGACCGTCGGACTGGATCTTGCGGATCTGGTCGGCGTAGTCGGCCGCCATCTCCTCGTAGGACTTCGGAAGTTCCTCCGGTCGGGCGAGGCCGCGCGCCTGGATCGCGTAGACCGGGTGCTCCGGGCCGACGTGGTTCAGCAGCCCGCTGTACGACCAGCTGATGCCGCCGCCGGGGTGGATGCAGAACAGCGGCGGACGGCTGCCTGTCGGGCGCAGCGGCAGCACCACTTCGAAGGAGTCCTCGGGATCGTTCATGGCCAGGCGGTTCGTGAGCCCGGCCACCGTCGGCGCTTCGAAGAGCGTGCGCAGGCCGACCTGGACGCCCAGGGTCTCTCGGACGCGCGAGACCAGCCGGGCGGCCAGCAGCGAGTGCCCGCCCAGGTCGAAGAAGCTGTCGTCGATGTGGACCTGTTCCCGGCCGAGGATCTCGGCGAACAGGGCGCACAGCAGCTGCTCCTGCGGGGTCCGGGGGCCGCGGCCGGTGCTCGTCGCGCCGTACTCGGGAGCCGGCAGGGCGGCCCGGTCCACCTTGCCGTTGGCGGTCAGCGGCAGCACGTCCAGGGTGACGAACGCCGACGGCACCATGTACTCGGGCAGTTCGCGGCGCAGCCGCTCGGACAGCTCGCCCACCTCGGGCGCGTCCTCGGGAGCGGGTACCAGGTAGGCGACGAGCCGCTGGTCGCCCGGTTGGTCCTCGCGGGCGACGACGGCTGCCTGGGCGATGCCCGGGAGTCCGGCGAGGACGGCTTCGATCTCGCCGGGCTCGATCCGGAAGCCGCGCAGCTTGACCTGGTCGTCCGCTCGGCCGGCGAACTCCAGCGTGCCGTCGGCCAGCCACCGCGCCAGGTCCCCGGTGCGGTACATCCGCTCCCCGGCGCGCCCGTACGGGTCGGCGGTGAACCGCCCCGCCGTCAGGCCGGGCCGGTCCAGATAGCCCCGGGCCGTGCCCGCGCCGGCCAGGTAGAGCTCACCGGCCACTCCCGTTGGCACCGGCCGCAGTCCGGCGTCGAGTACGTACGCCCGCATGTTCGCCATCGGCCGGCCGATCGGGACAGTGGCGGCGTGCGCGGGGAGGGCGCGTACCCGGTGGTGGGCGGCGAAGGTCGTGGTCTCGGTCGGTCCGTAGCCGTTGACCACCGCGATGTCCGGGCAGGCCGCCAGAACCCGGGCGACGGCGGCCGGGGAGACCACGTCACCGCCGGTCCAGACCTCGTGCACCCCGGCGAGCAGCGTCGGCCGTTCCTCGGCCACCAGGCGGAAGAGACCGGCTGTGAGCCACAGGCCGGTCACCCGGTGTTCGGTGACGGTCCGGTGCAACTGGTCGACATCGAGCCGGCCGGGCGGTGCGACGACGACCCGGCCACCGCCGAGCAGCGGCGCCCACAGCTCGTACGTCGCGGCGTCGAAGGCGATCGGGGAGTGCAGCAGCACCCGGTCGTGGGCGCCGCCGGACCAGCACGGGGCCAGCGCCAGAGCCGCCACGTCGCGATGGGTGACGCCCACTCCCTTCGGCCGGCCGGTCGAGCCGGAGGTGTACATCACGTACGCCAACTGCTCTGGGTTGCATGAGACTTCAGTGTCGGATGAATCGGGTTCGGTCTGGATCAGTGCGGTCAGTACGTCCTCGGTGAGCACCAGCGCGGCGCCGGTCTCCCGGAGGATCAGGTCGATGCGGGAGGACGGGAAGCGCGAGTCGAGCGGGACGTAGGCGCCGCCCGCCTTGATGATCGCCAGGATCGCCACGACCAGCTCCGCCGAGCGGTCCAGCAGGACCGCCACCGGCGTCTCCGGCCCCACGCCCTGGCGGATCAGTGCCCGCGCCAGGCGGTTGGCCCGCAGGTCGAGTTCCCGGTAGGTCAGTTCGGTGCCGTCGGTGACGACGGCCACCGCGTCCGGGGTGGCCCGCACCTGGCGGGCGAACAGCTCCGGCAGGGCGGCCTCGGGCAGCTCGGCGGCGGTGTCGTTGAACTCGCCGAGCAGCCGGTGGCGTTCCTCGCCCGACAGGATGTCGATCCGGCCGATCGCCCGGTGCGGGTCGGCGGCTGCCGCGCGCAGCAGCCGCACCCAGCGGGCGAACAGCAGTTCCACGGTGTCCGGGTCGAACAGGTCGGTGGCGAACTCCACCGCACCGACCACGCCGTCGAGGCCGCCGTCGGGGCGGAACTGCTCGGCCAGGCTGAACGTCAGGTCGACCCGCGCGGTGCCGGTCGGCGCCGGCAGGTAGCCGGTCTCCAGCCCGGGCAGCGTGAACTCGCCCAGCGGCGCGTTCTGCAGCGCCAGCATGACCTGGAACAGCGGGTGGTGGGCCAGCGACCGGGCCGGGTTGACCACCTCGACCAGGTACTCGAACGGCACGTCCTGGTGGTCGTAGGCGGTGAGCGCCTTCTGCCGCACCCGGCCGAGCAGTTCGGCGAAGTCGGGGTCGCCGCTGGTGTCGGTGCGCAGCACCAGGGTGTTGACGAAGAAGCCGACGAGTTCGTCCAGGGCCTGGTCGGTGCGGCCGGCGATCGGGCTGCCGATCGGGATGTCCGTACCGGCGCCGAGCCGGGTGAGCAGCGCGGCGAGGCCGGCTTGGAGCACCATGAACATGCTGGCGCCGTGCGCGGCGGCCAGGTCCCGCAGCGCCTGGTGCAGTTCGGCGTCCATGTGGACCTCGAGCCGGCCGCCCCGCTGGGAGGCCTCGGCCGGTCGGGGGCGGTCGGCTGGCACCTGGACCAGCTCCGGAAGTCCCGCCAACTCCATTTCCCAGTAGCTGAGTTGCCGGTAGAACAGGCTGTTCTGGTCGGCGGTGTCGCCAAGCAGATCGCGTTGCCACAGGGTGTAGTCGGCGTACTGAACCGGCAGCGGGGACCACTGCGGTTCCTCGCCCCGGCAGCGGGCCGCATAGGCCGCCGCGAGGTCGCGGGAGAGCGGGCCCATCGACCAGCCGTCACCGGCGATGTGGTGCACCACGACCAGCAGCACGTGCCGGTCCGGCGCGAGCGCGAAGAGCTCCGCCCGGATCGGCGGCTCGGCGGCCAAGTCGAACCCGCGCCGGGCCGCCTCCGCCAGCCGCTCGGCCAGCCGGCCCTCGTCGAGCCCGATCACCTTCAGCGCCGGGGACGGGGCCTCGTCCGCGCTCAGCACGACCTGGTACGGCACGCCGTCCGCCTCGCGGAGAACCGTCCGCAGGCTCTCGTGCCGGGCGACCACGTCCGCGAACGCGGCCCGCAGCGCCGGCTGGTCCAGCCGGCCGTCCAGGCGCAGCGCGAGCGGCATGTTGTAGGTGGCGCTCGGCCCGTCCATGCGGTGCAGGAACCAAAGGCGGCGCTGGGCGAAGGACAGCGGGATCCTCTCGGGGCGCGGGCGGGCGGTCAGCGCGGGCCGCGCCGCTGCCGAGCCGTCGAGGCGAGCCGCCAGTGCGGCCACGGTCGGGTACTCGAACAGCGTCCGGACCTCCAGCTCGGCACCGAAGACCGCCCTGACCCGGGAGGCCAGCCTGGTCGCCAGCAACGAGTGCCCGCCCAGGTCGAAGAAGCTGTCCTCGACGCCGACCTGGGCCAGCCCGAGCACGTCGGCGTAGAGGTCGGCGAGCAGCTGTTCCTGCGGGGTGCGCGGCGCGCGCCCGGCCGCGGCCATCCCCAGGTCGGGGGTGGGCAGGGCGCGGCGGTCGAGCTTGCCGCTGGCGGTCAGCGGCAACGCGTCCAGGACCACGAAGGCCGACGGCACGAGGTACTCGGGCAGGCGGTCGCGCAGCCGGTCGCGGAGTTCGCCGATGAGGGCAGTGGTACCCCGGTTCCCGGTCGGGCGGTTGGTGAGCTCGGACAGCGCGGTGCCGGACGGCCGCAGCGGCCGGTAGGCCTCGACGCCGACGTCCTGCGGTGCCGGCGCTCTGGTGAAGAGCACGTCGAGGGCGTCGGACGCGGTGGGCGACCAGGTGACGTACACCCGGCGTCCGAGTTCGTCGCCGAGCGCGCGGAGGTCCTCCGGGTCGGGCAGGCCGTCGTTGTCCGGGCCGTGCAGCCGGTCCAGCAGTTCGGCGAGCGTGCCGTCCCCGGTCTGCACCGCCCGGGCCAGCGCGGCCTCGCGGGCGACGCGCCGGTTTGGCAGCTCGGTGATGCGCACCGAATCCGCGCCGCGCCGGGCGAGCAGCTCGCGCAGTTCCGCGAGGTCGGCGACCTCTCGGCCCCACGTCAGTTCCTGCTGCGTGGTCGGTGCCGTCGGCACGGTCGGCTGCTTGTGCAGGGTGACGTCGTAGCGGTAGCGGGTCAGCTCGTTGTGGTGCCGGCCGCGCTTGACCTCCACGGCCACCGCGCCGATGTCGGTGCCGCGCTCGCGCAGGACGGTGAAGAAGTCCGGGTCGACCAGGAGTTCCTTCTCCACCAGGAGGGCCTGCTCCACCGCGCGGCGCACCGCCGGCAGGTCGGTGCCGTCGGTGGCCCGGTGCAGTTGGACGGCGGTCGTCAGCGGGCGCAGCAGCCGCAGGTTGCGTACGTCGCCGATGAAGAGCGCGCCGCCGGGGGTGAGCAGGGTCATCAGTTGGTCGACCACCTCCGCCAGGTAGTCGGCGGAGGGGAAGTACTGGACCACCGAGTTGATCACGATGGTGTCGAACTGCCCGGTGGGTAGCTTGTCGGTGTCGTGTGCCGGGCGGGTGTGGAGCACCACGCGCTCGGCCAGGCCGTCCTGCTGAGCGATCTGGGCGGCCAGCGCGTCGATCGCGGTGGCGGAGAAGTCGGTCGCCCAGTAGCTCTCGCAGTGTGGCGCGATGTGCGAGAGCAGCAGACCGGTGCCGACGCCGACCTCCAGCACCCGGCGGGGCCGCAGGGCGAGGATGCGCGCCACGGTGGTGTCGCGCCACTCGCGCATCTGCTCGATGGGGATCGGGTGGGTGTCGTAACTGCTGTTCCAGCCGACGAAGTTCTGGCCGAAGGCGGCTTCTGCGGGGGTGATGGGCAGGGCGTCGTAGATGTCCTGCCACTCACCCACGTGGTCCGCTTCGAGGCCGTTGTCCCGAGCGGTGTCCTGGCGCGGGACGACGTAGCCGATGAGCCGGTCGTCCTCGGCGAGGGCGGCGGCCTGGGCGACGGCGGGGTGCTCGGCCAGCGCCGCCTCGACCTCGCCGAGTTCGATCCGGAAGCCGCGCACCTTCACCTGGTCGTCGGCGCGGCCGACGTACTCCAGCTCGCCATCGGCGCGCCAGCGCACCAGGTCACCGGTGCGGTACATCCGCGCGCCCGCCTGGTCGAACGGGCACGCCACGAACCGTCCTGCCGTCAGCCCCGGCCGGTTCAGGTACCCGCGGGCCAGCCCCGCACCGGCGACGTACAACTCCCCCGCCACCCCCGGCGGCACCGGACACAACCGCTCGTCCAGCACGTACACCCGCGCGTTGGCGATCGGACGACCGATCGGCGGCACACCCGAGCCCGGCGACAGCGACTCACTCATCGTCGCGCACACCGTCGTCTCCGTCGGACCGTACGCATTGATCATCCGCCGCCCCGGCGCCCACCGCGCCACCAGCTCCGGCGAACACGCCTCACCCGCCACCACCAGCGTCGACACGCTCACCGCGTCCTGCGGCAGTGCCGCCAGCACCGACGGCGGCACCGTCACATGGGTGACCGCAAGACTCGGGTCCGTCAATGCTGCCACCGGCTCCGCCGCCGGCGGCAGCACCAACGTCGCGCCGCACAGCAGGGCGGTGAAGATCTCCGACACCGAGGCGTCGAAGCTCGGCGAGGCGAACTGGAGCACCCGGCTGCCGGTCTCGATCGCGAACCGCTCGATCTGGGCGGCGACCAGACTCGCCACGCCGCCATGGCCGACCACCACACCCTTGGGCCGCCCGGTCGAACCCGAGGTGTAGATGATGTACGCCGGATGCCGGACATCCAGCGCGATCTCCGGATCCGTCTCCGGCCACTCCGCCACATCGGAAACCATGGCCGGATCATCGACCACCACCGCAGGACGAGCGTCCTGAAGCATGTACGAGATCCGCGACTCCGGGTACGCCGGATCCACCGGAAGGTACGCGGCCCCGGCCTTCAACACACCCAGGACAGCCACCACCGACTCCACCGACCGCGGCAACGCCACCGCCACGACCTGCTCAGGAGCCACACCTCGAGCGACCAGCGCATGCGCGAACCGATTCGCCCGAGCATTTAGCTGACGGTACGTCAACTTCTCACCAACGCCGACCAACGCAACAGCATCCGGAGTCGCCCGCACCTGGGCCGCGAAGGCTTCCGGCAGGGTGCCGGCGCCAACGGGCAGGGCGGTGGCGTTGTTCTCCTCCAGCAGCCAGCGGCGCTCGTCGGCGCCGAGGATGTCGATCCGGCCGATCGGCTGGTCCGGGTCGGCGACGACAGCCTCCAGCAGGAGCGTCCAGCGCCGGGCAAGGGATGCGACCGTCGAACGGTCGAACAGGTCGGTGGCGTAGTCGACCGCACCGACGATTCCGGCCGGGCTGCCGTCCGGGCCGTGCCGCTCGATCAGGTTGAAGCCCAGGTCGAACTTGGCGGTCCCGGTCGGCACGGCGGAGAAGGAGGCCCGGAGCCCGGGCAGCCCGAACTCGCCCATAGGCGCGTTCTGCAGGGCCAGGACGGTCTGGAACAGCGGGTGGTGGGACAGCGACCGGGACGGATTCAGCACCTCCACCAGGTGCTCGAACGGCACATCCTGGTGCGCGAACGCGGACAGCGCCGTCTCCCGCACCCGGCCCAGCAACTCGGTGAAACCCGGATCACCACCGGTGTCGGTACGCAGCACCAGCGTGTTGACGAAGAACCCGACCAGATCGTCCAACGCCTCGTCGGTACGGCCCGCGATCGGACTACCGATCGGGATGTCCGTCCCCGCACCCAACCGCGTGTACAGCGCCGCCAGGCCGGCCTGCAGCACCATGAACAGGCTGGCACCGGAACGCCGTGCCAACTCGGCCAGCCCCGTGTGCAGTTCGGGGGGCAGCTCAAGGCCGAGGTGATCCCCCCGGTAGCTTGCGACGGCCGGGCGAGGCCGGTCCGCGGGCAGCTGCAGCCGCTCCGGAAGACCGGCCAACTGCCGAGCCCAGTAGCCGAGTTGCTCGGCAAACCGGCTGTCCTCATCGGCCGCGTCGCCGAGCAGGTCGCGTTGCCACAGGGTGTAGTCGGCGTACTGCACCGGCAGTACCGGCCAGCTCGGCGCGCGACCCTCGCACCGGGCGGCGTACGCCTCGGCCAGGTCGCGGGCCAGCGGGCCCGTGGACCAGCCGTCGCCCGCGATGTGGTGCATGACCAGCAGCAGCACGTGCTCGTCCGGCGCGAGCGCGAACAGCTCTGCCCGCAGCGGCACTTCCGCCGCCAGGTCGAAGGGCTGCCGTGCCGCTTCGGCGAGCCGCTGTGGCAGCTCAGCCTCGGCAACCTCGGTCACCCTCACCTGCGGACGCGCCGCCTCCGGGTCGAGGAGCCGCTGGCACGGCACGCCTTCGACCTCCGGAAACACCGTCCGCAAGCTCTCGTGCCGGACCACCACATCGGCCAGCGCCTCGGTCAGCGCCTTCTCGTCCAGCGCTCCGGTCAACTGGAGTGCCAGCGGGATGTGGTACGTCGCGGCAGCCTCATCCATCCGGTGCAGGAACCACAGCCGCCGCTGAGCGAACGACAGCGGTACCACCTCCGGCCGCTCGCAGGCGACCAGCGCGGGCCGGACCCGGCCGGCCTCGGCGAGCTTCGCCGCCAGCCCGGCCACCGTTGGTGCCTCGAAGAGCGTGCGCAGCCCGACCTCGACACCGAGTGCCGAACGCACCCGTGCGACCAGGCGGGTGGCGAGCAGGGAGTGCCCGCCCAGGTCGAAGAAGCCGTCGTCGACACCGACCTGCGACCGGCCGAGCACCTCGGCGAACAGCTCGCACAGGATCTGCTCCTGCGGCGTGCGCGGCGCACGGCCGCTCCCCTTGGTGGCAGGCTCGGGCACGGGCAGCGCCGCCCGGTCCAGCTTCCCGTTCGGCGTCAGCGGCAGCGCGTCCAGCACCACGAAGGTGGCCGGGACGAGGTAGTCCGGCAGGCGGCCGAGCAGGTGTGCGCGCAGCTCCGCCGGCCTGACCGAGGCACCGGGGTGCGGCATCACATAGCCGATGAGTCGGTCGTCCTGGGCGAGGACGGCGGCCTGGGCGACGGCCGGGTGCGCGACGAGGGCGGTCTCGACCTCACCGGGCTCGACCCGGAAGCCGCGCACCTTCACCTGGTCGTCGGCCCGACCGGCGAACTCCAACCCGCCGTCGGCCCGCATCCGGACCAGGTCACCCGTGCGGTACATACGCTGGCCCGCCGGGCCGAACGGGCACGCCACGAACCGCTGCGCGCTCAGCCCCGGCCGGTTCAGATACCCACGGGCCAACCCAGCACCGGCGACGTACAACTCCCCCGCCACACCTGGCGGCACCGGACACAACCGCTCGTCCAGGACGTACACCCGCGCGTTGGCGATCGGTCGGCCGATCGGCGGCACACCCGAGCCCGGCGACAGCGGGTCGCTCATCGTCGCGCACACCGTCGTCTCCGTCGGACCGTACGCATTGATCATCCGCCGCCCCGGCGCCCACCGCGCCACCAGCTCCGGCGAACACGCCTCACCCGCCACCACCAGCGTGGCGGCCGTGAGTTCGGCACCGTCCAGCGCGGCCAGGGCCGAGGGCGGCAGCGTCACATGGGTGGCGTCGAGCCGGCGGTCCGTCAGGGCTTCCAGCGGGGCCTCGGACGGAGCCAGGACGAGGGTGGCGCCGGTCAGCAGGGCACTGCACAGGTCCCAGAAGGACGCGTCGAAACTGGGCGAGGCGAACTGGAGCACTCGACTGCCGGCCTCGATGCCGAGCCGCTCGACCTGTGCCGCCACCAGACTCGGCACGCCCGCGTGGCTGACCACCACGCCCTTGGGCCGCCCGGTCGAACCCGAGGTGTAGATCACGTACGCCGGATGCCGGGCATCCAGCGCCACCCCCGGATCCGTCTCCGGACACTCCGCCACATCGGAAACCATGGCCGGATCATCGACCACCACCGCAGGACGAGCGTCCTGAAGCATGTACGAGATCCGCGACTCCGGGTACGCCGGATCCACCGGAAGGTACGCGGCCCCGGCCTTCAACACACCCAGGACAGCCACCACCGACTCCACCGACCGCGGCAACGCCACCGCCACGACCTGCTCAGGACCCGCACCCCGCGCGATCAGCGCATGCGCGAACCGATTCGCCCGGGCATTCAACTGACGATACGTCAACTCCTTACCAGCACCGACCAGGGCAACAGCATCCGGAGTCGCCGCCACCCGGGCGGCGAACATGGCGGGGAGGTGGTATTCGCCCACCGCCACCGAGGTGTCGTTGAACCCGTCCACCAGGTCGCGGCGCTCCTCCTCCGCCAGCACGTCGACCAGGCCGATCGGCCGTTCGGGAGCGACCGCGACCGCGGCCAGCAGCCGGATCCACCGGCTGAGAAGGCTCTCGACGGTCCTGCGGTCGAACAGGTCGGTGCTGTACTCGATCACACCGCTCAGGCCGGCCGGCGTACCGTCGGGCCCGCGGTTCTCCGCCAAACTGAAGGTGAGGTCGAGCCGAGAAGTCCCGGTGGGCACGGCCATTCCGGCGACCGTGAGGCCGGGCAGCTCGAAGTCTCCGGTCGGCGCGTTCTGCAGGGCCAGCATGGTCTGGAAGAGCGGGTGGTACGACAGCGACCGGGAGGGGTTCAGCACCTCCACCAGGTGCTCGAACGGCACGTCCTGGTGCGCGAAGGCGGACAGCGCCGTCTCCCGCACCCGGTCCAGCAACTCAGCGAAACTCGGATCACCGCTCGTATCCGTCCGCAGCACCAGCGTGTTGACGAAGAAGCCGACCAGATCGTCCAGTGCCTCGTCGGTCCGGCCCGCGATCGGACTACCGATCGCGATGTCCGTCCCCGCACCCAACCGCGTGTACAACGCCGCCAGGCCGGCCTGTAGCACCATGAACAGACTGGTGCCGGAACGCCGTGCCAACTTGACCAGCGCCGTGTGTAGTTCGGCGTCCATTCGGATGTCCAGTAGGTCGCCGCGGTAGGACATGGCGGCTGGACGGGGCCGGTCGGCCGGGAGCTGGAGCTGGTCGGGCAGTCCGGCCAGCGTCTCGGTCCAGTAGGCGACCTGGCGGGCGAACGTGCTGTTGGCGTCGTGCTCGTCGCCGAGGATCTCGTGCTGCCACAGCGTGTAGTCGCCGTAGTTCACTGGTAGCGGCGTCCAGTCGGGCGCCTCACCGCGCTGCCGGGTGGCGTAGGCGGTGGCGAGGTCGCGGGCCAGCGGGCCCATGGACCAGCCGTCGCCGGCGATGTGGTGCATGACGACCAGCAGTACGTGCTCGTCCGGGGCGAGCGTGAACAGCTCGGCCCTGAGGGGTACTTGGGTCTCCAGGTCGAATCCGCGCGCCGTCGCCTCGCGCAGCAGTGCCGGGAGCTCCGCCTCGCCGGCGTGGCGGACGGTCAGCTCGATGGCGGCCTCGGCGGTGTCCAGCACCCGCTGGTGCGGAACGCCGGCGGTGTGTGGGAAGACTGTGCGCAGGGTCTCGTGGCGGGCGACCACGTCGGCGAGGGCGGCGCTCAGCGCGCCCTGGTGGAGGTTGCCGGACAGCCGCAGGGCGAGCGGCATGTGGTAGGTGGCGCTGGGTGTCCCGAGTTGCTGGAGGAACCATAGGCGGCGTTGTGCGAACGACAGCGGCATGGGCTCGCGGCGGGGTTGGGGCAGCAGGGCCTGTCGTGCGGTGCTGGCGTCGTGCAGTCCGGCTGCGAGCGCGGCGGGGGTGGGTGTGCGGAACAGGCTGCGCAGTTCCAGTTCGACGCCGAGGGTTGCCCGGACCCGCGAGAGCAGTCGGGTGGCGAGTAGGGAGTGTCCGCCCAGGTTGAAGAAGTCGTCGTTGACGCCGATCTGTGGTTGGCCGAGCACTTCGGCGAACAGCTCGCACAGGATCTGCTCCTGTGGGGTGCGTGGCGCGCGGCTGCTCCCAGCGGTGCCCGGCTCGGGTGCGGGTAGTGCCGCGCGGTCCAGTTTCCCGTTCGGGGTCAGTGGCAGCGCGTCCAGCAGTACGAACGCGGATGGCACCAGGTAGTCGGGCAGGCGCTCGTGCAGGTATGCCGCCAGTGCTGCTGTGGTGGCGCCGCGCTCGGCCGACGGCACCACGTACGCGACGATGCGGCAGTTTCCTGGCTGGTCCTCGCGGGCGAGGACGGCGACCTGGGTCACGCCGGGATGAGCGGTCAGCTCCGCCTCGATCTCGCCCGGCTCGATCCGGAAGCCGCGGACCTTTACCTGGTGGTCCACCCGGCCGGCGAACTCCAGCTCGCCGTCGGCGCGCCAGCGGACCAGGTCACCCGTGCGGTACATCCGGGAGCCCGCCGGGCCGTACGGGTTTGCCACGAACCGAGCAGCTGTGAGCCCGGGTCGGTTCAGGTAGCCGCGGGCCAGCGCCGTCCCGGCCAGGTACAGCTCGCCCGTCACTGCCGGAGCGACCGGCCGCAGGGCCGAATCCAGCACGTACACCTGGCAGTTGGCGATCGGACGGCCGATGGGTACCGGCAGCGGGCAGTCGGCGGGGTCGGTCGGCAGCGGGTAGGCGGTGACCACATGGGTCTCGG